>CAZHED010000012.1:0-122877 GCA_964531095.1 uncultured Polyangiaceae bacterium | reverse complement strand
GCGTCACGAAAGAGCCCAAAACAAGGGGTTTCGAGTGGAGCTGACGGGAATCGAAACCGCCCAGGATTTGACCGAATCCAACGAGAAAAAGGCTCCGCTTTCGCCTTTGCCGCGTGAACGCGGTTGCGAAACTCTGGACCCGATCGAAGCGACGATCCTCAGCAAAATAGCCGACGCGGAGCTCGCGGGGAGGATGGCTTCAGTCGAAGCGCTTTCGCGCAAATTGGACGCGCATCGCAGGGGCCGCGCCGGGGGCAACGTCGTCCAGCTGAATTCCCGTCGATTGTAAAAAAGCCTACCACCCTTGTTGATATTTTTGGACGACGGGCCGAACCGAGGCTAGATGAAACGCATGGCGCAAGAGGCAACACGCAACAACAGCCAGAGACGGCTTGACGAAGAGACGGTCAAGCAGATGGCCGACGAAGCGGCGGTGGACGAGCGAACGCTCCTGAAGCGGCTCGCCGGGCTCCCCGTACGCGGGCGGGCGGGCCAGCGCATCGACACCGTGCTCGCGCGCAGAGGGCTCTAAAAGCAAACGGCAGGGGCTCTACTCCCTGCCGCTGCCTGGTCACGCAGAGGAAACATGGTCCACGCAAACAGGGAAATCAAGCCCGACTCGGACGAACAGCCCGAGCACACCCGCGAAGAAATCATCGCCTATCTGGACAGCCCCGAATACCGGGCGACGATCGAGGCAGCCGTTGACGCCTGCGCGCCGCTAGATCATTGCGACGCCAAGACGAGGCGCGCATACGACCGGGACTCCCAGAAAGCCCAGATCAAGAGCTACGCCGCGCAGATCGGTTGCCGGCCCAGTGAAATCCGGCCGATGACGCATGCTCAAGTTCTCCGCGCACGCCGCAAGGCTGCCCTGCCGGCGCCCGTTGACGTCCGTGCGTTGCGTGTTCCTCCGCGGCCGATCATGCGCGCTGGACGTTCCCCGCGCCGAGCACGGCGCGCTCATGTCCGCCGCACGGTCCGAGTCGATAGCGACGACGGCCCAGCCCCATCCGAGCCGGATTTACGTCGGGGTGAACATGCCCCCGAGGTGACGTCGTGAGCCGCCGCGGCGACGACGCGGTGATTACCCTCTCCGCGGGAGAGCTGCGAAAGCTCATCCGCGAAGCAGTCGAAGAGGCGCTCGCGCGGTCAAGGACCAGACCGGCGAAGGCGCCGAAGACCACGCCAGACAGTGGGTGGAGCCCGGCGCAGGCGCTCGCCGACGTGGGCGCTCGGGTGCGGCGATGAGCGAGGTAGTTCCCCGCGAGTCGATCTGGATCGGCCTGGACGCCGCGCTCGTGCGTGGGCTCGACGCGCTCGCGAAGGCCAAGGGGATCACGCGGCACGACGCTGCGCGGCTCGCGCTCCGGCGCGGCCTCGAGATCGCTGCGCGATCGCCGGCGCAAACCTCATTGCTCCCGAGGACGCGATGAGCGCCCCCGATTTGCTCGGCGCCATCGGGATGAATTTGAGCGCGTCTAGCGCTCTTACCGGCGATACCGCGGTCTTCTACTGCGCGGCGGCGAGGGTTTCTTTCGAGCAAGCGAAGGCCAGGCTCGCGGAGCTCGAGCGCGTGCTACTCGCGCGCGAATCGGCGCTTTGCGTTGCCCCCCCGAAGAAGGAGGGCGCGTGAAACTGTCACCCACCGGGCGATCCGCGATTGCGTATATCGAGCGGTTCGGCTGGCACGTCGGTCCGACCAAGCCAGGCACGAAGCTCCCGCATCCGCGTTTCCTTCGTCACGGACACCTCGACGCAACGGACAATCCGGAGCAGATCCGGATCTGGTACAGGCGGGAGCCCGACGCGGGCGTTTTCGTCTCGTGCGCCGCCTCCAAGCTCGTCGTCATTGACCGCGACACGTACAAGCCTGACTGCACGTTCGGGGAGCTCGAAGCGAGGCTCGGGAGACTGCCGGACACGCCGCGCGCCCTCACGCAGAGGGGCGGGGAACACTACTACTTCAAGGACAGCGTAGGCACCGGCTACCGCAATCCGGGCCCGGGCGTCGAAGCCAAGCACGAGGGCTACGTGCTCGCGCCGGCGACGCCGGGATATCGATGGGACGCCGGAGCGCACCTGCTCGACGTGCCAATCGCCGATCTGCCGGACGCATGGCTCGCGTGCGTGACGGCGCGGCCGACGACGGCGCTCCCTTCGAGCGGGATTGACGCGCGCGACAGTTGGCTAGGGGCAGCGTTTCAAGCAGCGGGCTGGCTCGGCGACGCGCATGCGGACGGGCGGAGAAACGCGCGATGCCCCTGGTTGCACGAGCATTCCGACGGACGAGGCGACGGCAACGATTCGAGCACCGTGCTCTTCGCGCGTGCCTCGGGCCGGACGCTCGGCGGGTTTCGATGCAGTCACGCGCATTGCGCATCGAGGACGTGGAGAGACGTCGTCGAGGTGCTTCCGAGCAAGGCGAAGTGGAAGGCCGATCAGGCGATGAGTAGAGAGCGCAATCAAGTGGCTATTCGGCAACTGGCAAGTATGCGGAGGGCCGGATAATGGCTATCGCCTACGACGATGCCCCGTTTGCTTGCGACTTCGAACCGGATAACGACGCCGCGGACGCCTCGGGGCCGGAAGTATATCCGTATGCAGACTTTCGCGAAAAGCAGGCAGAGCGTGAGCGCGAAGCGGTGAAAGACGCGAAGGCGAATGTGCCGCCGTGGGCTCCTCCGCAGTTGTGCGAAGTGCCTCCGGATTGGTACGCGGAAGCGCCCCCAAAACGTTCCTGGCTCCTGCGAGACAGGCGACACCCGAAGTCGCGCGGAGTGTTCCCTCTCGGCAAGGTCGGACAAATCATCGGCGAAGGTGGCGTGAGCAAGACGATGTTGCTCTGTCAGGCCGTCGTGTCGGTCACGACGGGCACGCCCTTCTTAGGCGCCTTCGACGTGCCAACCCCGGGCCGCGGGCTCCTCATCCTCGGCGAGGAAGATGCCGAAGAAGCTCGGCGCCGCATCTATCATGCGACGCGGGCGAGCCATGCGCGGGGACCGGACCCCGGCGCGATCGTCGTCCTTCCGCTGGCCGGAGTGCACTCGCCCCTTCTGGAGCCCGACAAGCAGGGCTTGCGTGAGACGGAGTTTCTCGTGTGGCTCCGAGCCTACGTGAAGGCGGGTGACTTTCGGCTCGTCGGTGTCGACCCGCTATCGCGCTTCGCCGGGCCCGAGGCCGAGACGGACAACGCGGCCGCTACGCGGTTCATTCAGGCGCTGGAGTCGATCGTGACTCCGTCGTGCAGCCTGCTGAACGTCCACCACACAAACAAGATGAGCCGCGGTGTCGGCGCCAAGCTCGACGCGTCCAGCGGACGGGGGTCGAGCGCGTTCGTCGACGGGGCCCGATGGCAAGCGGCCCTCTCGGTCGAACAACCGAAGCTCGACGGGGCGGAGGAGCAAGAGCGGCTCGGCGAGGTCGTCACGTTCTACGTCACTAAGTCGAACTACGCCGCGAAGCCCGACCCGGTCGTCTTGCGCCGAGACCACGACAACGGCGGAGCACTGGTGCCCGTCGACGCAAGCGACTTGGAGACCATCGAAGGGGCGAAGCAAGGTGCGCTGCTCGACACCCCCCGTCGGCAGGCGCGGAAGGCTGAGGCACGCTCGGAGGCCGAAGCGATCGACACCGCAGTCCTACGGATCGTTGGCGCAAACCCTGGAATCAATCAGACCGACCTACGCGACAAGGTGAGGGGTCTGACCTTCTGCGGCGACCCCGCGGCACGAGCCGCTATCGCACGCGTAGACGACCGCCTCACCAAGACCCCCGGTCTCAATCGGTCGGTGCTCTACCGCCTCCGGGTGCCGTCGTGACCGTCGCAGCGGTCCAACACACCCAGCTCAAGCGTTGCAAACGCGCCGGCCGGTGTGTGGTGTGTTTTTTCCCCAGACCCCTTGGTGTTCGCAACACACCGAGATTGGGTGTGTTTGCAAACCGGTGTGTTGGCAACACACCGACGCAACATACCAACACACCCAGCTCAACGGTTAGACCAAGACCACTTCGCCAGACCGAGCGCTGCCTAAGGGGGGAGGCGTCCGGAGAGGGCTGTCAGCGGGGCCCAAAGCCCTGGCGCTTTGACCCCCGGAAAGCCCGCGGCGACCCACAAAAACGCCGCGATCTTGGGGTTGACGGGTACGGCAACCGTCACTTTCGCAATAGCTACGCGGACTTGCGCGGCAATTTGCGAAACGGCCGTTGCGAAACCCCCATTCCGCCGCGCTTTCCAGCGTCACCAGACCTCGCGCCCACGTTCTCTCACCTTTGGAGCCCCTCATGACACCCGCTGAAGTTGCCCCCACCGTAGAAGTTCTTTTTGAAAGCACCCACCCGCGCGACCAGTCGTCAGTCAAGTTCGAGCTCGTCACGCATGCGTCAGGCCGACCGCCTGCCTTGTCGATCACGCGCGTCACCGCGTCACGCGGGAGCTACCGCGTCTCGCTCTCGCCGATGTTGAGAAGCGACGTCGCCGACGCGGTCAAGCGATGGTGCGCCGCCTGCGACCTGCACGAGGCCACGCCGCGACCACGCCCCCACGTCGTGCGCGCGCCCACGTCGCGCCCAGCGCGCACTTCGGAGCGCGGACGATGAATGACAGCCAATTCGACGTAAGCGCGCCTGAGCGCCTTCTGGGTGCCATTGCCGCGGCCGAGCTGCGCGCCCCGCTACCGCCAAGCGTCTCCAAGCTTGTCGCCGATGCCTTGGCCGCCCGCACGTGGCCGATGCTGGCGACCGCGAGCCGAGCCTTGCGGGTACTCGAGCGGCTGAGTCGCGAAGAGGGGCGCCCGACGACCGAAGCGGTCACTCAAGCGCTCGCCGAGGTCCGGCGTGCCATGCGCGAGCTCCGCTCGAAGGGACGGCTCTGACCATGGGAGACAAGTACTACGCCTATGAGAAGTTCAGCTCGGCCGTTCGGCATCTTGCGACAACCGACGAGCGATGGTCCGAGCGCCTACGCGGCGCGTACCGCCATGTCAGCCCTCTCGGTGCGGCGGACATGCCTCCGTCGGCGCTTGCGGATTACCGCCGGCTCATCGTTCGCATGACGTGGGCGGAGTCGAAGGGCGAGGGGACGCTACCGGCGACGCTGGCGCTCATCAGCGATCGCGAGGCCCGTGCCATCGCTTCCCTGTTCGACGATGTTCTGGCGTGCCTCGCTCACGCAATCTTCGACGCGCAACGCAGCGGCGAGGGCTGGGGAGCGCACCACTGATGCCGGCGCATCGATCCCACGGGCGCGAGTACCAGGAACCGCCTCGCCACGACGAGCTCTCCGCGGGAATCCCAGCGGGCCGAGCCGGCGTCAAGAAGCGGGACTCTGGGCGCTTCACATCGGGGGCCGACGGGAGCGCGTCCGAGGCGGGCGCCGACGGTGGCAAGAGCCACAAGGGCCGGACCCATCTGAGCCATCGGATCGACGCGCCGACATTGACCGCGACGTCGCAGAAGCGAGCGCGAACGCTCCGCAAGGCGTTGTCCGGCGAGATCGCCCGATCGCTCGGTGGCGGCCATTGTGGGATAGCGGCATCGCTCTTCATCAAGTTCGCCGCGCAGAAGACGGCGGCCGCCGAGGAGGCCTTCCAGGCCGGCGACTACGAGACGCACCGCAAGCTCAGTGAGAGCGCCAGAATGGATGTGCTTTACGCCCGCGAGCATGCGGCGAAGGAGGCTCAGTCCCGACCCCGCGCGCCCGTCGACTACGCGCAGCGGTTCGCTGCCATCGGCGAGGGGGAGCCCAAGACGTGAGCATCTTCTCGACCCTCACCGGCATCAGCACGACGCTCGAGCGCTCCGGCGTTCCGCCGCTGTCGCCGTACTGGCGATGTCAGGCTGAGCGCTTCTACCAGCATCCGACGGCGCGCCTGATGGTGGAGTGCGTGGGTCGCGGCGGCGACAAGTCGCGCACGTCTACGCTGATGGCAATCGCCGAAGTACTCGCCGGAGACTTCCGTGTTCCACCTGGCGAGCGGCACTACTTCACACATATCAGCGAGAACCGCGATGAAGCGGCCAAGACCCTCGCGATCATCGAATCGTATTTGCGCATATTGCACGTGGCGTTCACCCGGGCCGGCGACACGATAGAGCTCGCCGAGCTCCCCCGGGGCTTCAAGGTGCTTGCCTGCCGCGTCGGTGCGGTGAGCGGCTGGCGGTGCATCGGCTGGACGGCGGACGAAGCGGCCAAGTGGGACGACCAGGGCGCGGACCCCGCGGGCGAGATCATCGCGTCCGTCAAGGCGATGTCCGTCACGCATCCGACGGCTCGCGGGCGCATGTTCTCGTCGCCGCTCGCGACGCTGGGGCACTTCTACGAGAACTGGCATGCGGGCGACACGGCGGACCAGTTGGCGGGGCAGGCTGCGTCGTGGATTGCGAATCCGTCGATCACCGAGGAGCAGACGCGCAAGCTAGAGCGCGACCCTATCAAGCATCTTCGTGAGTACGGCGCCGTCCCGACCGAGGGCAGCGAGGAGTCGCTTTTCGACGCCGCTCTCCTGGACCGGGCGCAGCGCGCGACCGTGGGCAACGTGGCTCCCGAAACCGGCGTCGAATACGTGGCGGCGATGGATCCGTCCCTCGGGCGCAACGCGTGGACGTTTGCGATCGGTGGGCTGCGCGTAGTCGACGGCCGGCGCAAGGCTTCGATTGTACTGGCTCGCGAATGGCGTTCTCCCAAGGGGAGCAAGCCGTTGGACCCCGCGGCGGTGCTGCGTTCTATTGCTGGCATCTGCGCCGCGTACCGCGTTCGGCGAGTCTGGACGGACCAATTCCACGGCGAGTCGCTGGCCAGCATTGCGTCGCGCACGCAGTTGGGGATCGACGTCGTGGTCGACAAGCCGACATCATCGCAAAGGCTCGAGCGCTACGAGGGAACGCATACGAGACTTCTAGATGATGGTGTCGAGCTACCGCGCGATCCGCAAGTGCGCTCCGACCTTCTCGCGGTTCGTCGACGCGTGACGTCGGGCGCCAACAGCTTCACGATCACCATGGCCGTTTCCGCCGACGGCCGGCATGCGGACTATGCGCCGAGCGTTGTCTTGTGCCTGTCGCAGCTGGAAACCCCTGAGCCCGGGTTTCTCACGTGGATGCGTGAACGGTACGGCTCCCCGGCCGAGCGCGCCCCGCAGATCTCTGCCGCGACCGTCGAGCCTCCCCCCGTTCAAGTGACACTCCGCGTCGCCCCGCGCTTCGCCGGCAGCTCCCACATCTCATCGGTGTCAGGCCGCTACTACGCCGTAGAGAACGGCCATATTTCTGCGCTCGCGTCCGACGTGGCGGACCTCATCGCGATGGGCTTCGAGGCCGCATGACCGCACGCGCGACGCAGGCAGACGCGGTGCTCGACGCGCTGCTAAACGAGGGCCTTGCGCTCGAGTCAAGATGGCTCGGCGATGGCTCGTATCCCGAAGCTCGGCGAAGGCTGGCGAACATCCTGGCGATCGACAGGCAGTGCAGAGTCATGGCGCTACGACGCAGGCCCGAGGTGCACTCATGACAACCGAGCACGAGTTTTTCTTAGTTTGGTCCGAGCTCGGCGCAGACGAGAAGCGCGTCATGCTGGTGCTCGCGAAACGCCTTCTTGCTGGCCTACTGCACTACGGCCGATTGTCCTTATCTACGGATTCCAGAAACTGGCGGCAAGAGCGCGCCGCTGAACTTGCCGACGCCTTGATTTACACGGCATTCGCCGAAGTGGCTGCTACAATCCAAACGAAAGAAACGAGGTAACGCATATGCCCTCAGGAAATACACTCGTTACAGTCCAGCCCGCAGACGGTTCGCAGGTCTCATCAATCAACTGCGGCCCGGCGGGGACGTTCTATCCAATCGCCGGGACCAATCAAATTCAGGTGCCGGCCTCTTTCGTGCCGCAACTGCTGGCCAATGGCTGGCAGATTGTGGTCACCGGCGGAACGACGCACGTGCCCTGACCAGCCCCATTCACTCGCAACCCACAATCAAAGAAAGATAGAGGTATTCCAATGTCATCGTCATGGAAGCACGCATGGTTCGAAAACATGAAACGCATGAGCAAGGACACCGGCGGAGGGTCGAGCGGTTCGCCAGCGAATCTAGGGTTTCCGTCGTCTTCGAAAATTGGGACGGCGCGTGTGTCGCCCGACCAAGATGCAACGTCCGACAGCCAGGACGGCACGTATGATTTGATCAATCCCCTCGTGCTTGCGGCGCTCAAAGACCGCATTTCCGAAGATCTATACGATGACGTTTGCGACGCGGCCGAGGCTCGTGACGTGACCGCGCTCGCGCGGCTGCTCGGGCAAGTTATGATCGAGCTCAGCGCCGCCGGTGGCAGCGAGGAGAAGTCGCTAGTCACGGGTGCGTTGAGCAAAGCGATGGGCGATCTCAGCATGATCGCCATGGTTCGCGCGCGCAGCACTCCCCTCGCGCCCGACGAGCACCAGCTTTCGAAAAACGCGGACGTTCGCGCGGTTCAGGACGCAAGAGGCATCGGGCGGGTTCTTTCACGCGAATCGTCAACCGCTCCGCTCGCCAAGGGGTCCGGCCGGTGACCGAGCGCGAACGGTTGATTTCCAGTGGCCAGCTTCGGCCCGGCGGAAACGTCGGTCGGACAGACCCACGCAGATTTCACATCGCTGGAGACCCCTCGCCCGAACCCACGCGCGACACGCCCACGCTAAAGCTCGACCCCCTCGGCCAGCGTGAAGCGGCGCGCGTACTCGCTGGCCCGCGATGGGTAGAGACCCCACACCAGAGGGAACCGTAATGGGTCGCCAGCTCTCAGTCTTCGCGGTCGACCCGAATCAGCTGGCGACGAACGCCGCTGCGGGACAGCCCGCGTGGACAGGCACGTCCTTCCCGACGTCCACGCAAGCGACGCCCATCCCCATCATGTGGGGCACGCGAAGGCTGTCGCCAAACATCCTTTGGCAGAGCAGTTGGTGGCTCAATTACAACACCAACACCCATCTGTTGGACACGTTTATCGTGGGGGATCCTCACACCCCCGTGGCCACGCACTGGGAGACGGCGTTCACAGACCCAACGAACGGCGGCTTTTACACACCCGCGGGCGGTTCGACATCCGGCATGCCAATCCACGCGCCCATCTGCGCGCGAGCATTCGGCAGCGTGACCGCGTTCGTCGATACGTCGCACGTCGGAATTCAATACGGCAGCGGAGACCCGGCTTCGACGGACTCTCGCTGGTGGGTCCCGGTCATCATGGCGCTTTGCGAAGGCCCGATCAACGCGACTAATCCCATCAACCGCGTGTGGTACGCGCAAGGGCAAGCCCCGTCGACGGTATGGGCTAACGGCTTCTTTCAGACGAGCGCCAACCAGCGCCCGTGGGGGCTCTTCTGGAACATCGGATACGGCACGTCGTCGCAAACCGCCTGGGGTTTCTTCGCCGCCGCCTCCGGCCTAGGCATCTACACCGGGCAAGACCTCGCCTACAATTCGACCGCATACGTCGCCTCAGCCTGGTGCGACTTCGGGCACGACAACAAGCCGCCGCGGCTCGACTTCGAGGTCATCCGGACCCCCAATAGCGCCTACCAGCTGCTCGACTCGTACGCGCTCGGCTACGACTACTCGCTGGCCGATATCATCCCGGACATTCTCACCAGCCTGCAATACGGGATGGGCCTTCTGTCGACCGACATCGACACGGCGAGCTTGCTGGCGTTCAAGCAGTACCAAGCGGCCCCTGGCCTGCACGTCTCTCCCCTTCTTCGAGGTGGCCAGCCATGTCTCTGATCTGCGGTATCCCATTTTCGGGCGGTTTCGTTGTCGCGGGTGACTCCGCCAGCGCGCTCGCACCAGGCCAGACAGGGCGCGCGGTATCCAAGCTGCACCACGCTGGTGGCGTGCTCTTCAGCGTGAGCGGCATCACTCAAATCGTCGAAGGTGCACGCGACGTGTGGAGCTTGGCCGCCGAGGTCACTGCAGCGGCGGGCGCCGCCCTCTCGCCGCGTGACATCCCTCAAGTCGCGCGCTCGGTGGCCCGCTCGCTACAAGCGTGCGCGGCGCACACGTACAGCGGCTTCGCGCCCGAAGAGGACGGTTCGATCGTCTTCGTCTGGTACCAGGGCGCCGTGCAAGGATTCATGCTCAAAGTGGACGGCCCCCGCGTCGCTCTGAACCTCTTCGCAGGATACACCGTCGACCCCAGCGCCCGCGTGGTGCCTGTCATTCATGGCTATCGGGCCGAGCCCCTGATCGACAAGGGCGCGCTTGCCAAGTCGTCCTACACGATCATGGCGAAGCAAATCCGCCACGTCACGGAGGCCGAAGCGAGGGAGCTCGCGCTCGACATCCAGGTGACGACCGCACGCCACGCGCCGGGCATCGTCGGTGGGCCCGTCGACGTCGAGATCGTGAGAGCGCCGGCCCGCAGCTTGGCATTGGTGCCGTCGCCATGAAACCCAAACACAAGCCTCCAGAGGTCTGCGCCCGATGCGGCATCCCGCCCGCCGCGTGGAGAGTAGAGGGGCCCACGGGCCAGCCCTTCTGCTCATGGATCTGCCGGCATATGGCCTTGCTCGGCGAGCTCGACGCAACCCCCCACAAGGAAACAGAAAATCCCCATGCCTAAGAGAATCGTTCACGTCGTTCTCGCGCTCATCGCGGGCTTTTGCATCTCGTTCGTCATCCCGCCGATCAAGCGGTCGCACGCCTTCGGAGGCGGCACGATCGGAGGGAGCTTCAGCACCTCAGGGACCCCGTTCACTGGCACGGCCACGTTCCCCGGCAGCACCGCAATCGTCAACCTAGGCGGCCAGTCGAATGTGGGGTGCCCGAATGGCTTCGTCTCCGTCATCGCGCACTGGTCCGTGACCTCGAACGACACGGGCGGAAACAACAGCGTGGACTATGGGATCACGGTCGACGCGACGACGCCAATCAACAACAACGCGATCATGATGGCGCCGAGCCATGCGGCATTTTCGATCGCGAGCACGACGGACGCGACACGAATCCTAAACGTCACGTGCACGGCCGGCAGCTACCACACGCTGAATTTCCTGGCCAACCTGACCTTGACCCCTGGGAGCTCGCCTCCGCAGATCTCGGTCGAGGCGCTTATCGCTCCGTGATCAGCAGCACTGGTAGACTCGGCCGTTGACCAGCTCGGAATAGCAGCCAGGCCCCCCGGCTGGGAAGCCGTCTGAGCAGGTTGCGATCGGCCTGTCTGTCTGGACCGCACCGGCGGGGCAGCACGCCACCATCCCCCCGCCACACGAAGGGTCGAGCGCCACCATCGCGCACGGCGACCCGGGATAGGTGAACGATCCGGGACCGCACACGGCGGCCCGCTGCGCGGTCATCCCAGCCGCCTGGCAAGTCGCGAGTAGCTGGACGTTCAAGAGGCTCGGGTTGGATGGCAAGCACGCGGCGGAAACGGTCTGATCGAGGCAGAAGGTGGCCTGCTCATTGCCCGAGGCCGGAGCGGGGGGATCGGCGCCGCCGCACGCGGTCGAGAGGCAGAGGAGAAGGCAGAGGGGGAGGGTTCGCATGGGCACAAGCATGCGATTGTCTATGCGTTCGCGCAAGAGGGCTTGACGAACGGACCGCGAACGCATATACGTTACTGGAGGTCTATACAAAGTGAGGCGCACGATGCAATCTGCCCAGGACATGAGAGAGCGACTTTTCACGATGAGAATGAGCGAGGAAGAGCACGTCAGGCTCGAGCGCGTTGCCGTCCACTACGGCTTGAACGCGGCCGGTTTGATCCGGATGCTCCTGAAAAGGGAGGAACGAACGCTCGGGCCCGAGCTCGCTACGCCGAAGCCGGCCAGGGTGAAGCGATGAAGGCGTCAACGTGCCCCGGGTGCGTCGAGACAGCTCGGCGCCAGCAGAGGGGCGTGGTCCGTTGCGCAGAGTGCTCCGCGTGGTGGCACGCGGTAGGCCCGAGCAAGTGCGATCATTGCGGCAACCTGCGACCGCGCTTTGAAGCCGTGCGCATGTCCGACGGGACCGACCGCGCGGAGTGCAAGAGGTGCGGGGGTCAGTCGGAGATGTCGATGCAGAAGGGCAAGCCGGCCCTCACGCGAGAGACCCCCGTCCGCAACACGCTCCGCTCCGCCCTTCTGAAGGGAGTGGAGGTGCTCGAAAAGACGTGAAAGCGCCGCGGCGTGGCTGACACCACCCGCGGCCTGGTCAACCCCGAATCAACCGGAGCCAACATGTACAGCATCGCACACGAAGACTTTGACCCCGAAGAGCTTCCCACCTTGCGCGACGCACTGCCGGCGGTTTTCGTCGCCTCCGTCGACAAGGCCCGCATCCGCCTCGAGGACGCGATCGCTACCTTGGAGAGCGGCGGCAACCCCGACGCGGTACTCGAGGATCTGAAGGCGGCGCACGCGCTCGTGAATGGCCGGGGGTCGCCGTGACCGAGCCCCGCGACACCACCCCGAGCCCCCAGCCCGACGAGACGGAGCTCGCCATCCCCTCGGGCAAGGCGCACCTCTACATCGCCGGTGCGTTCCTGGACGTCTTCACGGCGCTGCACCGACTTGAGGCGATTTGCTCGGCGGTTGCCAGGCAGCTCGACGCAACGACGAAGGCGGGCACGCCATGACCGCTCACCTCACTGCCTCCGCGCTCTTCGAGGGATGCCGTAGCGCAAGACGGCTTGGCATCGCGACGGGCGAGCGCCTTGGCCCGACGGCGCCCGAGCAGATCTGGCCGGCGCTTCGCGACACCCTGGGGCTACCCTCTCGGCTCGACCCCGATCAGGAGCGGGAGCTATTCGAGGCGTTCGCAGCGGCTCATCGCTCGAGCGGAGCCATGCGCGCGGCCCCGCGCGTGGGCGAAGGACAGGCCCTAGACAACCGGGCCACGCAAGTGCTCTCGAGCTCGCGGCTGGTGCTTCCCAGCGTGTCGTGGTCGACCACGGAGGACGATCCGGTCGTCACGCCCATGACCGCACTCGGCGCTCTCGTGCAGAGCGTGCGACGATGGCTCTCCCCCAAACAGTCGGCCGAGCGCGTGGCGATTCGCGAGGCGCTCGCCGCTCTTCTTCATGAGGTGCAGCGCCATCGCCATCGGGTCGAGTCGATTGCCGCCCAGCTCGAGAGGGCGAGGGGGAGACGATGACCGCCTACGCCAAGGTGGCCGTCACGGTGGAGCTCGACCCGATCGTTGTGCTCGTGCTCGACGCAATCAGCAAGACCTTAGAGCTCCTCGCGGTTCACGACCGTGAGGAAGTCTTGGGCGAAGAGCGGGTGCCGGTGCACCCGGAACGACCTTTGTACGGTCTGCGGTTCGGCATCATGACGAGACGGTCGGCAGACGTGGCCCAGAAGAGCTGCGAGCCGCTCGGAGTGTTCGCGATGTCCACCGAGGACAACGTGAAGCGACAGATGATGATGGTCCGTTCCTGCGTTATTGCCTCGAATGGCGTTCAGCAGCGTCTCCCGCGCGTGCGCATCGGTCTCTGGAAACCGGTAGCCGACGAAAACGATGCTATCGGCCTCGCGAAGGGCTTTCGTGGCCATGTCCCAGAGCAGCTTGAAGTCCTTGGCGCCGCGCTGTTTCGATGGACCTGGCGTTGCGATTGCCAACTCGTGATCAGGGCACTTGAGCGCGAAACGGGGATCGTTTGTGATCTCCGCCATGGCCTTGCCGTCACGTCGTCCCATCTTCCGGAAGTAAGGAGATCGGTATCATGAGCAAAGGCGGGCGACCGGCGACGGGCTACGTGGAGTGGAGGCGCAACGCGAAGACGGGGGTCGAGCACTGGCACGTACAAGTGACGCTCGCGGACAAGTCTCGCCCCTTCCTCCCGCTCGACCCGAAGATCCCAGAGAGCGACAAGGCGGCCGCGCAGTCAGGCGCCCGGGCGATGTCCGACTACTCCCGCAAGCACGGCGCCGTGACGGACCGCGACCGGGAGACCGTCGAGCACTACGCCGCGCGCTGGTGCCGCTGGCGCGAGGGGAAGAAGCTCGGATGCGTCGACGGGGACCGCGCGCTACTCGAGCGCCATCTCCTTCCGGAAATCGGCGGTTTCGACGTCCGCTACATCGCCCGCGACGACTTGAAGCGGCTCGTGGGCAAGCTCGACGCGAAGGTGGCCCGCGGCAAGAGCGACGACGGAAAGCCGTTCAGCGCGAAGACCGCGATCAATGCGTGGGGGGTGGCCCGAGCGCTCTTCCGAGACGCCCAGCGCGCCAAGGACGTGAAGCTCTGCGTACGCGAGGACAACCCGGCCGAGGGTGTCGCCGGGCCCGACGCGGGCGCCAAGAAGGCCAAGACGTACCTGTGGCCGAGCGAGTTTGACACCCTCGTCCGATGCGAGCGCGTGCCTCGCCGCTGGCGGCGCCTGTTCGCGCTGGCCGTCTACACGTACACGCGCGCCGGGGAGCTCACGGCGCTTCGGTGGGATGGCGTGGACCTGGAGCACGGTACCATCCTGATCCACGTCGCCGAGGACCGCGTGCGCAAGCGGGGCGTGCGCGCCACGAAGACCGAGACGGCTCGCCGCATCCCGATCGAACCGGCGCTCATGCCCCTGCTCATCGCTATGCACAAGGAGGCCAAGGGCGCGGGGCCGGTGTTCCGCATGCCATCGGTGGGCATCCTGTCGCACAAGCTCAAGCTCTACCTCGGCAAGGCGGGCGTGACGCGCACGGACCTCTTCAAGAGCGACGAGACCCGCAAGAGCCTCACCTTCCACGACTTGAGGGCGACCGGGATCACGTGGATGGCCGCGAGGGGCGACGACCCGCTCCGCATCATGCAGCGCGCCGGGCACGCGGACTTCGAGACCACGAAGATCTACATGCGCGAGGCGGAGAACCTCGCCGCGTCGTTTGGCGACGTCTTCCCTACCCTGCCCGAGACCCTTTGGAGTTTCGCAAACGATTCGCAACCGTGCGAAACCGAGGAAGCCAACGACGCGGACTTATTGAGAAAAGTCGTGGAGCTGACGGGAATCGAACCCGTGACCTCTTGCATGCCATGCAAGCGCTCTCCCATCTGAGCTACAGCCCCAAGAATGGGGCAAGGCGGAGTCTTTACTGAAAGATTCCCTCGTCTGCAACCCGCGTCGGCGGGCCCTTCCACGCGCTCAAGTCTCTTGCTTAATCTGCAGGCGCTTCATCATCTTTTGCAGCCCGAAGCGCGAGACCCCGAGAAGCTGTGCGGCACGGGTCTGATTGTTGCGGGTCTTGGCCAGCGCTTCGACCACCAATTCGCTCTCGAGGGCGTCGACCCGGGATCGAAGGTCGGACCCTGCGCCTCGGGCAGCGCCGGGCCCCCCGCGCACCACTTCGCCGGACAGCTCGTCGACATCGATTCGGCCGTCGCCCAGAACGAGCGCTCGCCTCACTTCGTTTTCGAGCTGTCGAACGTTGCCCGGCCAGAAGAAGCTCGACAGCTTCGCCATCGCCGCACGCGTCACCTTTACGGGGCGGCCTTGGGCGTGCTTGCGGACGAAGTGTTCCACGAGGAGCGGAATGTCCTCGGCTCTTTCGCGCAACCCCGGAACGCGCAACGTGATGACGTTCAGGCGGTAGAACAAGTCCTCCCGGAACGTGCTGGCCGCGACCATCGCCTCCAGATCGCGATGCGTCGCAGCAACCACTCGAACGTCCACTGTTCGCGCCCGCTCGCTGCCCACAGCGCGCACCTCGCCATCTTGCAGCACGCGCAAGAGCTTGGCCTGCATGGCGAGGGACATCTCGCCGATCTCGTCGAGAAAGAGCGTTCCCCCGTGGGCTATATCGAAGAGCCCCGCGCGCGTCGTCGATGCTCCGGTGAACGCCCCTCTCACGTGCCCGAAGAGGGTTGATTCGAGCAAGGTCTCGGGAACGCTTGCGCAGTTCTCACTGACGAATGGGTGGCGCGATCGCGCGCCGTTCATGTGGATCGCCCGCGCGACCAGCTCTTTGCCGGTGCCGCTCTCGCCCACGACGAGCACGGGGACATCGCTTGCCGTCACGCGATCCAGTAGGCGCAGGAGATCGCGCATCGGTTCGCTCCGGCCGGCGATCTCGTCATAGCGGAAGCGGGTCTCGCGGCCGTCGTGCGCGAGCTCGAGCTGTGTCCGCGTCACGTCGAGCTCGGCCTCCCGCTCGCGAAGCATGGCCTCGAGACGCGCCCGAGCGCGCTCAGCGCGACGCACCGCTCGGCGCAGCAGCACAGCATCGCGTGCGTCCGCGATCGCCATCGCCGCCTGCGACGCCACGACACGCACCCAGGCAAGCTCGCGCGGGCCGAACGCCCCTTTGCGCCCCCGATCGTCCAAGTAAACGACCCCCAAGCCCTCGCCGCGCGCGATCAGGGGGAGGGCCAGCACGCTTCGGAGCTTGAGGGCGTGAACGCTCGCGTGCAGGTCGCCCAGTGACGAGAATGCATCGGTTGCGACCACAGCATCGCCCGCCTCGAGAGCGCGCCGCGCGATCGTCTGCGACAGGGCGAGCTGTTCGCCGGTCAAGTCACGCCCCGCAAGGTTGCGGGCCGCGCGCGGAACGAGGCGGCCATCGGGGGCCCGAAGAAGGAGCAGACCGCGCTCGACCCCGGTCCACAGGATCATCGTGTCCAGCACCTGCTCGAGCAGAGGACGCAAGCGGTCGCGTGTCGACAGCGCCCGGACGATCGACTCGAGCTGTGCAACCTGCGCCGGCACGAACCCCACGTCCCCCGCCTCCGCCGCCGAACCGCGCGCCCACCCGACCGACGTCAGCGACTCGCGGTGCTCGGGCGGGGTGCCCGCCCACAACGCGCGCGCCTGAGCGAGGCGAGCCACTTCGAAACGCCGCGCGAGGTCACCATCCCCGCGATCGGTCGCGAGCCGTACAGCGGCGTCGAGGGCGGGGCCTCGCGATCCCAGTGGCGCGGCGAGGTCGATGAGCGTGCCCAAGGCCGAAAGCACGCTGCCGTCGGCGTCCGTCGTACGCCCCGCGAGGATTGCCGACGCACGCGCGCCCCACCATTCCCAACGCGTGACCGGTGGAAGCGCTCCGACCGCCGCGTCTGCGGCGACGATGCGGACGTCGTCGATGCGGTCCGGGGCCCACACGAGCATTCGAGCCGCCACGCGCGTCCGATCGTCGGGCCCTGCCTCGCGCAGTCGCTCGTCGATTTCGATGACCCACGAGCGGGCTAACTCGTCGCCCGGCGCCCGAACCTCGACCTGCGCCAAGCGCGCGAACGCCTCGGCGTGCAGATCGCACGACTCGAGCGCGCGGGCGCGCGCCTCCTCTGCTGCCTCGTTGGCCGCGTGGGCCGCTCCGACGGTCACGAGCATGCTCGCGCGGTCGAGCCATGCGCGCGCCGCCTGAGCTGGCCGGCCAAGCCTCTCCCAAAGCAACGCCGCCCGCGTTGCGCTCGCCAAGGCGAGCGCGACGTCGCCCTCGTCAGTCGCCGCGGCCGCTTCGCTGGTCAGGTACGTCGCCTCGTCGACAACGGCGCCCGCGCGCGTCGCCAGCTCTACGGCACGGCCGAACGCGACCAGCGCCGCGGCCGAGCTTCCGCGCGCCCATTCGAGCAAGCCGCGGACGGCCTCCAGGCGGCCAAGCGCGTCGGCATCTTGCGGCTCGGCCAGTGCTTGCTCGATCGCTCCCAGGCCGAGCGTATGAGCTCCACGGCGCCAGGCGATGAGGGCCCGCACCTCTGCGGCCGCCGGGCCCCGAGCGCCATCGATACGCTTCTCCGCTTCATCGAGATCACCGAGATCCCACGCCAAGCGCGCCAAGGTCGCCTGGGCACGCCAACGATTCGGGGCCTCGGGTGACTGCATGGCGCTACGCGCCGCTTGCTCCGCGCCTGCCACGTCTCCGCAGCGGCGCGCGATCTCAGCTCGCAGTGCGTCTACCTCACCCCCCGTCGCTTCGGCGATCGCCGCCAGCGCTCGCCCGGCCTCCCCGGCTCGCACGAGGGCCGACGCGAGCTGCACGGCGAGCGTGGTCGGAGCGCGGCCCGCCGCGAGGTCGTCTTCCGCGATCGCCAGCGCTTCCGGATTGGGCGCCGAGCGCGCGAGTTCGCGCACGAGCCTCGCGGTCCGATCGTCGCCCGATCCCGCGTCCCACGTCGGCTGGGTCACGGAGCCGGGCCCGAGCACGTCTTCGAGTGTCCAAGACGACGGGTCGCGGCCTCGCGCCAGCTCGACGGCGCGAGCCACGAGCTCCCCTTCCCCGCTGTCGCCGGTCCCGGTTGGCCATGATGCCGCGCTCGGGCCGACAAGCGACACCAGCCAGCGCGCCCGCCGGACCGCTCCGAGGGGCTCGATCGAGCGCGGCGGCTCCGCCCCCGGCGTGCCAACCCCCGCGAGGCGTTCCACCCAGGCCACGGCCCCCTCGAGCCAGCCCCGGGCGGGCTCCGCGATCGAGCGCGAAACGACCGCACCCACTCTCACGTCGCGGCCGCGCTCCACAAGGTACGCGCGCCGTACGCGGTCGACGCGCGCTAGGCTCCGCTCGTGTTCGTCCGGCCGGAGCCCGAGCCACTTGGAGGCGCGACCAGCCACCCAGGCCGCGCTCGGTCGACCGCCCGGTGCCACTGCGACAAGCGCATGCGCCCAGCGCGCGGGCTCGCTCTTCGAGGTGCTCCACGCCTCGAGAATCGCGCCGCGGGGATCGGCCGCCCGTCCGACCTCCGGATCCATGAGCTCCGCAAGCACGATGCCCAGCGCCCACAGATCGGCCGCGACCCCGGCGGCACCCCGCTCGCGCAGCTCGGGAGCGGCATACCGCTGGGTGCCGCCGAGCGCGCCCGCATCGAGGCCCGTGGCGAGCCCGAGGTCGATGAGCGTCGCCCCGCGGTCGTCCGCAGCGTCGCGCTCGGGACGCGCGGTCGCGCGCAGGATGTTTTCGGGCTTCACGTCCCCGTGACGAACGCCAGCCTGATGGAGCTCTTCGAGCGCCCGCCCCACGCCATGAGCGACGATCGCGGCGAGCCGTTCCCGGTCGCCAGGAAACGCATCGTTGGCCGAGGCCGGCACGAGGCGATACCCCTCGACCCACTCGATCGCAGCAAAGCCCGGTCCTGCTTCGACCAGGGCGGGACCCCAACGCCTCCCGACGCGCGCCAGGAGCGTCGCCTCCCGCGCGACGGCCTCCGAGGGGGCTCCCGGTCCCTTTGCCACCTTCAGAGCGACGGTCTGCCCCGTCGGGATGTGGCGCGCCCGCCAGACCGTCGAAGTCGCCCCCTCGCCCGCTGGCTCGAGTGGCTCGGAGGCGCATCCTGGCCATCGAGCGGGGGAAGGCGCCAACTCATCTGGCACCGGTGTGGGGAATTGCATTTCCCTAATTGCAAGCGGTCGGCGCAAGGATCGTCAACTCCGGTGACTACCCGATGGCCGCAAATGCTCCCACCCGTCACGACGGCTGGCAGAGCCGCCCCCGACGTTTCAACGCCGCCGCAGGGCCGAGTTTGGCCCCGTCAGAACTTGATGCCGTTCTCCGCGCGGTGCTTCCACCACCGCCAACCCAGCCAGGCCGTCGGGATGGCTGCGACCACCGCGACCGGCAAGCTCACGGCAGCGCCGAGCGCCACCGTGGCGGCGGTCGCCGCCCCCGCCACGACCCCCTTGCGGCGCGAATCCTCCAGTACTTCCCGTCGGGTCTTACTCATGAAGGCAACGTGTGGCGCGAAGGGGGCCCGCGCAACTCATCTCAACGCCGGCGTGGCTCTCGCATGCGCTCGCGTCCAGCGCGCGACGAGGTCGATGTCGGCCTCCGACAGATCCGAGTCGAAGCGCGGCATGTGCTTCTTCTTCTCTTCGTCGAGCGCTTCCTTGCGGTAGGTGGCTTCGCTAGACGGATTGGCGACTTGGGCCCTGGTCCACGCGATGGAACCGTAGTGCCACAGCTCCGGCGCGTTTCCAGTACCGTCGTCGTCCCCGGTACCTTTGTAAAGGTGGCACGACGTGCAGCGCTCGGCGACGATCTTCTCCGCTGCGGCTCGCGTGCCCGGGTCGACGTCTTTCGTCGCATCGCCGGGCTCGTCCCCTTGCGAAGCCAGGAACATCGCGATCGCCCGCTTGTCGCCGTCGGTCTTCAACATGGGCTTCCATGGCTGCTGCGCCGGGAAATCCTTCGGGCGAACGTCGACGCTGGGCATCTCGCCCTTGTAGGGCCCCGTCCCGAAGAAATGCGGGGCATCGGGGTCGTGCATCATCGCCGCGATCCACTCAGGCGTGCCCCAGCCATCGAGCGTCGGGGCCGTCGCCTTCTGCGGGTCGCCGAGGTCGCCGAGTACGTGGCAGCTCGCGCAGTGCCGCTCGAACAGATCGCGCCCTCGCATCTCGGGATCATGCCGCACCATGTCGAGCGCGCCCGCCGGCGGTACGCCGTTCATCGCGAGGTTCACCGCGGCGTTCGCGAGGGCGTCCGCTCGCGCGAGCTGCTTGGCGAAATGCCCGTCGTGCGAATCTTTGCGCCATGCGACGACCCCCAGAGCTACCGCGCACCCAAAGATCGCGATGACCGGTGCCAGAACGATCAGCCTGCGATCGCGCGCCGCGATGGCCGACCGCGCATCTCCGGACGGCGGGGGATCAAGGAACGGAAGGATCGCGAGATAGCCGCCCGCGGCGGCCGGAAGAAGCGACGTCCCCCAGAACTCCAGGGGGCCGTGGAAGAACTTTCGCAATTGAAACATCGTGAGCAGAAACCACTCGGGTCGCGCCGGGTAGTCGCTCATGGGGTCAGCCGGGGCGTCGAGCGACGATCCCCGGGTAGCCAGAGTGAGCACAGACAGCGCGATGACGACCAGCGCGGCGACTCCCGCCTCGCGGAGAAGGAGATCTCGGTACGTCCCACCGGCCGTTGTGCGCTCGGTCCAGCCGTGGCGCCGCACGAGCTTGCCACGGCCCCACAGGATCGCGCCGATCACGAGCGGCAGGACGACCACGTGCACGGCATACATGCGCGCGAGGCCGAGCGCTCCGAGCTCGCTGCCGCCGAGCATCAGCTGCTGAATGAACGGGCCTGCGACGGGCGCCAGCCCCACGATATTGCCTTCGACGACGCGCGCCCACCAGCCCTTCTGATCCCAGGGCAAGAGACCGCCGGTGATGGCCTCGGCCACGGCGAGCCCGACCACGAGGAGCGCGAGCCACCAGGCAATCTCGCGCGGCTTGCGGTAGCTGCCGACGAACGCGCCCTGTGCGACGTGCAGCGCCGACAGGCAGAGGAGCGCTTGCGACGCCCACAAGTGCATCCCGCGGAGCATCCAGCCGCCGGCGAGCTTGTACTCGATGTAATGCACACTGGCCCAGGCGGACTGCGGCGACGGTGCATAAGCGGTCATCAAGACCACGCCAGTCACCACCAGGACGGCGAAGCACGCTCCGACCGACGCGCCCAGCGCGGACGACCACGGGGCGCCGAGGACGACGTTCCCATCGAGAAGGGCCCGCTGCGACGCGCGCCACCCGACCCGCTCGTCCAGCCACTCTCCCAAATTGCGAAGCCCGCTCACGGTGCTCAACCGACCGACACCTTGGCAGGCATTCCGAGCTGGAAGCGCTTGAACTCCACGAAGACCACACCGTCCTCGACGCGGGTGGCCAGCGAATCGAGGTCGCGCGGCGACGGCCCCGTCTGCCGATGACCTTGTGGGTCGAACGACGAATCGTGGCAGGGACAATAGAAGCCCGGGGCGCTGGCGCTGCGGCCGATCGCACAGCCGAGGTGTGGACAGGTGACGCTCCAGGCGAGCACGTCGGATCCGTTTCGCACGAGCCAGACCGCGCCGAGCTCGACGGCCTTCTCGAGCGTCCAGCCGTCGCGGTGATCGGCGATCATCGCCACGCGCTTCGGTTCGCCGGGAGGCAACGCATCGAGGCGTATTGCGCGAATCCAGCGGCCTCCATCGCCGGCGCCGCGCGCCGGGGCGATGAGGAAGCGCACGGTCGGCACAGCGACCGCCCCGCATCCCACCGCTCCGCCGCCCACTACAAGGGCCTTCATCACACCGCGCCTACTTGTCTTCGGATCGTCCGTCACGCACGACAGCTTACCGCGCGGCCCCCGGAAAAAGGAAGAATCGCGAGGCCACACGCGGACTGCCGGGCCGGCAGGCCGCCGTGCACGCGGGGGTCCGATGCGAGATCGTGTACCCTGACGCGCGATGCGCGTCTTGGTCGGCACGAGCGGCTATTCCTACAAGGAATGGAAACCGGCCTTTTATCCCCAGGACCTCCCCGCCCGCGCGTTCCTTCGTTACTACGCCGAGCACCTGCCCACGGTCGAGATCAACAACACCTTCTATCGAATGCCGACGGGCAAGCTCGTCAGCGGTTGGGCGTCCGAGGTGCCGGACACGTTCACGTTTGCTCTCAAGGCCCCGCAACGGATCACGCACGTCGCAAGGCTGAAAGACGCGGGCCAACCGATCGCGACCTTCTTGCAAGTGGCGGGAGAGCTCGGGCCTCGCCTCGGACCGGTTCTCTTCCAGCTGCCTCCGTTTTTGCGCAAAGACACGCCTCGTCTGATCGCCTTCCTGGAGGAAACCGTCGCGCTGCCCCAGCGGCCCCGGATCGCCGTCGAGTTCCGCCATCCGTCCTGGTTCGACGACGACGTCTTCGAAGCGCTCCGGGCTCACCGAGCAGCCCTATGCGTCGCCGAAGGGGAGGCGCTCGCGTCGCCCTTGGTCGCAACATCGGATTGGGGATATGTGCGCCTGCGGCGCGACGAGTACCCGAGCGATCTCATCGCCGGCTGGGCGCAGAAGATTCGATCGCAGCCTTGGACCGAGGCGTTCGTCTACCTCAAGCACGACGAAGGGAACGCACCGAGCGTCGCCCAACGACTGAGGAACGCGCTGGACACGCTCTAGCCTGAAGTTCCCGCGCCGGGCGAGCAGTCTAGCCGTCCACGCTCTTTCGGAGGACCACCACGTAGAATCCGCCGAAGAACGCGGCCGCGGTGTCCGCGAGCCTCCATTCGATCTTGCGAAGCAGATCACGCACGCCCGGCAGGCGCATCGCACCGGCGCTCGGCGTGACGATGCGAACGCCGCGCACCGCTTCGATATTCAGCGTGGGAGGCAGCAGACGCGGAATGACCCATGGCGCGTCGAATCGCGTGTACACGTCGCTCTCTCGGGCGCGGTGCGAGATGGGCTGGGCCGGCCCGATGCGCTTGACGAGCCCTCGAAGGCTCAAAGGGTTGTAAAATTCTGCGATGGCCACGCCACCGGAACGCGTGACACGCGCCATCTCGGCGAGAGCTCGCCCAATCTGCGGCACGTGAGAAAGCACCTTGAAAGCGCACGTCACGTCGAAGCTGTCCGAAGGAAACGGGATTGCGGTGACGCTCGCCTCCTGCACGTCGAGCCCCCGCGCCCGCGCGCGCTGGAGCATCCCCGGCGACAGATCGATCGCCTTCGCGCTGCGCGCAAAACGCGCGATCCGCTCCAGGAGCAACCCGGTTCCGCAACCGCATTCGAGCACGTCCCCTCCCACGCCGTAGCGCTCGACCAGATCGACTTCCAGGTCGTCCACCAGAGCGTGGTACCCGTCGGGGAGGTTTGGCCGGCGCTCGGATTCGTAGCGCGATGAGAACTCGTCGTAGTAGGCGCGCGTCGCGTGATGATGGTGTCGGTGGTCGGCGGCGGCCATGGGGTCCTATTCGATAGCATGCGGAGAGCAATCGAAACTCGCGTCCAGCGGCCGGCCTGCGGCTTGACGGTTGCGGTCAGCGGCAGAGAAGCCGCTCCAACCAACTGCCGCCGCTGTCGACCCAAGCCAGCCATAGCGCACCGAAGGAGTCGACGGCGACGCCGACGTCGGTCGGGTCTCCCGTCGTTGGAAACACCTCGCGCGTCGCGAAGACGCCCCCGGGCGCGATCTGGCCAAGCTCGAGCACCCGCGGCGACGATGGCTCGGTCCCTCGCGGACGAACGCGCGCAACCCACGTGACCGAGCCGCGCTCGCTGCTCGCCGCGGCGACCGGTGCCGGGTCGAGCCCGTTGGGGTACATCGACCAGACGACCGGCTCGTCGACGCGAGGGGGCTCGTCGATCCGGACGATGGCCAGGCCAAAGCTTCCCACGTCTCGCGCGATCGGCAGAAGCGACCACGCCGGCCCGCTTGGCGGCGCGGAGAACGCCGCTCGCGTGCGTCGATCGCCAGGACCGCCCACGAAGACGACCGAGTCCTCCCCCAAGTGGAGGGCCTTGTCGTACGCGATCGTCCGCGCGTGCATCGCCGTCAAGGCCGTTCGAGCGTCGATCATCAAGGCCAGCGACCCGGCGCCGCGCGGCGCGAGCGCAATCGCCGTGGCCCCACTGCCGTCCTCAGAAACTCGCAGCGGGGGATCATCGTCGACCGCGAGCCACGCCTCACTCACCCATCCTTCGGACGTCTGCCGGCTCGCCAGGTACCCCATAGCGACATGCGCGCCCCCGATCGTCGTGGCGGAAATGCGGGATGAAATACGACTGCTCGCGACGACGTGATCCTCCGCCCCGCCGCGGGTCGAGCGGTAGACCGCTCCCGACCGATCGGGACAGAAGATGTGCGCCGCGGCGACCGCACACGGGATCGCGAGACCCGAGCCCTTGTCGCCTTCGAACGGCTCTCGTCCCGCGGGGACGGGACCGAGGGACACCGGACCGGCCGTCAGCGAGACGACGCGTGGATGCCCGTTCTCGTTTAAGACCGCGTCGACCCCGTCACTGCGGATCGCGAGTGCTGCGGGTACCCTGAGCGGGAGCTCGATCGGGCCTCGCAGCACGCGACAGTGCGCGGCGGATGCGTCCGCGAGAACCGCAGGCGCTTGGATCGGCGGCGCGGAAGGGGCCGCGCTCGGGGGAAGAGGATCGGGAGAAGAAGGAGGCGGGGGCGGCGGGGTCGAAGGCGCGGCCGCGGTCGGCGGCGGGGCCGGTGGAATCGAGCGATCGCGGGGGTC
Source organism: uncultured Polyangiaceae bacterium (assembly GCA_964531095.1). Lineage (GTDB taxonomy): Bacteria > Myxococcota_A > Polyangia > Polyangiales > Polyangiaceae > Palsa-1150. Next base: position 98,011 of record CAZHED010000012.1, on the reverse strand, counting down.
GCTCCTGCACGCGACGAGAAGCCCGATCATCGACGCCACTCGCCACCCGCGCACGACTTCTTCTTACCGTGCCATCCCTGGCTACGAAAGCACCGTCCGCGGCTTGACACAACGTGTGGAGGAGCGCTCGCATCGTACAGCCATGAACCCAACCAAGATCGGCATCCTCGGTACGGGCGACGTCGGTCGCGTCCTCGGCAAGGGCTTCGTCGCGCGCGGCGACGACGTGAAGATCGGCTCGCGAGAGCCGAAGAGCGACAAAGTCCAAACGTGGGTCGGCGAGAACGGCGCGCGCGCGTCGGCAGGCACGTTTGCCGAGACGGCGAAGTTCGGCGAAGTCCTCGTGCTCGCGACGCTGTGGAACGGCACGAAAAGCGCCCTCGACCTCGCCGGGCCGGACAGCTTCGCCGGCAAGGTCGTCATCGACGCGACCAATCCTCTCGATTTTTCGCAGGGCTTCCCGCCGCGGTTGGCGCTTGGCCATACCGACTCGGGCGGCGAGCAGGTTCAGCGATGGCTGCCGAAGGCGCGCGTCGTGAAATGCTTCAATATCGTGGGCAACCCCTACATGGTCAATCCGAAGCTGCCGGGCGGACCGCCCGACATGTGGATCGCCGGGAACGACGAAGCTGCCAAGAAAACGGTCGGTCAGATCTTGCGAGACTTCGGCTGGCCCGATCCGATCGACACCGGCGGCATCGAAGGAGCCCGCTTGCTCGAGCCCATGTGCTTATTATGGCTGCTCCAGGGGGCGCGCACCGGAACCTGGAACCACGCCTTCAAGCTGCTTCGGGGCTGAAGTCCTGCGGCGAGTGCCGAAGCCAGCGCAGAACAGCGTCCGTGGCACGCGCCTCGGCGTCGCGGTGATAAAGGCGCCACTGCTCGCGCGCGCCCGCGCCGACGAAGTTCGCGACCCCGAAGATCGCCCCGAAAGGAGTGGCGAGCGACGCACAAGCGACGGCCACCCCGTACGCCTCTAGATGCTCGACCGCGGCGCCCGTTGCTCGAACGATGCGGCCCGCCGAAGCGTCATCCACGGTGATGGCCAGCGTCGTCGCGACGTCGGCGGGCTTCGCCCCCGTTGCGCGCGCGATGCCCTTCGCCATCCGCCCGTGGGCGTCGGACTCGACTCGCATCGGGTGCGGGAACTGGCTCTGGCCTTCCAGCGCCCCTGGATCGACCAGTCGAACGCGCCGCGCCACGACGACGTCGCCGATGGCAAGGCCGGAACCCGCGTACGCGCCGCACGTTCCCACTGCAATAACGGCCCGCGGGTGTAACTCGCTGATGAGCCTCGCGGCCCCCACGGCCGCCATGGGTAGGCCGATTCCAACGACGCGGGCTGCGATGCGGGTCGTTCCGACGTAGCCGTCGATCGCCTCGCCCTGCGGGCCCGGTCCGTCCGACGTGGCCGACGTGGCCGACGTGGCCGACGTGGCCGACGTGGCCGACGTGGCCGACGTGACAATGTGCGGCCGGAGACCGGCAAGCTCCGGGGAGAACGCCGCCAGAGCGAGGACGTCAAGAGGGAGGAGGTGAGGAGGCCCGGCCACCACCGGCTGGTACCAGAAATGGCTTCCTGAAGCTCTGCCTCCTTGCCCCGGCGGGCGCCGCCGATTAGCGTTGTATGCTTAGTGATGCGTCGCTCTGCGCTCGTGCTTTCATTCATGGTGCCCGCCGCCACCGGCTGCGCTGGCAACGCGATGGGCACCGCGGGAGACGCCGAGGCGGCCACGACGACCAGCGCGGTCGTCGTCGTCGAGCGCAGCGTCGGCGCGACCGAGGGCTCGCGGGCCGAGGCGAGCGCGCGCTTCGTCCGCATCGCCGCGGGCGCATCGGTCGACGACGCGCTGAGGGCCATCGGGGCCGCGCCGGAGCTTCCCGCACGCGGGGTATGCGCGAGCGTCACGTCGCTCGCGGGGGCATTCGCGCGCGGTGAGCCCGCGCCGGTCGTCGAGCTGGTCGACGTGGGGGCGGTCTCGCTCGAAGCGGGCGGCCTCGAAACACGCCTCTTGCCGCGCCGGCTTCCCGACGTCACCGACGTTGTGAGCGGCGTCGTCTATGCCCGAGCCGCCGAACCGGCGCTGCTCCCGGCGGCCACCCGGTACGTCGTTCACGTCGCCGGTGGCCAGGACTTGGGCGCCTTCGATGTGACCGCGTCGGCGCCCGGCGATGCGAGCGCGGTGCGCATCGCCGGGGAGGAAAGCCAGGGAAACCTCGTCGCGTCAGGGCCGACCGTGCACCTCGCCTGGGCGGCCGATACCTCCGACGACCTGGTCTACGTCGACGTGCGCCCCAGCGGGGTGCGATGCGTGTTCGGTAACACGGGGCACGGGGCCATCTCGACCCTCTACTTCGACGAGGCGGGTGCTCTCGTCGTGCATCGCTTGCACCGGGAGCCGTTGCACGCCGCTGGAATCGACTCCGGCGAAGTTCGCTTCGACTTCGCACGCTCGGTCCCCTACACCCGTCGATAAGGGCTGAGCGAGATGCGTGCGGCGCGCTTCGCCCGTTCCTTTGCCTTCCTGGCCGTGGTCGCCAGCGCCGCGGGTGCAATGGCTCAGCCCCCCGCGCGCGCGAAGCGCAGCAAGATTCCCCCGGCCGCACGGCGGGAGCGCGCCGCCGAAGTGGCCTACGTGTCCGGCAAGCAACCGCTGGTCGGCCTGCACGCGCCGTCGAGCAAGGCGGTGCAGCGCGACGAAGGCGGTCGCCCACTGCTTGCGCTCAGCGCCGTCAACCGCGGCGAGTCGATCGCGATCCCGGCCGCGAGCGACGACGGCGGCTTCGCCTCTGCGGACCTCGATCGAGTCGCGTACCTGCTCCGGGCGATGAGCGGCGACGAGCATCCGATCGATCCGCGGACGTTGTCGCTCGTCTACGGCATTCAGACCCATTTCGCCGTCCCGGAGATCAGCGTCATTTCGGGCTATCGCGTCCCGAAGCCAGCGTCGCGATCGAACCATGGCAAGGGACGCGCGATGGACATCATCGTGCCCGGCGTGGCGGACGAAGAGGTCGCGCGGTTCGCACGCGAGGTGGGGTTCGTCGGAGTCGGCGTATACCCGGCGAGCCAGTTCGTTCACGTCGACGTCCGCCCGCGCAGCTACTTCTGGGTCGACTACAGTGGCCCGCACATGAGCAATCGCGAGCGCGGCATCCTCGGCGATCTGGCCGCCAAGAGCGATGCGGCAGCTCTGGAGCGCGGCAAAGCACCCATCGAGCCGTTCGCCGTCGCGACGAACGTCGACTCCGCGCTTCAGGCACGCGGGATGGCGTCTGCGCCGATGGCGCCGGCCGAAGAGGACGAGGACGACGAATAGGGCCGATGGATCCCGACGTCGCCCGGCTCGTCCGCGAGCAGCGCCTTGTCGATGCCGCCCGACTCGCGAGCGATCGGGGCGACCCCCGCAGCGCGAGCGAGATCTACGAGCACGCGTGCGAGTGGAGCAGCGCCGCCGCGGAGGCGATGCGCGCGGGCGACGGTCCCCGGGCGATCGAGCTCGCGCTCTACGCGGGCGATGAAACGACCGCCCAGCAAGCGCTCGCGCTCGTCGGCGATCCGGCGGCAAAGCAGAGCGTGGCCGCCCGCCTCGCGCACCACGGGCGGTACACGTGGGCGGCGCGATTGCTCGAGAGCTGCGGACGAAACGTCGATGCGGCGCGCCTTTGGGAGCGCGGCGGCGACGCGCTGCGCGCGGCGGCCCTTCTCGAGGGCGCCGGGGAGGCCGTCGAGGCGTCGCGGGTGCTTCAGGCGGCGATGCTGCGCGACCCGCGCGCGTGGGGCGTCGGGGTCGCTCTCGGCGCGATGCTCGACCGCCTCGGCAAATGGGAGGCGGCCGTCCGATTGCTTCAGCGGGTACCCCCGGATGCGCCCGAGCGACGCGAAGCGCTCGTCCCGCTCATCCACTCGCTGCAGAGGCTCGGGCTCGACGGCGCCGCGAGCGAGGCGACGACGGAGCTCGCGCGCTTGCAGGGAGGGCCGGCGGCGCCGGCGCAGGATGACGCGCCGGCGACCGCTGCGCGGCCAGCGCAGGCGGCGAGCGTCTTCGGCCGTTACCAGGTCTTGCGCCAAGTCGCGTCGTCACCGAGCGCCAGGCTGCTGGAATGCCTGGACGTCGTTCGCGGCGAGCGCGTCGCGGTCAAGCTGTTTGCCGGCGGGGAGGACCGGGGCGGCGGACGCGACGCCCTCGCGCGCTTCGAACGCGAGGTGGAGGCGATGAAGGCTCTTCAGCACCCGAGCGTCGTGCCGTTGCGCGACTTCCTCCCCGAGGGGCCGGCGCTAGTGCTCGCCTGGATGGACGGCGGCACGCTCGAACGAATGATGACGGAGATGGGACCCATCGCGCCGGAACGGGCCGTCGATATTGCCTCCGCGGTGCTCGCGGCGCTCGGGGCCGCGCACCGACTCGGAATCGTGCACCGCGACGTAAAGCCCGCCAACGTACTCTTCGACGACGGCGGCGGCGCGCGCCTCGGCGACTTCGGGGTTGCGCATTTGGGCGATCTGTCGACCACGGCGACAGCGGGGCTCGGCACCATGGCCTACATGAGTCCCGAGCAGAGGGGGGGGCGTCCGGTGACCGCAGCCAGCGATGTCTTCGCGGTCGGAGTGATGGTCCGCGAGATGCTGACCGGTGAGCGTCCGCGTCCGGACGATCGCCCGAGCCGGCTCCCGAGCGAAGCGCACCGCGGGCTCGACGCGCGACATGACGCCGCCGTCTCGCGCCTGACCGCCCGCGATCCCCTGGCTCGCCCGGTCGACGCGTTCGAAGCCCGGGCCCTCTTGGCGTCGCTTCCTTGGCCACGCTCCGTCGACGCGGAAACCGTGAAACGACACCCGATCTCGACGCGAAGCCCACCCCCGCCCGCGGACCGCCTTGCGCTCCGGCCCGACGGAACGGTCGTGGATAGTTGGACCGAGCGGAGAATCGAGCGCGTATCGCTCACCGAGCACACCCTCGCCCGCGCCCGCGCCTTTGCTGTCGCGGACCATCCGGCCCTGCAACCCGTATGGCGGGTCGATGAGGAAGCCGGAGCCATCTGGCTGGGCGCGCTGGACGACCGGCTGCTCGACCGGCCCCTTACCCTCGTAGAGCGGACGCGGATAGGGGAGGCACTCGACGCCCTGCATGCGGCCGGGGGAGCCCATGGGCGCGTCGATCGGCAGCATCTCGTCGATGCCCCCGCGGGCGTCGTCTTGCGGTTCGGCGCAGCGCACGATGCCGACGCAACGGCCGATCGAGACAAAGCCGCGCTAGCCAAGCTCTAGCCTCTACTGGTCACGATGCCACCGGGTCCTCGCGCAGGGAGCTCTCCTCCTGTCGGCTCCCCGCGTTGTGTCCTCGTCTAGCCGGCGCGGGCGCGCGCTACGACGACGACGGCGACGAGGACGATGCTCGCGCCCAGGATGCTGGTCACGCCGAATCGCTCGCCGGCAAACGCAACGCCGAGGACGACCGCGATCACCGGATTGACATACGCATAGCTGGTCGCCAGCGCGGGCCGCGTGTGCCTCAGCAGGTACGAGAAGGCGGAGAAGCCGACCAGCGAACCGAAGATGCAAAGATAGGCCACGGCCGCGACCGACCGCGCCGACGCTGCACCGAGATGCTCGTGCGTCGCGGAGCCGATGAGCAGCATGGCGCCACCGCCGGTGAGCATCGGCGCAGCCGTCCGCATCATTCCGGGCGGCGCGGGGAGACGCCGGCTCGCCATCGACCCCAAGGCCCAGCCCATCGGCGCGAGCAACGCCAGCGCAGCCCCCGACGGGCTCGCCCGCAGGTCGCCCCCGATGTTCAGGACCGCAACGCCCACCAGCCCGAGCGCGATTCCAGCGATCTCCGCCCGCCCGAGGGGCTCTCCGAAGAGACGCGCGAAGACGGTCGCCCACAAGGGCATCGTCGCGACGAGCACCGATACGAGGCCGGAGGATACCGACCGCTCGGCGAGATTCACGAATCCGTTTCCGACGACGAAAAGGAGCGTCCCGGTCAGGAGCGCGCCTCCCCACTCGACGCGGGTCGGCACCCGTTCGCCGCGCGCACGAGCGAACACGAAGAGCGCGGCACCGGCCACGACAAAGCGGGCCGCACCGATGAAGAACGGCGGAAAGCTCTCGAGCGCGACGCGAATGCCCAGGTAGGTCGACCCCCATACGACGCAAACCGCCGCGTAGGCGAGGAGAACGACGCCGGGCCGCCCGCGGGCGGTCGCGGGCGCTTCGAGGTCATCGGTCGTCGACAATCGAGTACACGATCTCACGTGGCTCGCCGTCTCGGTCGTACGAGACGCGCAGCTCACCGGCCACTTGGAGCGACTCGAAAGCCGTCTGTGCTTGCTCGGGGCGTTCGATGGGAAACCCATTCACCTGAGTCACCACGTCGCCGGGCTTCAGGTCGACTCCGCTCCAAAACTCGGCATCGCGCAGCGACGCGATGCGAAAGCCCCTGAATTTGCCATCGATACGGACCGGCTTGTCGTCGAGCTCGATCTTCTGCAAGAAAGCCCCGAGCCCTTTGGTGATCGCAGCGCGCACCGCGGAGCGCGTGAGTGCCCGGGTGGAGGGCACCGCCGGGGGTGGTGGCGACGTCACGGCGACCTGGGACGACGCGACGGGGACAGCGAGCGCCGGAGCAGAGCCGCCGCAGGCGCCGAGGCCCTGTGCGAGCGCGGCGAAGGCCAAGACGAGCGAGCGCATGAAGGCAACCTATCGTCGCCGGGCCGTCGAAACGCAAGTTTTCCGGCCGGGCGAGCTTCAACCGCCGAAGGCGTGACTGTACACGTCCCACACGCGAGCGTGGACGTCTTCAATCGAGCCGGTCGCGTCGATGATCGCGATGCGGTCCTTCGGTAAGTGCTTGGGGAGGTTCTTGTAGAAGGCGGCGAGCTCGCGTTGCATCTCGCTTTGTTCGTAGAGCTGCGCGGCATCTCCCCGGTTCACGCGGCGCTCGGCGGCCAAGTCAGGCGGCAGATCGAGCACGATCGTGAGGTCCGGCCGCCGCACGTTTCGGTTGAGCAACCGGATCCACTCGACGGCGTCTTTCGCGTCGATGCCGCTGGACACGCTCTGGTAGGCGAGACTCGATGCGTCGTACCGATCGGACACCATGACCCCACCGGACGCGACGAACGGGACGATCTCGCTCTCGACGTGGTCCATGCGATCGGCGGCAAACAGAAGCGCCATCGTTGCCCAACCCGGTGAGCGCCCTCCAGGCACGACCACCCGCCCGGTCAGCACTTGCCGAACGAGGTTACCGACCGGGCCGTCGCTCGGCTCGCGCGTGGAGCGCACCATGACCCGCATGGCCCGGAGTCGGTCGGCGATGCGCGCAACCTGCGTCGTCGTACCTGAGCCGTCGATTCCTTCGAGCACCACGAACCGGCCGCCGCGATTGTGCATCCAGCGACGCCCAATAGCGCAAGCGCTGCGAAGAAGAAACAGAGGAGGCCCGCCGTCCCGAGCGGCGCAAATTCGCTAGGCTTATCACTCATGGCTGGCATGGCTGGACCGACTGCTGCGGCCGAGCACGGCAAGCGCGCGCTGACCTTGGCGGGGCGCGCCCTCGACCCCAACGCGGCGGGAGGCCCTGCCTTGGCGCGCGGCCAAAGGCTACTGCGCGAGGCCTACGTCGCCTGTGCGCGCGCCATTTGTGGAGACCCCGCCCTCGACTCCCTCGAAAACTGCTCCGCCGGGATCGGCCGCACGCCCCCGGCGACGGGCGCAGCGGCCCGCCAAGCCTGCCCGCCCGACGTCGTGGCCATCCTCGGCGCGGCGGCCGTTCCCCCCTACGCGGCGCTGCTCCGCGCGCAGATGGCCGTGGCGCTTCTCGTGGACGAAGCCACTGGAGACCGACGCCTTCTCCGAGCGCAGCGGCGGGCCCTGCGGATCATTTCCGTGCTGGTCGTCACGGTGGGTGCCACGATCGCGTTCGCAGCGACCGCGCTCGCCCGGCCCTGGGAAAAGTACACTTGGGTCGCGAGCAGCGCCTTTGAAGGCTTCTCCATCGAGGGAACGCTTGGCGAGCGCGATTGGGAGCACGACCTCGTCGTTCACACCGACGAGCAGCCGGACCCCTGGGTGCTCGTCGACCTTCTTGCCACCCGCACCATAGGGAGGGTCGTGATCGTCAATCGCGCGGATTGCTGTTCCGATCGTGGGCTTCCGCTGACGCTCGAAGTCGCCCTCGACGATCGCCGGTTCGTCCCTATCGCCACGCGCACGGACCCGTTCGTCACTTGGGAAGCCGCCTTCCCCTCCCAGAAGGCGCGGTACGTGCGCCTCCGCGCGAAGGGCGTGACGATCATCAACCTTCGCGAAATCCAGATCCGATGACGGCCTCGGGCACGTGGCCGCGGCAGCTCTCGAGCTGACCGGGCGCGCGCGCGCGAAGGCCCGTCAGCCACCCAAGGGTGGAGAGTCTTCGCCGAGGACCACGTTGTCGATGAGGCGCGTCGATCCGATGCGGCACGCGACCGCGAGCAGAGTGCGTGCGCTCACTTCGCCGGCCATGGGCGCCAGGCTTTCGGCGTCGCGCGCCTCGACGTAGTCGATTGAGGCGGCATGGGGTGCTATGGAGTCCCGCACGATCCTCTCGAGCTCCCGGGCGCCGCGCTCGCCCGCCGCAAAGCACCGCGCTGCGGCGTCAAGCCCCCTCACGATGGAGAGGGCGCGTGCGTGCTCCTCCGGCGACAGGTACGCGTTGCGCGAGCTCATCGCGAGCCCGTCACCCTCGCGCACCGTGGGGTGCCCCACCACTTCGACCGGGAAAAATAGGTCGCGCGCGATGCGTCGCACGACGAGAAGCTGTTGGTAGTCTTTGCGGCCGAACACCGCGGCACATGGACCCACGATGGCGAAGAGCTTCGCGACGATCGTCGCTACACCCTCGAAGTGACCCGGTCGGCAGGCTCCTTCCAGCGGCTCGGCGACGGCGCCGGCGCGCACGCGGGTCTCGTCGTCGTTCGCATACATCGCGGGCGCGTCCGGAGCGAAGACGACGTCGACCCCCGCCCGCGCGAGCTTGCGCACGTCGCCCTCGAGGTCGCGCGGATAGCGTGCGAAATCGTCGTTCGGTCCGAACTGCGAGGGGTTGACGAAGATCGAGACGACCACAAAACGAGCTCGACGCCTTGCCTCTGCGACGAGCGCGAGGTGACCGGCGTGGAGCGACCCCATCGTCGGCACGATGCCAACGCGCTCTCCTCTCGCGCGAACGGCGTCGCACGCCGCGCGCACGTCGGCCGGAGCAATCAATATGAGCGGCTCCATCGGCCCGCGGCGAAAGGTATCGCGAATCGGCGGACGACTTGGTAGTTTTCCGACCTGTCGGGAGCGACCATGCTTGGTTCTCATGTCGCCCGCGTGGGAGTGGCGGGCGTGCTGGCGAGCGCGCTGGCCGTGTCGACATCGCGCGCCGCCCCTGCAGACCCGGTCGAACGTGCGCGCGCGCTGTTCGCCCAGGCGGAGTCCGACGAGGACAGCGAGCGCTGGTCGGACGCAATCGTCAAGCTACGAGCGGTCGCGCAAGTAAAGCTCACCGCGGGCGTGCGCTATCATCTGGCCCTGTGCGAGGAGCATCTGGGGCAGCTCGCTCGCGCCCTGAGCGACTACCGGGACGCGGAGGATCAAGCCCGCCTCGAGAACGCGCAAGATGTCCTACGCATCGTGGGCAAGCAGGTGTCAGCGCTCGATCCGCGCGTTCCGAGGCTGACGATTCGGGTCGTGCCCCCCCTCCCGGCGGTGTCCCTGACGCTCGATGGCGCGCCGATCGACGATGGTCCGACGCATGCGGCGAGGCCAGTGGAGCCCGGCGTGCACTACGTGGAGGCGACCGCGCCCGGCCGTGCGACGTCGACGACCGCAGTGACGTTACGAGAGTATGAATCGAGGCTCCTCGACGTAAGCGTGGGCGAAGCCGTGCGCGAACCATCGAGCGCGACCTCGTCCCCGTCCCCGTCGCCGTCCCCGTCCCCGTCGCAGACGACCACCTTGCCCAGCCAGGCCCCGCGCCCCCGCGCCGCGCCAATCGTCGCGACGACCGTCTCCGTCGCCCTCGCCGGGGCGGGCGCCGCGGCATTCCTGATCGCCGGGGCGGAGCACGACAGCGCAGTTCACACGTGTTCGCTGACTCCCAACCCCGCGGCCGACGCGTGTGACTGGCTGAAGAATCGAGTCCGCGCATGGGACTTCACGGCGGCCGGCGCGTGGGGCGGCGCCCTCCTGGCGGCGACGACCGCCCTTGTGCTCTGGGCGAAGCCCAGCGCCGATTCCGCTTCGGCGGTGACCTGGATGCTCGGCCCGACGGCGGTCGGCGTGCGAGGGCACTTCTGAGATGCGACGCACCGTCGCAGGACTCCTCGCGATATCGACGGCCTTGAGCGCCGGCCTCGCCGCATGCTTCGATTTGTTCCACTCGACCGCGGACGTGGTCACGGCGTGTGCCATCGATGCGAGCGCTCGAGGTTGCTTCGACGTGGGCGCCGGCGACGGCGCGGTCCCCGACGCCGGGGCCACCGACCTGTGCACCGCCACGCCGATGCAGGCGCGACTGCGCGCCCAGCATGCCTGCGCGTGGCTTGGTGCCTGCGAGAGTCCGATGGGCCGCAATGCGTTTGGCGACTGTATGTTCCAAGCGCTGCTCGCCTACGATTGCGAGGCCAACCCCAACCATCCAGCCAGAGGAAAGGCCCGCTCCCTATGGGATTGCCTTTGGAAAGTGAAGACTTGCGGCGACGTGGACTCTTGTGTCGTTCCGGATGGTCCTGCTCGGTGCGAGCTCGGGGCGAGCTATACGGCATGCGGGATCGGCAGCGGCGCTCCAATTTCCAACGCCGACGTGCGCTTCGAATGCGCCGCCGACGGCGGCCCTTCGCACCCAAACGCGTACGCCGAGAATTGCGCCCTCTGGGGGAAGACGTGCGCATCGACCGGCGCCGGCGCAGTGTGCGCCGGATCGGGGGGTCTGGGCTGCAGCGCAAAGGAATGCGTCGGCCGTCCACGCGCGCAGCTTCACTGGTGCATCGACGGCGGCGACCTGGGGGTCGACTGCGCCAGCGGCGGCGGGCAGTTCTGCGTCGGCTTCTTCTCGGACGCGAGTGAGCCGTGGCTGGCCTGCGCCGCCGAGAGCGACGCGGGCGCGTGCTCCCCGGACCCGTCGGCCACGTGCTCGAACGGGGTCGCCACCTCCTGCCCGAGCGGCCTTCTCGAAACGATCGACTGTGCGAGCATTTTGCAATCCGCCACAGCTTGCGAGGCTGGCGCGCTCGCGCCCCCGTTCGACTGGACGAGCCCCTGCGCCATCGTGCCGGCGCGCTGCAGCGAGTCGTGCAATGGAACCCTCCTCACGGGCTGCGCGCGCGGCGCGCCATTCACGCTGGACTGCACGGCGGTTGACCTTGGTCCGTGTCGCATGGTCACCACCGACGTCGGCGCCGCCCAGCATGCTGCGTGCACGCCGCGTTGAGCGGTCACCCGCTTCCGACGTCGTCCGGTTTGGCAATGTCGCTCGCGTGATCGACTTTCGGCGCGACCACTGGGCCGCTCGCGAGGCGCCCGTGAAACGCCAGCACGGCTCGCGCCAATCGAAGGACCTCGGCACCTTCGACCCCTTGCCGTGCTGCGACGCCGTGGTCGATGAGGCGGGCGAGCTCGACGACTTCTTCCCACTCTCGCGAGGGGACCGTCTCCTGTTCCATGTCCACTCACGTGAACCCGAACGCGTGCCGACGCAAGCGCACTCACCGTCTACCGAGCGCCCAGGAGCGGCCTCAAGTGGTCCAGCAGAATGTCTGCCAGCGCAACTTTGGGCATGGGCGCGAGCGGCTCGGCGCCGGCGGTCGTCACGATCGTCGCGCGGTTGTCGTCACGACCGAACGACTCGCTGGCCTCGTTGGCGACCACGAGGTCGACGCGCTTTTCGACGAGCTTCCGCCTGGCCGACGAGACGAGCGCCTCGCCCCGTTCGGTCTCGACCGCGAAGCCGACGAGAACCGGGCGGGGGCCCGACCGCGCCGCTCCCACCTCGCCCAGCAAGTCGGGATTCCTCACGAGCGCGAGCGAGGAGCGATCGCCGCCCTTCTTGATCTTCGTGGGGCTCGTCTCCGCCGGACGATAGTCCGCGACGGCGGCGGCCATGACCAGGGCATCGGCTCGCGACAGGTCGGCGCCGAGCGCGTCCCCCAGGGCCGCGCGCATCGCCATCGCGCCACGCACGTCGATACGACGCACGCCGTGCGGAGTCGGCAGTCCGACCAGACCTGCGATGAGCGTGACCTCCGCCCCCCGCGCGGCCGCCCGTTGGGCCACGGCAAACCCCATTCGGCCGGTCGAACGGTTTCCGATGAATCGCACCGGATCGATGTCCTCCACGGTGGGGCCCGCCGTGACGACGATTCGCACCCCCGCCAGGTCGCCGGCCGAAAGCGCCGCGTCGATCGCGGCGGCCATCGCGTCCGGCTCGGCCATTCGCCCCATGCCCACGTCGCCCGAGGCGACTTCACCGCGCACGGGGCCGATTAGCGTCAGGCGTGGGTGCGCCGCCAGCGCCGCCAGGTTGCGCTGCGTCGCCGGATGGTCCCACATCCGGGGATGCATCGCCGGGGCCAGGAGCACCGGACCGCGAGCGCAGAGCACGAGCGCCGCGACGACGTCGTCGGCCCGCCCATTCGCGAGGCGCGCGATGACGTCGGCGGTGGCAGGGACGACGGCGACGAGATCCGCGCGTTCGGCGAGGCGCACGTGGACCTCCCCGGCGACCGACTCGTCCCACATGTCCGTGATCACCGCTTCGCCGGTGATACCGGCAAATGTCAACGGGCCGACGAAGCGCGCGCCCGAAGCAGTCATCACCGGGACGACGATCGCCCCTGCCTTGCGGAGAATCCGCGCAAGCTCCACCGCCTTGTACGCCGCGATGCTTCCCGTGACACACAGCGCGACCGTGCGCCCCGCGCACGCGCCACGCGCGCCAGATGTGCCCAAGTCGCCCAAGACGCCGCTCACGATACCAGCGATCTAGCGGGCGCTTCACGACCTTGCGAATGGCGATCCCGCGTGATACCTGGCCTCGCTCACATCATGGGCCTCTCCATCGGCATCGTGGGCCTGCCCAACGTGGGCAAATCGACGCTCTTCAACGCCCTGTCCTCCGCCAAGGCCGAGGCGGCGAACTACCCGTTTTGCACGATCGATCCGAACGTCGGCGTCGTCCCCGTGCCAGACTCGCGCCTCGGATCGCTCGATTCGGTCGTGCACTCCGAACGCATCGTGCCGGCCACGATCGATTTCGTGGACATCGCAGGGCTCGTTCGAGGCGCGCACAAGGGCGAGGGACTCGGCAACCAGTTTCTCGCGCACATCCGCGAGGTCGACGCGGTCGTTCAGGTCGCGCGCTGCTTCGACGACGCGAACGTCGTCCACGTGGAGAACCGAGTCGATCCGGTAGCCGACATCGAGACCGTCACGACGGAGCTGTGCCTCAAAGACCTCGACACGGTCACCAAGCGGGGCGACCGGGCGCGAAAGATGATCAAGTCCGGCTCTACGCTCGAGAAGCTCGCGGTCGAAATTTGCGACGCACTCGCGGTGCACCTCGACACGGGGAAACCCGCGCGCACCTTCCGCGCGCCCGACCACCCGGACGCCCCGGGCGTCGTGCGGGAGATGCACCTGCTCACGGCCAAGCCGGTCTTCTACGTGGCGAACGTCGACGAGGGGTCGCTCGGCAAGCTGGCCGAGAACGCGCACTATGGAGCGCTCGATCACTATGCGAAAAAGGAAGGGGCTCGCGTCATCCCCATCTGCGCCGCCCTCGAAGCCCAAATCGCAGAGCTCGACCCCGCCGATCGCTCCGAGTTCCTTCAGAGCGCCGGACTGGCGGAGCCGGGGCTTCACGCGGTCGTGCGCACGGGTTTCGACCTGCTCGGCCTGATCACGTTCTTCACGGCGGGCAAGCCCGAGGTGCGCGCGTGGACCACCACCAAAGGCGCCAAGGCGCCGCAGGCGGCCGGCGTGATTCACACCGACTTCGAGAAAGGCTTCATCAAGGCCGAGGTCATCTGGTGGGAGGACTTTGTGAAGCTCGGCGGAGAAGCGAAGGCACGCGATGCCGGAAAGCTCGGAATCGAGGGCAAGGACTACGTCGTCCGCGACGGGGACGTGATGCACTTCCGGTTCAACGTGTGAGAATTGGCATGGATCGTCGAGGCGTGGGGCAATCGAGGCGGTGCGCAACTCTGGAATGAGGCTGTCGAGGGGCCCGAGCCCCCGGTACTCCGATTGCGAGACCTGCGGGTGACACATTGCGAGTGCCCGCGCGCGACGAGCGCTCCTCGGAGCACTCGTACTCGTCGGATGTGGCGGCCGCTCTGTCTCCGGAGGATCGGACCGCGCACCCACGAGGGCGCGGCGACCGCCTCACCACCTTACCGGACCAGGTCGTTCAAGTCGGATGCGAGCGCGAAGTGCCAGAGGAAGATGTAAAGGACGATGTTCTGCGGCGGTTGCCTCGCGCCGAGCATCTGCTTGGCCCTCGCGACCTCTTGCGGCACGACGATCCACATGAAGTAGAGCTGGTAGACGGGAACGATGAGCGGCCACCACGCCAGCGCTTCGCTGTGGGTGACGGACTTGAGCTCGTTCGTCATCTGAACCGCGAGGAGGAGGTACCAGACGCTTCCCCCGAGCACGAAGAGCGACGCGAGCGACCCCAGCGCAGGGCTGACGACGAACGCCAGGACCATGCTGAGGATGACCCCGCCGAAGATGACGGCGAAGGGGAGCAACATTGTGAGCAGCGCGTTCCGCCGCGTGGGCGACGGCAAGGGGGCACCGGAGGACTTCAGCGTTCCCACCATGGGGCCCGCCTGCTGTCCGTAGGGGACAACCGCCTGCCCGCCGGGCGGCTGCATGGGCATCGGCGCACCGTATCCGCCCGGATAGGGCTGCGCTGAACCGTGGGGATCGAACGCGTTCTGCGGAGCGCCGTAGGGCGGTTTGGCGGGAGCTGCCGGGGGAGGCGGTACCCCGAACGGAGAGTACCCACTTGACTGTTGCGGCGTCCCACTGTGCTGGGGCGCGCCGTACGGTGGAGGTCCGTACGCGGCGTAGTTCGGGGGAGCGCCTGGCGCCGGCGCCTGGGGGGCGGCACCTGGCGGCGGCCCCTGCGGGGAGCCATAAGGAGCATGCCCGCCGGTGCCACCGCCACCAGCCGGCTGCTGCGCCGCGAGCGCGCCGAATATCCCCGCGTCTGCCGCGACCGTGCCGCCGAGGGGGTTGACGCCGGGCTGCGGAACGGGCGGCGAGAACGCCGACGCGGCCTCGCCCATCGGCGAGGCGTGGGGCGGGGGCTGCGGCAACCCAGCGCCAGGGGGCGGTGGGGTCTGGTTGGGTCCGGGGCCCGGGGGTGGGGGAAACGGGATTCCGCCGGCCATCGGTGCCACGCCGACCATCGTCCCCTTCAACTTACTCGGTACGTAGCCCGCGCCGGGCGGGGGCGGGGTGCCCGCCGCGCCCGGTCGGCCCGGCGGTGCGAGCGGAGCGGGAGGAGCAGGCAGTGCACCTGGCGCGGCGCCCGGCTGATTCATCATCAGCATCGTCCCCTTGAATTTCGGCGCGGCTGCGCTCTTCAAGTGGAAACTGCACTTGGAGCAGGTCTGAGCCGAATCGGGATTTTGCGTGCCACAGTTCGGACAGAACACTAGCGAACCTCCGTCGGGCGGGCCGCCGGGGCACCGGCGAGCGCGGCCAAACCGTACCGGCCTTCGCGGGTGCCCGGACGAGCAAACAATAGCGGGCGCTCTTTCAGCATAGCGGTTCGCGATCGGCCCGCTCAAGCGAATTGTCGTCAGCGTGCCAGCAGGGGCAATCGACGGCGACGCCCGCCACCCGTTGCCACCTCGCCGGCACGGCTTGACACCCGTGCTCGCTCGCCACTAGTTTCGCGCCGGTTTCTGCACCTTCGCGCCGTTTTCGCGCGATCTGTCCCGCCGCGTCCGTTCGCGACTCTCGCGCGAGCGCAGCCGTCCCCCCAAGGACCCCAAGGACCGCCCTGCGATGCCCTTCGCTCTGACCCCCGAACGCGAGCGCAAGCTTCAGGAGCTCCTCGATCGATATCCGACGAAAATGGCGGTCACCCTTCCGCTCTTGCATCTTTGCCAGGAGCAGGCGGGGTACATCAGCGAAGAGACGATGCAGTTCGTCGCGAAGCGGCTCGACGTGTCGCCCGCCCACGTGAAAGGCGTCGTGACCTTCTACACGCTCTTCAACCAGCACCCGGTGGGCAAGCATCAGGTGTGGGTTTGTCGCACGCTGCCGTGCGCCTTGCGAGGCGCGTTCGACGTCATCGAGCACTGCGAAAAGCGCCTCGGTATCCGGTGCGGAGAGACGACCGCAGACGGCAAGGTGACGCTGCGGACCGCCGAGTGCCTCGCGAGCTGCGGCACGGCGCCGATGATGCAGGTCGACAAGGAGTACCACGAGAACCTCACCCGGGCGCGCCTCGATCAGATCCTCGCCAAGCTCTTGGACTGAAGCGCCCGCGCAAACCGCGCCCGCACACAACCCACTGGCCGGAAAACCAAAAGGATGCTCAAGCGGACCGATTACCTGACGCGCGTGTACGGCAAGCCCGAAGGCTGGTCGCTGGCGACCTACGAGCGCGAGATGGGCGGCTACGAGGTGGCGAGGCGCGTCGTCACGACGATGACCCGTGAGCAGGTCGTCGACGAGGCGAAGAAAGCCAACGTCCGGGGCCGCGGCGGTGCCGGCTTTCCGATGGGCGTCAAGTGGGGGTTCATGCCGAAGGCGGCCCCGCCGGGAACCGTGGCCAAGCCGCATTACCTCATCGTGAACGCCGACGAGAGCGAGCCGGGAACCCACAAGGACCGGACGATCATGGAGCTCAATCCGCACGCGTGCATCGAGGGGGCCATCATCGCCTCCTACGCCATCGGCGCGCACGTGGCGTACATCTACGTGCGCGGTGAGCTGGACCTGTCGATGGCCCGCCTCGAAGGAGCCATCCGCGAGGCGCGCGCCAAGGGGTACCTCGGCAAGACCCCCTTCGGAAAGGACTTCCCGATCGAGGTCTATGTGCACTCCGGCGCCGGCGCGTACATCTGCGGCGAGGAGACCTCGATGCTCAACTCGATCGAGGGGCGCCGTGGCGAGCCGCGCAACAAGCCGCCCTTCCCGGCCAACGCGGGCGCGTTCGGCTGCCCCACGACCGTCAACAACCTCGAGTCGATCGCCAGCGTACCCACCGCCTTCGGCATGGGCTGCGAAGCGTTCAGCAAGTTGTCGGCGCTGCATTCCATCAACGACGGGGGCGTGCGCCTCTATGGCCTCAACGGGCACGTGAAAAAGCCTGGCGTCGTCGAGCTCGCCGTGGGCCCCACGTTGAACGAGCTCATTTACGACGTCGGCGGCGGCGTCCTCGGCGATCGAGGGGTGATGTGCGTCATCCCGGGCGGCTCGTCGACGCCCGTGCTCCGCCCCTCGGAGACGGTCAACGCGCCGGATCCCAAGTCACCGCTTCATCCGTGGCACGGCAAGAGCGTGTTCGACCTGCCGCTTGGCGTCGACACGATGCGGGCCGTGGGCACAATGCTCGGAACGTGCTGCGTGACGGTCATCGCCGAGGGCACCGACCCGGTCTGGTGCATGCAGAACCTGATGCAGTTCTACCGTCACGAGTCGTGCGGGCAGTGCACGCCGTGCCGCGAAGGCGGCGCGTGGCTCGAGCGCGTGTGCCAGAAGCTCCTCGACGGCAAAGCTTCGATGCAAGAGCTCGACGGTTTGAACGAGATCGCCAACGGCATCATGGGCAACACCATTTGCGCGTTCGGCGAAGGAACGGCGATGCCCGCGCTCGCCTTCCTCCAGAAGTTCCGCCCCGAGTTCGAAGCCTACGTGCGCGGCGGGCGCACGCGCGCGGACGCGAGGCTGACCGTGGAGCCGTGGAGGTGACATGAGCCCGCTCGAGCTAGGCTATTTTTACGGATGCGCGGGGCTCGCCGTCTCGGGCGCGCTCTCGGTCGTGATCGCGAAGAACCCCATCCGGAGCGCGATGGGGCTGTTGCTCCTCATTCTGAGCGTCGCCGCGCTCTTCCTCGAGCTCCACGCGCAGTTCCTGGCGGCCGTGCAGCTCATCGTTTACGCGGGCGCGATCGTGATCCTCTTCCTCTTCGTCATCATGCTGCTCGGACCAAGCGCGTCGACGCCGAGCGACCGGCGCGGAATCACGGTGCGGGCCGCGAGCGGGGCCCTCTTCGCCCTCGCGGGACTCGGGACGCTCGGTGCCGTCGCGCGGGCCGCCGCGGCTTCGCACCGGACCATGCCCATGCCTGTCCCCGAACCCGGCTTCGGCGGGATCGACGCCTTCGGCAGCGTCTTGTTCTCGGACGCCATCGTCCCCTTCGAGCTCTCGAGCGCTCTCCTGATGGTCGCGGTCGTCGGCGCCGTCGCCGTGGCGCGCGGCCGGCAAGGTTCGGGCTCGATGTCGCGCAGCGAGCAAGAGATCGCACATCGCGCGCCACCTTCCCCCGTCGGCTCCGCCGAACAGTCTGGCATCTTCAGCCACGAGGTGGACGGCGCCCACCCCCAGGAGCGGTCCGCATGATGGGCGTCGAACACTTCGTGTTTCTGAGCGCAATTCTGTTCATCATCGGCAGCGTCGGCTTCCTCGTGCGGCGCAACGTCCTGGTGACGCTGATGAGCATCGAGGTCATGCTCAACGCGGCGAACCTCGCACTCGTCGCCTTCAACCGCTCGCGCCTCGCGCCCGGCGCCATGCAGACCTACCCCGGTCAGAGCCACACCGGGCAGGTGTTCGCCTTCTTCATCATCGCGGCCGAGGCGGCCGAGGTCGCCGTGGGCCTCGCGATCGTGCTCGCGATGTACCGCCTGCGGCAAACGGTCCGGTCCGACGACGCCGACCTCTTGAGAAACTGAAGGACGCCCAAGCCATGCTCTCGGTCTTCCCCCCGAACGACTACGCCCTCATCGCGGTCATCCTCGGGATGCCGCTTCTCGGCGCTTTCGTGAACGGAGTGTGGGGCAGGCGGCTCGGCAAGCCCGCCGTGCGGTTGATGGCGCTCACAGCAGTCGGTGTGAGCTTCGCCGCCGCGCTGTTCGCGTTCGTCGATCTCGCCCACATCGTCGGCGACGAAAAGGAAGCCCACGGCAAGCTGGTATGGAACGCGTGGGAGTGGATGCACACAACCGGGGGCCGCGATGACGCGAGCGTCCCGATCTTCGTGAAGTTCAGCGTCGACCAGCTGAGCGGCGTGATGATGCTAATCATCACCGGCGTCGGCTTCCTCATTCACCTGTACGCGACGTCGTACATGGAGAACGACGACGGCTTTGCCCGCTTCTTTTCGTACTTGAACCTCTTCATCTTCGCGATGCTCGTCCTCGTCCTCGGCGACAGCCTTCCACTTCTGTTCGTCGGGTGGGAGGGCGTCGGACTCTGCTCGTACCTCCTCATTGGCTTCTGGTACGAGAACCCAGCGAACGCCGCGGCCGGCAAGAAGGCGTTTATCGCCAACCGCGTCGGCGACTTCGGCCTGCTCTGCGCGATGTTCCTGCTCGTGCACTACACGGGCGCACTCGACTGGAACGGCATCGCCAACGGCGCCACGAACCTCGTGCGTCCGGGCGAGCAGTGGCGGGTGCACGTCTGGCCGCCGGGCGGCGAGCAGTACACGGGGCTCCTGCACTTCTTGCAGCCTTCCCGGCCGTTCACCATCAGCGCCGCGACGGCGGTGGGCCTCTTGCTCCTTCTCGGCTGCACGGGCAAGAGCGCCCAGATCCCCCTCTACGTGTGGCTCCCGGACGCGATGGCTGGCCCGACGCCGGTCTCTGCTCTCATCCATGCCGCGACAATGGTCACGGCCGGCATCTACCTCGTCTGCCGGTTGTCTTTCGTCTTCGTTCTGTCGCCGTTCACGATGATGGTGACCGCCGTCATCGGCGCGTCGACTGCGCTGCTCGCCGCGACGATCGCGCTCGTGCAGAACGACATCAAGAAAGTGCTGGCGTACTCCACCATCAGCCAGCTCGGCTTCATGTTCCTGGGCGTCGGCGTCGGCGCGTTCACCGCTGGGTTCTTCCACGTCTTCACCCACGCGTTTTTCAAGGCCTGTCTCTTTCTCTGCGCCGGTTCGGTGATCCACGCGATGCACGGGCGCATTCACGACGACGACAAGGCGCAAGACGTTCGGCACATGGGCGGTCTCCGCAAGTGGCTTCCGCTCACCCACGCGACGTTCGCCGTCGCGACGGCGGCGATCATCGGGGTGCCGCTGACCAGCGGCTTCTTCTCGAAGGACGAGATCCTCTTCCGCGCCTTCGTCGACCACACGGTCAACCCCATGGCCGATTCGCCGATGCTCAAGAGGTTCCGCCTGTTCGAGCCGCCGATGTGGCTCGGGCCGACGCTCTACGGGGCGGCGGTGATCGCGGCGACCCTCACGGCATTCTACATGTGCCGGCTCTACTTCTTGACGTTCTGGGGAGACTTCCGCGGCTGGAAGGTCGGGCGGCCGTCGCTTCTCGCGTCGCACGAAGTCGCGGACGACGGGCACGGACACGACGACCTCACACAGCCCGGGTATCCCCCGCACGAGTCGGCGTGGCAGATGACCGTACCGCTGATCATCCTGGCGGCCTTCTCCGCATTCGCGGGATTCCTCAACCCGGGCTTCCATCTCGTTAAAGAGCCGCCGATGGAGCACTGGCTCGCACCGGTGTTTGCGGCCGCGACCGAGGGGGCCGTCAAGATCAGCTCTGGGGCCGAGCACATGGAATGGACGCTCGCGGTGGGCGGCGTCGGTGCGTTCGTGTTCGGAACCGCGCTGGCCTGGTGGATGTACATCCAGAAGAAGGGCGAGCCGGCTCGGCGCGCGGCGGCCGCGATGCCCGGGCTATATAAGCTCTTGCTCGACAAGTGGCGGGTCGACGAGCTTTACGAGGAGACCGTGATCGGCGCGGTCGTCTCCCTCGCCGAGACCAGTGCGCTGTTCGATCGCTGGGTCGTCGACGGTATCGTCGCCCGTTTGACGGCGCTCGTCGTCGCGGCGACAGGGACGGTGCTTCGGGCTTTCCAGACCGGCGTCGTGCACGTCTACGCGGCGCTCATGGTCGTTGGCCTCGCGGCCACGGGGTGGTTTTTCACGGTTCCGCACCCGAATGCCACCGTAGCCGACGCGGGCAACAGCGACTACGTGCTGACCGCAGCGCCGGGCGTGGGCTACGCGTATCGTTGGGACGCCGACGGCGACGGTACGCCCGAGAAGCCGGACTTCGGAGGCGACACGACGCTCAAGGTGCACGTCGACCCCGGAAAGAGCGCGAACGTCCACCTCGAAGTGAGAAACTCATTCGGGTTCGTACGGACCAAGACGATCCGCGTCGCGCGGCCGAACGAGCCGACGTCGTCGCTTTGACGGCAACGGGCTTGCGATTCACCAGGGACGCGGGTCGAGACTCGAGGACTTGAAATGGATACTGCCGATACGGTCACAGCAAAGCAAGGCGAGCGGCCTCCGTTCGGCGGGCCGCAGCTCGTCGGTCTCGGCGTCGTCGCGGTCGTCGCGGTCGCGGCGGCCTTCGTTCTCGGCAATGCCGTCCCCGTCCTCGTGGCCGCCGCCGTCGCCGCCGCGATGCCCAAGGATCACGGATGGAACGTGCGCGGCCCTCTTGCCGCGATCGCCGGCCTGCTGGCGCTCTTCGTGGTTCGCATGTGGCCCGGACTGGAGACCTCGGAACCGATCGCTTCCGAGCCCGCGCACGTCCTTCGCTGGATCGTGTGGATCCCGTTCGCCGGCGCGATCGCTGTCCTCTTCATGCCACGGCAAGCGCACGCCGCGCTCCGCGCCACGACCCTGGTCATCATGGCGGGGGCGTTCGTGGCAGCGCTGCCTTTGCTGCGCGTTCCGATGGGCGCCGGGTACCACTTCAACGAAGACGTCCCCTGGCTGCCGCGCTTCGGCATTCACTATCACGTCGCCATCGACGGCATCACGATTTGGCTGGTGATGCTCACGGTATTCATCACGCCGATCGCGGCTTACGCGTCCTTCGGGTCGATTCAGACGCGCATCAAAGACTGGTGCTTTGCACTCCTTCTTTTGGAGGGGGCCATGCTCGGCGCATTCGTCGCGCTCGACCTCTTTCTCTTCTACGTCTTCTGGGAGCTGATGCTCATCCCGATGTACGTCATGATCGGTGTTTGGGGCGGGGCGAATCGGATCCGCAGCACGATCAAGTTCTTCCTCTACACGATGTTCGGCTCCGTGCTGATGCTCGGCGCCATCATCTACCTGGCGTACCAGTACTCGCGGGCGGCCGGAGGCCAGCTCAGTTTCGATTACTTCGAGCTACAGCGACTGGTCTTGCCTCGGCACGTGCAGATCTGGCTGTGGGCCGCGTTCACACTGGCGTTCATCATCAAAGTTCCGATGTTCCCCTTTCACACGTGGCTGCCCGACGCGCACACCGAAGCGCCTACGGCGGGCTCGGTGATCCTGGCCGCGATCATGCTGAAGATGGGAACCTACGGCTACCTGCGCTTCTCGATGGGCCTTTTTCCGGAGTCGAGCGTGGAGCTCGCGCCGAAGCTCGCCGGCGTCGCGGTGATCGGCGGGATCATTTACGGTGCGCTTTGCGCGTGGAAGCAAGAGGACGTCAAGCGCCTCATCGCGTATTCGTCCGTGGCCCACCTGGGTTACGTCATGCTCGGCCTGTTCGCCCTCACCCCCGCTTCGGTCGAAGGGGGTGTCTTGCAGATGGTGAACCACGGCGTCTCGACCGGGATGCTGTTCCTCTTGTTCGGAGTCATTTACGACCGTCGCCACACGCGGCACATCGACGATTTCGGCGGTCTCGCCAAGCCGATGCCGGTGTACGCGGCGCTCTTCGTCGTGGCGACGCTCGCCAGCGTGGGCCTTCCCGGGACGAACGGCTTCATCGGCGAGTTCATGGTGATCACGGGCACGTTCGCATCGCGCACGCTCGGCCACTTCTCCGGGATCCAGGCGGCAGGGGCCGCCGCGGGCGTCATTCTGGGCGCCATCTACATGCTCCTGGTCGTGCAGAAGATGTTCTTCGGCCCGATCACGCACGAGGAGAACAGACACCTTTCCGACGTGAACCCCCGCGAGATCGTGAGCTTGGCGCCGCTCGGGATGATGGTGTTCGTCATCGGCCTTTTTCCGAACATTTTTCTATCGCAAATCAAAGCCGCGGCCGAGCGCGTGCAGCGCGACGTCGAGGCTCGAATCGAGAGCAATCCCCCGCCTGCGTTCTACGAAGGCCCAATCAAGCTGACGCCGCGGCGACCGGAAGCGCCGCAGGTCGCTCCCCCACTGAACCCGTGAGCTAGAGGCCCCATGTCGATCGCTCTTGCTCTGTCCCCGCTCCTCATCGTCGGCGTCGCCGCGCTCTTGCTGATGCTCGCCGAGTCGCTCTCGTCGCGCGGCGGTGGCCTCGGGCTCGGCGCGGCCGTCATTCTCCTCACCGCCGCGGCGTTCGCAGGCGCCCTGTGGATGATCGGCACCGATGGCATCGGCGACGTCTCGTCGGTTGCCCCCTGGCTCATCGTCGACCGCCTCACGCTCTTTTTCGACATGCTGCTTTGCCTCGGGGCCGCCATCGCCGCGCTGCTGGCGGGCGGCTACCTGCCGGAGCATCAGCTCGAGCGAGGCGAGTTTTATTCGCTGCTCCTCTTCGCCACGTTCGGCGCGATGCTCCTCGCGGCCGCGGGCGACGCGCTGAGCCTCTTTCTGGGCCTCGAAACGATGAGCATCGGCGCCTACGCCATGACGGCGTTTCGCCGGTCGAGCCCGCGATCGGCGGAAGGGGCGCTCAAGTATTTTCTTCTCAGCTCGTTCGCCGCGGCGATCCTCATCTACGGCTTTGCGCTCTTGTACGGAGCCACTGGGCATACGGACCTCGCCGGCATCGGCGCCGCGGCGCACTTGTCGGCGGCTCGCAATCCGCTCCTCGTGGTGGGGGCGCTGCTCGTGCTCGTGGGGGTCGTCTTCAAAGTCAGCGCCGTGCCATTCCACGCCTGGGCCCCGGACGCCTACGAGGGAGCGCCGACGCCAGCGACGACGTTCATGGCCGTCGCGGTCAAAGCGGGCGCGTTCGCGATGCTGCTGCGCGTGCTGCTCCTCGCGTTCGGCGACCCCGGTTGGACGTCGTGGGCGAGTGGCTGGCCGCCGGTGATGGCGGCGCTCGCCGCGCTGACGATGACCGTGGCGAACCTCATCGCCGGGCGGCAAGAGTCCGTCAAGCGCATGCTGGCCTATTCGAGCATCGCGCACGCGGGCTACGTCCTCGTGGCCGTGGCAGCGCTGGCCTCCAACGCGGCGGAAGCGGGGGCGAGCCTGCTTTACTATTTGCTGGCGTACACCGTTTCGACCGCAGGCGCGTTCGGCGCGCTCATTCTATGCGGAAGCCGCGGGCGCGAGGCGGTCAGTTACGAAGACCTCTCGGGGCTCGGCAAGCGACACCCCGCTGCCGCGCTTGCCTTCTCGCTCTTTCTTCTGTCGCTCGCCGGTATACCACCCACCGCCGGGTTCTTCGGCAAGTGGTTCGTCTTCAAGGCTGCGATCGACGGCGGGCTGTATTGGCTAGCGATCATCGCCTTGGTCAACAGCGTGATCGCGGCCTATTATTACTTGCGCGTTCTCGTGTACATGTACATGCGCGAACCGGCCGCCGGAGCTGCGGTGGCGATTCCCATGCGCTCCGGATACGTCACTGCGGCGCTGCTCGTGAGCGCGGTTCTCGTGCTCATCCTCGGGCTGACGCCGGGGCGCTACCTGGACATCGCCGTAAGCGCCGCGTCGTTCGGTCCCGGCTGACGGGGCTTGCAGCGTGTCGAGAACGTGTGACTTGCGACGAGCCGCGCTCGTCGTTCTGTGTGGCTGCGCCGTCGGCTGTCGGTCGGGGAGCGCCCCGAGATCGAACGACCCGGAGCACGAGGCGGGCAGCGCGCCGCCAGGCGCCGGCGCCCCCAACGCACTCGGCCTGCCGAGCGCGAGCGTCGCCGCGGTCGTCAACCCGATGAATCTCCCCCCTTATACGGGGCCGACCGGCAGCATCGAGGGGACCGTGCTCGTGCGAGGCCCCGACGCACCCGACGTACCGGGCCTCGACGTACGGGCATGCCCGGCGGCCCTCGACACATACGGCAAGCTCTTTCGCACGGGGCCACGGCGCGCCGACGGGGCTCGTCCGCTCGCCGACGCGATCGTCGTCGTGACGGGCTACAGCGGCTACCTCCCCGAGAAGAGCGAAGTGCAGCGCGTGACCATCAGCGCCCGCTGCGGCTACCCGGCGCGATCGATTGCGCTCACATTCGGGCAGCGGCTCGATATCGCGAACGACTCGATCCTGCCGTTCGCGCCGTACCTCGAAGGAGGCCCGCTGCTCACGGTCATGGTCGCCCCGCCACAGCAACGGGGAGAGCCGGTGAAACTCTTCCCCGCGCGCGCGGACTTCTTCCCTCTGCGAGACCAGCTCCAGAAGTTCGTGCGCGGCGACGTCTACGTCCTGCGCCAGCCGCTGCACGCGGTGAGCGACACGCAGGGGCACTTTCGCATCGACGGTGTACCGGTCGGACGAGTCACGATCGGCGCGCGCTTAGCGGCCATTCTCGATCAAGCGGACAGAAACGTGGACGTGCGCCCGGGGGGAGTGGAAGGCGTCGAAATGGCGCTCACGTATGCGCCTGCCGACGCCTCTACTCCACGTTCGCCGGAGCCCCGCCGCCGAACGCCGTGAGCGCCTCGCGGGCGCGACGCGCGACGTCGTGGTCCCCCACTCTCTCGGCGAGACGCAGCGTGGCGACCGCCAGCAGCGGATCGCCCGCGTCGCGCGCGAGCAACGCTTGCGGCGCACCGGCGGCGATCGGTGCGCCCGACGCCAGTTGAGCGAACGCCGACGCCGCGGCGACCACCGGATCCGCCACCGCGCCCCGAAGACGCCAGGCGAGCTCTCTGGCGCGTGCGCCGTCCCGACGGCTGATCGCCAGCGCGAGGTATTCGTGGCGGGCGTCGAGCGATCGCGTGGCCTCCCCCAGCAGCTTCTCGGGCAGCGCCTCTCCACGAAGCGCCGCGAGCTCGACGACGCCATCGGGCGGCAGCGCCTCCACCGGGAGCAAGCCGCGCGACGCAAGGTCCACGGCCGGACGAACCACGCGGTCGTCCCCGGCGAGGATAGGTCGGTGCGCGATCGTCGCGAGCGCGGCGCGCGCGTGCTCGGGAGACGTGGCATGCGCGAGCGCGACACCGAACGCAATGAACGCCGCCGCGGACGTCTCCGCGCTGCCGGCACCCGCGTCGTGGAGTGCACCGAGCAGGTCGCCCCCACCGCTTGCCGCGAGCAGCAGATGCGCTCCCAACGCGGTTGGATCGGCGCGCGCGACCGACGACGCGAGGTCGTGCGCCAGCGACCGTTTCCACGCCAAGAGCGCGCGTCCGGCCGCTTCGTCGAGCGGCGCACGCACACGCGTCGCGCATTGGCTCACCGCGGCGAGATCGCCGCGGGCGATCGCCTCGTCAAGCGCGAGACCGGCGGCCAGCGGGTGGTCGGCGAGCGGCCGCGGATCGCTGTTCGCGACGGCAAGAGCGACCCTGCGTGCCTGGGCGATCTCCCCCGCCCCCGCGAGCTGCTCGGCGGCTCGCGCGACCTCGTCGCGCCTGCCCGGGGCGACGCGAACGAGCTCCGCGAGCGCCCTTGCCCAGAGCGCGACGTCCCCATTCGCCTGCGCCCAGCTCGCGAGCGCGTCCCACGCGACGGGCGGGTCGCGAGCGGTGACGGTCAGCGCCACGAGCGCGTCGCGTGTGACCGCGTTCCCCGGCGATGGCGCCGTACGTGCGAGCAAAACACTCGCCGCGTCCGCCGTGGAGTCCAGCGCCGCTGCGCGCCCGGCCGCAGCGCGTGCGCCGGCGGTGTCCCCGCGCGCGATCGCGCATCTCGCCTTCGCGGCCCACGCCCGCGCGTACGTCGCATCGATCGCCAGCGCGCGCGAGAATCCCGCGTCGGCGTGCCCGTCGTGCGCGTCCGCCCGGCAGCGCACGTCTCCGATGCGGGTCCAGATCTCTGCGGAGTCTG
The DNA here is from genome assembly GCA_964531095.1 of uncultured Polyangiaceae bacterium. Lineage (GTDB taxonomy): Bacteria > Myxococcota_A > Polyangia > Polyangiales > Polyangiaceae > Palsa-1150. Next base: position 70,884 of record CAZHED010000012.1, on the reverse strand, counting down.
GATCGGTCCGCGCCGCCTCCTCGAACCCCGCGAGAGCCTCCCCGTTGTCCGCGTTCGCTTCGGCGATCGTGCCGCGAAGAAACGCCGCGTACGCACGAGGATCGATGAATCGACCCTCCACGACCTGCCCGTCGAACGCCCGTTCGACCCTCCCCTCGCGGACGCAGGCGCAGGCCAGGGCGGCGAGGACCCCGGAGGCGACGGCCCGACTGGTGCTCACGCGCGTCACGGGCTCACTCGTGCGCCCATCGAACTGTGGCGCTGGTCGCTCGGTCCGCACGACGCGGGTCTCGGCGCACTTCGTCGCGCACCACCCGCCCGCGCTCCAGCACCACGATTTGATCGGCCGCCTCGAGCAGCTCGGGGGTATGCGCGGCGATCACGATCATCTTGGTCGCCGCAAGCTCGCGCACCAGGTCGGCAACGAGAGCGATGCCCGCGCGGTCGAGGTTGGCGTCCGGCTCGTCGAGGATGTACAGCGCCGCGTCCCGACAGAGCACGCGAGCGAGCGCGACGCGCTGCCGCTCGCCCACCGAGAGCGCCTCGACCCGTGCGTCGAGGGCGACGCCGTGGAGCCCCACCCGGCCGAGCGCCGACCGGATCATCGCGTCCGAAGCGTCCGGGGCGAGAAACCGGACTGCGCGGCGAACGTCGGTGCGTGGCGGAAAGTAGGGTCGCTGGGGCAGAAAAGCGATGCGAGATCGCCAGTCGTCGACGTCGGTCTTGTCGAGCGGAAGGTCGCCCAACGCGATTCGGCCCGTGCGCGGAGGCGCGAGCGCCAGGAGCAGCCGCAGGCACGTACTCTTGCCGGAGCCGTTTCCTCCCCCCAGCGCGAGGGCGCCCGCCCGCCACGCAATGGACACGTCGTGTAGGGCATCGGGAGCGTCCGGTACGTCGTAGCGAAAGGACACATGGTCGAACGCGATCAACGCGGGCAACGCCGGAGCCTTCCGCACGTTCGGCGGCGACGCCGCCTGCCCTTGCAGAATCCGTGCGACCAGCCCAACCCACCGTTCGGAGCGAGCGAGAGCGTGGACACCCTGCGCCACTCCCGCGAACGCCGGCGTGACGCTCGCGAACAGCGCGACGTCGACCAGCCTACCCGGCACCAGACCTTGCCAGCGCGAGCCGGCCCCGACGACGACACCCACCCCCGCCGCGATTGCCAGGAGCGGCAGCCGGCCCGAAAGCGCCGTCGCTGTCGCGACGTTCACGCCGGCGGCGCCCCAGGCCTGGGTGCGGGCGTGGGCGTCCTTCACGAATCGGCCGCGATGTCCGCTCGCGACGATCTCGAGGCGCCCATCGAGCGCGTCGACGAATGCTTCGAACACACGCTCCTGCGACGCCCACGCACGCGACAGCGCACGCTGCACGCGCCCGCGCGACCAGAACAACCCGAGGGCGGCCACGAGCGTGAGCCCGATGGCGACGATGACCAGATGCGACGGCTCCTCGGCGACGACGACGACCGACAGCACGGCGCATGCCGCCAGGTCGGCCGCGAAATTCGGCAGCTCTTGCGATAGCGCGATCGCCGCGTGGTAAACGCCCTGCCCGAGCTCGACCGACGCATCTTGATCCGGCAGGACGCTCTCGCGAAGCACCGGCCCGTCGAGTACGGCACGAATCACGCGATCGAAGAGGTCGGCCTCCGTGCGTGCCCAGGCAGAGCGCTGGGTGAACGTACGCAAGGTGAAAACCGCCGCCAGGGTGAGAGCCACGGCGATCTTGTCGCCCAGGGACGGCTGGAAGAGGAGCCACGCAGTCGCCGGCGTGAGCAGGCGCTCAAAAAGGCCCAGGCCCGCGACGAGGGCGCCGCGGCGCGACGCCCCCCGGCTCGAGATGGCGGCGATCGATCGACGGGCCTCGCGAAACGGCATAGGACGAGGCAGCGTAGTACCTCGATTCCAAAGAATGAAACGGAGCCGGTTGAACGCGTCATGAACCCTCGAACCGCCCGACGTGGGGAGCAGGCCGCACCGCACGACTGGAATGCGGCGTACCGGGCCGCCGCTCACGTTGCGTGCCGGCCACGTCGCGCGTTACCGTCTCGCCGTGGCCAGGGTCCTCTTTGCGCACGGTCACCTCCTCTGCCGCGACGCCAAGCAGTACGCCATCGGCAAGCCCTACCCGCCGCTCGCGACGCTGTTCGCGGCAGCGCACGCTCGGAAGCTCGGTCACGAAGTCGCGCTGTACGACCCGATGCTCGACCCGGACACATCGGGGTTTTTGCCCTCGCTGGAGCGCGAACGCCCGGACGTGGTCGTCCTCTACGACGACTCGTTCAACTGGTTTACCAAGATGTGCCTGTCGCGCATGCGCGCCGCTGCGCGAGACATGATTCGCGAGGCCCACGAGCGCGGGGTGCCCGTGATTGTCGCCGGTCACGACGCGGCCGAAGACCCAGAGGCATACCTGCGCTCGGGAGCGGCGTTCGTCATCGTGGGCGAGGGCGAGCTGACTCTGGGCGAGCTCCTCGCCGGCCTCGAGAAAGCGCACGGCAACCTCGCCGAGCTGCGCGACGCCGCGGCCACGCAGATCCCGGGCCTCGCACTCCACCATCACGGCATGCTCCGGCGCACCCCATCGCGCAAGCTGATTCAAGACCTGGACGTCTTGCCCCTCCCCGCCTGGGACCTGGTCGACATGGAGCGGTACCGCTCGTTCTGGCGCCGCCGCCACGGTTATTTCTCGCTGAACGTGGTGACGACCCGCGGCTGCCCGTACCTTTGCAACTGGTGCGCAAAGCCGGTGTACGGCGGCACGTACCATAGCCGCTCGCCCGCCAACGTCGTCGCGGAGCTGCGCCTCTTGCGCGAGCGCTACGCGCCCGATCACCTGTGGTTCTGCGACGATATCTTGGGGCTCAAGTCGCGCTGGCTCGTGGCCTGGTCCGAGGCGGTCGAGGAGGCCGGGGTGCGCACGCCGTTCCTCTGCCAGACCCGTGCCGACCTGATGACCGAGGAGAATGTCCGGGGCCTGCGCCGCGCCGGCGCAAGCGAAGTGTGGTTGGGGGCCGAGTCCGGCTCGCAGCGAATCCTCGACGCCATGGAAAAGGGCATCTCGGTCGAACAGACGCGCGCTGCGGTCGGCCGACTGCGGTCCCAGGGAGTGCGGGTGGGGCTCTTCTTGCAGTTCGGGTACACGGGCGAGGGATGGAAGGAAGTGCAGGCCACACGAGCCTTGGTTCGCGAGCTCCTTCCCGACGACATCGGCATCTCGGTCAGCTATCCCCTTCCCGGCACCCGCTACCACGCGAAGACCGTCGCGCTCTTGGGGGAAAAGCGGAACTGGAACGAGAGCAGCGACCTCGACCCGTTGCTACCGGGCCGGTTCTCGCCCCGATTCTACCGGGCGCTGTCGCGGGTCGTGCACGCGGAGCTTCGGTTCTTGCGCGGAGCCAAGGCGGTGCGAACCATGGTGCGCCGGCCCCTGCCGTTCGAGTCCGGCCGCATTCGCCGCGCCGCCGAGCTGCGTCACGCCGGGTCTTGGGTGCTGGGGCGGGTGCGACTGGAGGCCGAGCGGCGAAGATCTCATTGACGCCGGCTGAGGCGGGAGGCTATGGTTTCCGTCAAGGAGCAATAGAACATGTCGCGACTCTCCGACCACCGGGTTTGGCTCCTGCTTGCGAGTCTGACCGTCGCCGCCCTGATGTGGGCATGCAGCAGCGATTCACCCGCCCCGGGCAGCGGTGGCGAGGGCGCGTCGGACGCGATGACCCAGGGCTGACGCCCTGCCGGCTCAGCGGCCGGTGCTCAGCAACGCGCGCGCTTCACGCGCGGTATGGTTGTTCGATGGGTCGGCGGCCAGGTCGCCCAAGCGGGCCCGGTCGGCCTGCGCCGTCACGGTGTGGCCCAGCTTCTCCGCGGCCTTGGAGCGCACGTCCAGCCCGAGGGGATAGTCACTCAGGAGCGTGAGCCCTTTGGTGGCGTCGCGTTGGGCCGCTTCGTAGTCGCCTGAGTCAAGCTCGGCGGCGGCCAGCGCTCCCCATGCGTTCGGTGAGTACGGTTCGAGGTCGAGCGCACGCAGCGCCGCACGGGACGCCTCGACGGACCGATGCTCGCGGACGAGCACCTGCGCCATGCGGAGTTGCGCGCGGAAGTCTTGGGGCTCCACGGCAAGAGCGTGATTGAGGGCATCCCAAGCCTCGTCCGTGCTCGCTCCCCCTTCTTCTGCCTCGCGGCTCATGGCCCGCTCTGCGGCACCGAGCCAGCGACTGCTCCGCACGCTCCGTTCCGCGCGAACAACGGCGCCTGCGAGAAGGGCGAGCCCGATCACGGCGGGCGCCCAGGCGACCGGGCGGACCTTGGCGCCGTGCGCCGCGACGTCGTCGGCGCTGCCCTCGCTCCGACGCGCGTCGACGGCCACCATTCCCAGCGCCAACCCGGCCAGCGCAATCGGGGCCGGCATTTCGAACGGGAAACTGGCGATCGAGAGGACGGCGAGGGCTACCATCGAAGCACCGGCGGCGCCGGCGCTCGCGCGCGTGTCCACGTCGCCGGTTCGCAAGCGCCTCCGAACGGCGACGCCGGCGCCCGCGCCCAACAGGCCGAGCGCCGCCAGACCCGGAAGGCCTGTTTCGGCCGCCCGCTCGAGGTAGTCGTTGTGCGCCTGCCGCGGTGCGAGCGAAGCGCTGAGCACACCGTCGCGCGTCGCGCCCGGCTCCGCATAGCGCGGGAACACCACGGGCCAGTTGCCCGGCCCGACCCCGAACCATGGGTACTCGCGCACCATGGAGAGGCTCCGGCGCCACAACCCGAATCGCGTCCGCAGCGCGGTCGAGCGCGAATCCAACCCCTCCTCCAGCACCTGGATGACGCCCGAATGGCGCTTGCGATCGCCGACGTCGTACGGGTTGAAGCGGCCCGGCAGAGCCGCCGCCGCGCCGGCGGCCACGACGGCGACGATGCCCGCGGCGACCGACGCGCGCGACCAGCGGGGCTTCGCGAGCCACACCGCCATCGCTAGCCCGCACCCTCCGCCGAGCCATGCGCCGCGCGTGCGTGTAACCGCGAGGTACAGGAGCTCCAGGGCGAGCGCGACGAACATTCCGCTGCGGACCACCCGCTGCTTCGCCCCCATCGCCGCAGCCAAACCGAACGGCATCGCCATCGCCATCGCCTCCGCGCCGCCGTTTCGATTGCCGAACGTCGAGCCGGGCTTGCTGATCACGGGGATCGGGAACGGCGCCACATCGAGGTGCTGCAAAAGCCCGAGCGCGGCCACGGCTGCCGCGGCAATCGTGATCGTCTCGATCAGGCGCCGGCGTTCGCCGGGAGCGTCGTCCAGAACACTCGCCCCGCACGCCAGCCCGAAGAGCCCTCCCCAGCGGGCGATCGCGGCGACCGCGTAGGGCGCGCCGTCCGGTCTCGTCGCGGCGATGGCTGCCGCGACCGCGCCGGTGACCAGCACGAACGCCACGCCGGCCGTGATCCACCCCGTCCATCGGAGACCGCGACCGACCGTGCGTCGCAGCGCGAAGGCAATCACGCCGATCGACGCGGTCACCTCGAGCGCTGCGAACTTCGGCACGAGAAAAGGAGCCTGCAGAGCCGGCTTGAAAAGGAGCAGAACGAGCAGCGCGGCGCCACAGCAAGCCAGCGACGCCAGCCCTCGGGCCAGGCCAATCACGTCGCGACCGGCTCGAGGCTCGCGCGGGGCGAAGGCGCGTCGGAATCGAGCCGGTCGCGCAGCGCGCGCAGGCGCTCGCCGAAGCGGTCCATCACGACGCGCCGATAGTCGGACAGGTGCAGCTTGAGAATGCCGTCGGCGAGGACGACGTCGGAGCGAACGGCCGCCGCGGAGCGCCGGCGTAGGCGCAGTCGCCAGGCTGAGCGAAGCACTCGCTCGATCGCCGGCGCCGCCCATCCGATCGTCCGCTCGACCGGCAGCTGTAGCATGGCCGGCGGCGGTGGTGGACCCAGGGCCGCACGCGGGGCGAAGGCGGGGAAGAACCGGCGAACCCAGGCCTCGTTGGCGCGGCAGAGCGCTTCGTACGTTCGCTGGCCGGAGAACGGCAGCGAGGACGCGAGCTGATGCGCCGTGAAGAGATCACGGTGATAGGCGATCGCGAGCTCGCTCTCGTCGACGAGGTAGTTGGGGCAAACGAGGTGGCGCCTGCCCGTGAGCTTCGTCGCGAGAAACATCAGCGTGTACGCGGTGTACGCGCGACGAGGGGCGGCGACGATGAAGAGATCGACGTCGGGCCTCCTGCCGGGGTTTCGGTGCGCGACGCCCCCTGAGATGAGCAGAGATCGAACGAACGGCATCGCAGCGAGAAAGGTCAGGGCCTTGCGGTTGCGGTCGAGAAGCGCGCGTGTCCGCTCTTCGCGCTCGGGCATGGTGTCGACGAGGTGCGCGCGCTCGGTGAGCGCCAAGTATCCGCCTGGATGCCAAGCCACGAGCGGCGCGAGGGCGGGAGTCTTGACCAGCCGGCGGAGCTCGGCCTCATCGAAGACGAACCCGAGAGACGTGGTCAGCGCCTGGGCGATCGGCAACGGCGAGTCGAAGAGATCGGCGTAGACGACGGTCGCGAGCAGCGCCCACTCCCGCGCGCCGAAGCCCCGCGGTGGCGGCGGCACGGGAGGCGGAAGGGCCGACGCTCCCTCGGGCGCGGTCGCGGCACCGTTGGCGCCCGGTCGAATCCTCGTCGGCCCCGCGCTGCGAGCCCGCGTCCAGAGGGCTTCGGCGGTGCGCGTCCAGGAGAACTGCTGCGCGCGAGCCAGACCCGCCGATCGCCGCGCGGCCGCGCCATCCCGGTCGTGGAGCACTTCTTCGATCGCGCGCGCCAGGGAGCCCGCGTCATCGGGCGGGACGAACCGAGGCACGTCCCCGCCGACCTCGCGCAGCGCCGCGATGTCCGACGCGATCACCGGTGTGCCGCAGGCCATCGCCTCGAGCGCCGGCAGCCCAAACCCCTCCAGGGCGGAGGCGAGGACCAGCACGTCGCCGCCCGTGTACAGCGCCACCAGGTCGGATTCGGGCACGTAGCCGAGCCACCGAACCCGGTGCCCTGCAGCGCGCTCCTCGAGCGCGCGCACCAGCTTGCGATCCTGCCATCCGCGCCCGCCCACCACGACCAAGTCGCGATCGCCCGCGCCGGGGCCCAGCCGGTCGAACGCCCGCAGCAGCGTCAGGAGGTTCTTGCGAGGCTCGAGGGTGCCGACCGTGAGGACGTACGGCCGCTCGAGACCGTACCTCCTGCGCACGGCGGACACCACGTCGGGCGGGGCGGGCCTGCACGACGGGTGCGCGGCGCAGGGAAGAACGGCGATGCGCTCCGGGGCCACGCCGAGGAGCGCGAGGATGTCGCCGCGAGCCGCCTCCGAAACGGTCGCGATCACCGCCGCCGACGCGACCGACTGGCGCAGCATCGGCTGCAGAAGGACGCGCTTCCAAAGGGTGAAATGCTGGGGCAGGCGCAGGATCGCGAGGTCGTGCACGACCACGACGGTGGGGCACGGGGAGGCGAGCGGCATCGTGTAGTTGGGGAAAACCGCGACGTCTGTTCGCGTCTCGGTCAGGAGCCGCGGAACCTCGGACTGCATCCACCAGGCGCGCACGCCCGGACCGCGCACGTGAAGGTGCGTCGCCCAACGAGCGGCGAGCTCGGGCGCGGGCGGGCGGTTCGAGAAAAGCACCACGTCGTCGCCCGGGCCCCGGGTCTCGAGGAGAGCGTCCACGAGGTGCTCCGTATAGTAGCCGACCCCCGTCCGCAGCGGAGTGCACGTCGTGACTTCGATGCCCAATCTCATACGGCGCAGCTCCGGTGGATAATCCACGGTCCCACGGTCAGCGACAAGATGCCTCCTTCGAAATAACTTTGCAGGACTTTCACGGCCTGCCCCGGTGGCGCGCGGCACGGCGGCTGGTGCATCATGCCGGCCGATGCAAGCGGGAGCCTCGCTGTCCCCGGCGACGTCGAGGGAGGCTGCCGCCAGCCCGCTCGAGCTCCGGATGGCGCGCGGCCTGCTCGTCGCCGTCGCGCTAGCCCTTCCTTTCGAGCTCCCGCTCTTGGGCGTCGGGCCGCTGGAGCTCACGACCGTCGAAGTGGCCCTCTATGCGATGTTGGCCGCGTGGGGCGTCGTCTTGGCATCGGGCGTCGTTCGCGGCCACATCCATCCTCGGTCGGTGCTCGCCGCGCTGCGAACGGATGCGCTCGGGGGAGCGGTGGTGCTGTGGTCCGTGCTGCTGTTCGCCTCGGCGTGGCACGCGTCCTCGTATCGGGGCGCCGCCATCAAGTTTGCGCTGCGAAGCTTGAGCGGGATCCTCGCCTTCTTCGCCGTACGAACGCTCGCTCGCCCACCCGAGGTGCGCCGCCGCGTTCTCTGGGCGCTGGTCGCCGGCGCCCTGGTGTCGGCCGCGACCGCCGTCCTCGACTCGTGGGCGCCCGCGACGGCGTCTGTCTGGAGCGCCTTTCGCGAGGGCGCGTTCGACACGTTCGGCCTGGCGCGCGCGAGCGGCGTCTTCGCGTACCCGACCATCGGGGCGATGTACTGGGAGGCGGCCGTGCCCCTGCTGGTGGTGGCGCCCTTTCTAGAGGACCGGGCGTGCAGCCCTATCGTCGCCAAGCGCGGCCCGGGCCTGGCCGTGCTCGGCGGGGCGCTCCTCGTCGAAGCGCTCCTCGCGAGCGCGACGCGGTCGGGGCTCGCGGGAGCGGCAGTGGCCGGCGCGGCGCTGCTCGCGCTCGTTTGGCGGTCCGGAACAGGGGTGCGCCGCGCCGCCGTCGGCGTCTTGGGCGTTCTCGCGGTGCTGTCGTCGCTCACATTGGCCGCGACCGGATCGGGGTCGCTCCTCGGCCAGCGGCTGCACTGGTGGCGCGACGCACACTGGTTCGGCGTCGAGTACGTCGCCGACCCGACGCCGCGCACGATCCACGCGCGCGAGCCTTTCACCGCCACCGTCACGCTCCGGAACACCGGCGCGATCGTATGGCGACACGATGGAGACCGGCCGACGTATCTCGCCTACCACTGGCTGCCGGTCGGCCGTCCGATCACCCAAGACGACTTCGAGGGCCGGCGCACCGAGCTGGCCACGGACGTTCCGCCCGGAGCGGCCATCGAAGTGCACGCTCAGGCCCGTGGGCCGGCCGTGGCAGGAGGCTATCGCCTGCAGTGGGACGTCGTTCAGGAGAACGTCACCTGGTTCAGCGAGCGGGGAAACCCGATGGCAGAGCAACGGTTCGACGTGACAGCGTCGGAAGGCGAACACGCGGCTGTGCCGACCGACCTGTCGCCGCCGGTGTTCGACACGCCGGCCCCTTCGCGTCTCGCTCTGTGGCACGCCGCGATCGCCCTTTGGCGCGAGCACCCGCTCCTCGGAATCGGGCCGGACACCTTTCGGCGCCGCTACGAGGCCGTGCTCTCGCCGGCGCCGAACGGTCGACCGTATACGGACACGCGCATTCACGCCAACAGCCTCTATCTGGAGACGCTCGCCGACATGGGGCTTCTGGGCCTTGCGTCCCTAGCCTTGCTCATGTGGGCGTTGTGGCTCGTTGTGCGGCGCCACTACGCGGCCGGCCGGCTGGCTGGTCTCGGCAGCGGCATGGCCGCGGGAGCATTCTTCGTCCACGGCGCGCTCGACTACTTCTTCGAGTTCACGCCGCTCTTCGGTCTCTTCTGGATTCTCTTGGGGCTGACGGCAGCGCGCGAGCCGGAGGCCCCCTCATCCTGAGACGCACGATGCAGCCCGCCGTGAGCGCTGCTTCGGAGAGCACGGTGGCCCATGCCGCACCGGGCCCTGACTTTCCCGGGATGAGCGCGAGATCGAGGCCCACATTGAGCGCCAGCATCATCAGCGCGAGCCACAGGGTCACGCGCCCGAGATCGCGGGCCACGAGGAAGTGGGTCATCCCGAAGTTGACGTACAGGAGCGGCAGCCCGAGCGCCAGCACGCGCACGGAGTCGACGGCGCGGCCGAAGGTTGCCCCGAAGATCAAATGGATGAGCGGGGTCGCGCCGAAGAAGCAAGTCCCGCCGGCGACGAGCCCGAGGACGAGCAAGACGACACTGAGATGCCGCTCGAGGCGGCCTTGCGCAGGGGGATCATCGGTGTGCGCGCGGGCGAGCTTCGGGAACGCGACGGCCAAGAGGATCGCGGGAACGATCATCGCTCCCTCGAAGAGCTTGAAAGCGGCGCCGTACGCCCCGAGCTCGGCGTCGCCGGACATCGACCGCAGAAAGAGGGTATCGACTTTGAAGTAGAGCATCGAGACGAGGCCCGCGACCCAGATCGGCAGCGACTGAGCCAGCGCGGACCTCGCCATGGCCCGATCGGCGCGCGCGCCCGGCATAGACTCCGTTCGGAGCGGGTGCAAGCGAAAGAGCTTGCTCAGTCCGTAGAGGAGGGCACCCAGGCCGGCGGCCGCCAGAGCCGCGCACAGGGCCGCCAGCGAGCGACCGGCCGTGAGGGCGACGAGACCGGCCACGGCAGTGAGGAATGCGCGCGATGCGTTCAGACGGGCTTCGTCCGGGAAGCGCTCGTAGCCGCGCAGGACGGCGCCCACGTGGTCGACGAACGCGTTGACCAGCGCGGCGACCCCCAAGAGCGCGATGGCGAGCCGCTCCTCGCCCCGCACCCCCACCCAAGCGATCCCGGCGATGGCGAGCCCGTACGGGAGCGACGCGAGACCGCGGAGCGCGAGCCCCACGCGAACCACCCGATCGCCATCGCCACGGCTCCGCGCCAACGCGCGTGTGGTCCAGACCCCGAGCCCCAGATCCGTGCCCAGCGCCAAGAGCGCGGTCACCGTCGACGCGAATACGAATCGTCCAAAGGTCGCCTGGCCCAAGACCCGCGCGGCCGCGACGCCCACGAGCAGCCGGCATCCCCGTTCGAGGCCGAGCGAGGCGCCTTTGAGGGAGAGGTTGCGAAACGCGTCGCGCAGCTCGCTGCCCAGGCCCGAGGCCATCGGCTTAGCCTCGTAGATCGCGAAGCGTGTCACCCAGCACCGTCGACACGGTGCGCAGCAGAATGCGGCCGTCGAGCGCCAGATTCCATTCTCGCAGGTAATGCATGTCGAACTCCAGCCGCTCGGCGATCGACACGTCGCCACGCAGCCCGTTGACCTGCGCCCAGCCGGTGATCCCCGGGCGCATCAGGTGACGCGTGCCGTAGCCCGGAAGCTCTCCCTCGTAGCGGACAGCGCGCTCGAGGACTTCGGGCCGCGGGCCGATGAGGCTCATGTCGCCCTTGAGAACGTTCCACAGCTGCGGCAGCTCGTCGAGGCCGAGCGGGCGCAAGATGCGACCCAAGCGGGTGACCCGACCCTGCGCGTCCATCGTGCGCAGCTTGACGAGCGTGAAGGGGCGCTGGTGGAGCCCGGGGCGGCGCTGATAGAAGAGCGACGGCCCAGGCGAGTCGAGGGGGATGAGCACGGCGAGAGAGGCCATGAGCGGCGCGGTCACCACCAGCCCGGATGCTGCGAGCGCGATGTCCGCGAGGCGCTTGGCTACCAGTCCCGCGCGCGGGTGGCTCGCGACGTGGCGCCCCATCGAAGGCCACTTCGAGTCGTGCCGTCCGTTCGGCTTGACCGCGACCGGGCCGGCGGGGGCCCTCGATGCGTCCGGCCGTCGAACGACGGGAACGTCGATCAGCCGCGTGGTGCCGTGAACGCCGTTGGCGCTCTGGACGCCGTTGGCGCCGTGGACGCCGTTCGACTTGCCGTTGCGGCGCTGCCGCCGACCCTCTTCGATCGCCTCCGCGAACCGTCGCTCGAAATGCGCCCGATCGAAGCGCTTCGCGAACTGCTGGAGCGCGTGGGGCTCGAACGCGCCGGACAGGCGCGAGAAGCGGTCGAGCGACGCGCGAACCGCTTCGACGGTCGGCGCCTCGATGAGCAGACCGGTCTCCCCGTCGCGGACGATGTCGAGCGCCCCGCCCTCCGCGGAGGCGATCACCGGCTTTCCGGCCGCCAGCGCCTCGACCATCACCATTCCGAAGTCGTCGACCCCGGTGTGGAGCAGCGCTCGGCAGCTCGCGTAGAGCCGGGCCAACTCGGCCTCACCGACCCGCGCGAGGAGAGTCACGTTGGGCGTGGCAAGCCCCTCGAGACGCGCTCGCTCCGGTCCCTCGCCGACGACCAACAGCCGCTCGGATCTTCCCTGAAACGCCCGCAGGGCCAGGTCGACACGCTTGTTCGGTACCAGCGCCGACACCATGAGAAATGGCGCGGACGCATCGGGCGGCGCGATGCTCGCGGCCGCACGCTCGAAGCGGCTCGTATCGATGGGCGGTGCGATCACCAGCGCGTCGCGCTGATAGTAGTCACGAATGCGCTCGCGCGTGTACGTGCTGTTGGCGATCAACACATCTGGCCGGGCGGACGCCATCGCTTCCCAACGGCGCAAGTAGTGAACGGTGCCGCGGAAAAGGGCGCGCCCGACGGGACCCCCCGGAACGCTCGCCTCGTACGTGCGCTGCGCCTCGCGCGCGTAGCGGAGCGTCGAGTGAACGTAGGCCACGTGGAGCGCGGCCGGGGGCGCGATCGCGCCAATGGCGACGCAATGGCTGCTGGAGATGACCAGCGCGTAGCGATCGAGATTGAAAGACTCCACGGCGAGCGGAAAAAGCGGCAAGAGCGCGCGAAAGCGACCGCTCACCAAGGGCGCGCGCGCCACGCAATGGATGGGCGAGGTGATCGTCCTTCGCTCGGCCAGGACGGGCGAAAGTCGCGAGGGATCCCACGTGAGTGTAAAAAGGTCCGCTTGAGGAAACACCCCGCATAGGACCTCGGCGACTCGCTCACCGCCCCGCATGGAGGTGAGCCAGTCGTGGACGATCGCCACAGACTCGGACATAGGAGCGAGCGCATCCTACCACGGTGTCGGCGAAGGTCTCCCCCTCTGAAGGGCTGAAGGGCGCGTCGCACGAGTTTCGTCGCCGGCTTGGACCCGACGGGACGTCGCGCGTAATACTCCGCTCCGCACAGCAAGCGCCCGCCGCATGCCATGAAGGTCCTCCTCACGCACGCCTACTTCCTCGCGGAAGACCGCAAGGAACAAGAGATCATGCGCCCTTACCCGCCGCTCGGGATCCTTTATCTCGCGGCGTACCTGGAGGAGCGCGGCGTGGCGGCGGAGGTCTTCGACACCACGTTTTCGACCTGGGCGGCGCTCGAGGCCCATCTCCTCCGGGCGCAGCCCGACGTTGTGGGGGTCTACACGAACCTCATGACGAAACGCAACGTGCTCCGGCTGGTGCGCCTCATCCGCGGTCAGCCGGGACGTTCGCGCACCCGGGTGGTCCTCGGCGGACCCGAAGTCACCCACCACGCCGAGAAATTCCTCGAGCACGGCGCCGACGCCATCGTCGTCGGCGAGGGCGAGGAGACGATGCACGCGCTCGTGTCTACCGCCTGGGCGCGAGGCTCGGAGGACGCGGCGGCCATCGAGGAGCTCGCGGGGGTGGCGGGGATCGTCTTTCGTGACCCCGAGGGTCGAGTCGTGCGCGCCGCGCCGCGCGCCCTCTTGCGGAGCCTGGACGAGTTGCCGATGCCGAAACGCGACGCGCTGGATCTCGCCCCGTACCTCGACGCCTGGCGCTCGCGCCACGGATCGAACGCCGTCTCGATCAGCACGATGCGAGGCTGCCCGTACAGCTGCCGCTGGTGCAGCCGGGCCGTGTACGGCGCGAGCTACCGCCGGCGTTCCCCGAAGAAGGTGGCGGACGAGATGCAGATCATCGTCGACCGGTACCACCCCGACTCGCTCTGGTTCGTGGATGACGTTTTTACCATCAATCACCGGTGGCTAGAGGAGCTGACGGCCGAGGTCGAGCGACGGTCGCTCGCCATCCCTTACGAGTGCATCACGCGAGCCGATCGGCTCGACGAGCGCTCCGTGGCCTTGCTGCGCCGATCGGGCTGTTTCCGCGTCTGGATCGGCGCGGAGAGCGGCTCGCAGAAGGTGCTCGACGCCATGGATCGTCGGGTCAAAGTCGACCGCGTACGCGAAATGATTCAACTCAGCAAGAAGCACGGCATCGAAACCGGTACGTTCATCATGCTGGGGTACCCGGGCGAGACCGAGGCCGACATCGACGCGACGATCGAGCACCTGAAGCGGTCGGACCCGGACCAATTCACGATCACGGTCGCCTACCCGATCAAAGGGACGCCCTACTACGAGGAGATCCGCGACGACATCGTCGACAAGCGGCCGTGGGAAGAGAGCACCGACCGCGATCTCGCGCTGCGACGTCCACGCTCGTCCATCTATTACAAGCTCGCGGTCGCGCGGGTGGTCAACGAAGTGCGCTCGTTCCAGCTTGCCCGCCGGGCCGGACGGCCGTCGCTCGCGGCGGCGAAGCACGGCGCCAAAGCGCTCTTCGCGAGAGCCGGAATGCGCGCCGAGCCCGCGCTTCGAGCGCTCGACGCACGCGCACGCCGCGCATTCGCGCGGTAGAAGCCTGGTGATTTTCGCCGATACCGGCGCGCTGGCTTGGTCGGCCGCGCGCAAAATACAGCAGTATTCGTCGCGCGGCCGCCGAACGCATCGCTTGGTCTCGACGAAAATCACCAGGCTTCTACGTTAGGCTCTAGTGCTAGATCCTCCGAAAAACCCGACCCTTCGAATGGGCCTTCCGGCCCTCGATCCCCTCCCCCGGAGGTGTCTCCTCCATCACCTCGGGCGCCTCCGGCGCGAAGTGTCCTTCGGCCTCGCGAAGCTTCTCGGCGATCTCGATGATGCGCCGTTCGACCCGCCCGAACACGCTCGCCGCCGGGAAACGCCCGCTCGCATCGCGCTCGCCGGCCGCCACACCGGTGAGGATTTCGATCCCCTGCGCCGCCGTTTCGACCGCGTACAAAAAGAACTGCCCGCGCGCGATCGCATCGGCCACGTCGTCGCGCAAGACGAGGTGCGGCCGGTTCGGTCTCGGGATGAGCACGCCCTGCGTTCCGGTCAGCCCGCGCGCCTTGCACAAATCGAAGAACCCCTCGATCTTGGCGCACACGCCGCCGATCGCCTGCAGCTCGCCGAGCTGGTTGACGCTGCCGGTGACCGCGATGCCCTGGTCGATCCCCACGTCGGCGAGCGCGCTCAAGACCGCGAAAAGCTCGCTCGAGCTCGCGCTGTCCCCGTCGATCTCTCCGTAGCTCTGCTCGAACGCGAGCTGCGCTCGGAGGCTGAGCGGTCGCTCCTGCCCGAACATGCGCGTGAGGTAACCGCGCAAGATGGCGACCCCCTTGGTGTGAATGCTCCCGCCGAGCTGCGCCTCGCGCTCCACGTCGATGATCCCTTCGCGCCCGATGCCGACGACGGCCGTGATGCGCATCGGCTGCCCGAACTCCACGTCGCCCGCGCTGAACACCGACAGGCCGTTGGCGACACCGACACGCCAGCCGCTCGTGTCGAGCGCGACCTCCCCGCGAAGCGTGATCTCCCGAATGTGTCGCTCGGCGCTTCCCGCTCGCTCTCGTCGTTCGAGCCAGGCTGCTTGAATGTCTTCGGCGACGACGACGCTGACCTGCGGCGGGGTGATCGACGCGCGATACGGACGACCCATCGGCTCGAGGTCCGCGCCGTCGCTCGCGCCCTGTCCTGAGCCTTGCGCAGGTCCCGCCAACGCCTTGCCCGCAGCAAGCGCACTGGCGAAGGCCATCGTCTCTTCGAGGGGTGACAACATGAGCGCGAGCTTCTCGCGATCGCCCGAAAGCCGCGTCGCGAGATCGAGCAGCTGCGCGCGCGCTCCGCGATCGAACTTGCCCCACTGGCGCTCCGCCGCCATCGCCATGAGATACCCATCGAGAGCGATCAGGCTCTTGGGGGAGCGCGGGATGATCGGATCGACCTCGATCTTCACGCGGAAGAGCGACGCGAAGTCCGGGTCGGCGTCGAGCAAGTGGGCGTAGAGCTCCGGCGACCCGACCAGGACCACCCGGACCCGGAGAGGAACGGGCATGGGGCGAAGCGACGTCGCGTACAAGCCGAGCGGACCGAGCGGATCCTCCGCGCCGATGCGCTGCTCGCGGAGAACCCGCTTGATCCGCTCCCAGATGATCGGATCGGTCAGCAAGTCCGCGGCGCGTACGACGAGCGCGCCGCCGCTCGCGCGGTGCAACGAACCGGCGCGGATGCGGGTGAAATCCGTGAGCAGCGCGCCGAAGCGCGCTCGCCGCTCGAGATACCCGAAGAGGCTCGGGTACGTCGGGTTCGTGTCGTAGACGACGGGCGCCGGCGAGCCCGGCTCGTGTGAGACGAGCAAGTTGACCTTGAAGCGGGAGAGGCGCGTGGCAAGCTCGGGGTCTTCGCGCTCGCGCTCTTCGCGCGATCGCTCTTCGCGGTCGTCCTCGTCGAGCTCGACGAGATCATCCCAGTCGTCGACGAGCGCTCGATGAACCCGATCCAGCCACGCACGGACGTCGCTGCCGACTTCGCCGAAGTCGGTCGCCATCTGCTTCATCGCCTTGTCGATGACCGTGGTGGCGGCCTTCGAGAACGCCGCCTCGCGCGCGGCTTCGAACCCGGCGCTCTGCGCGTGGACGAGGCGCGCGGCCTTCTCGACCTCGCGCGTGAGCTTCTCCTCCGAGTCGGTGAGCGCACGCTTGGTCGACTCGTCCAGCACGTCGAACTGCTCGGAGCTCACCGGCTTTCCGTGGAGAATGGGAAAGGTCTGCACCCCGCCGTGCACGGAGCGCACGCCGAAACCGAGCGTCCTCGCGAGTGACTCGAGCTGGTGGATGACCGCGCGGTTCTTGTTTTCGAGGTCTCCGGTGAGGTGGGCGTGCGCCCGCTTGAACTCCTCGCCCTCGACCACCTCCGGGATCTCGCTCTGAAGCCCCTCGATGAGCGCGTCCATCGCGTGCACGAGCGCGGGACCGACCCCCGGGGGGAGAACCAGCGGACGCGGGGCTTCGGGATGGTCGAAATCGTGGACGTAGACGATGTCGTTCGGGGTCGGGCGTTCGCTGGCGAAGCGATCCGCGTACCGCACGATGTCGTCTTCGATCATCACTTCGGGCTCGGCCGCCACGAAGACGTGGAAGCTCGGCTCGCGCGACGAGAGCCCGAGCTCGAGGGCGCGTCGCGCGACGCTCGGCACGAGCTCGAGCAGCCCTCGGCTCTCGCGCGGCGCCTCGGGCAAGAGCGCCGGATCCGTGCGCACGACCACGTCTTCGGGGCGCACGCGGTAGGTCGAGAGCGATCGCGCCGCGGCGGCGGGCGCGCCGTCCCGCGATTCGCTCCACGGCTTGAGCCTCTCGCCGTTTCCCGGACGCACGGGCGAGCGGTCGATCCGGTGCTGGCCGTGCCCGGGCAAGGCCGGAAGCGTGCCCTCTCGCAGGCCGCCGGGCGCGATGCTGGGTTCACCCTTTGTTCGCGGCGTTCGTGCTCTCGGTCGGCGGTTGGGCATCGGTGCGTGTCTACCGCGCGAATGCTCGGTATTCACAAACTCTTAGCACTTGTCTCGCCCGGAGCCCCGCTCCAGGGGACGCCCGAGCCATTCGGT
Organism: uncultured Polyangiaceae bacterium; assembly: GCA_964531095.1. Lineage (GTDB taxonomy): Bacteria > Myxococcota_A > Polyangia > Polyangiales > Polyangiaceae > Palsa-1150. The sequence continues at coordinate 53,433 of CAZHED010000012.1, read as the reverse complement.
CCCGAATCCCGGTCGCGAAGCTCTGGGTCGCGGTTGAGAAGCTCACGGTCGCCTCCATTCGCTCCGGATCCCGGTCGCGAAGCTCAAGATAAGGGCCCCGTCTTCGGTGCTCTCGGTCGCAGCTCGGAGGTGCAAGTGGAAGGCTGGTGTCTTCCGGTCGAGACCGAGCGAGGCCGCCGGCGGGGCGAGGAGCCCTACTCATGTAGGGCGACGACCCCCGACGGCGGGATCGCGAAGGGATCGGCCGGAAGACACCAGCCTTCTGTCTGTCCCCGAAGGACGGGCCGCGCTAGCATGGACCCCTCCGCATGGCGAAGCTGATCCTTGCAACCGCCGAAGGACAGCAGGCGATCGAGCTCCGCCCAATCAACAGCCTCGGGCGCCACCCGAACAACACGATCCAGCTCCTCGACAAGATCGTATCGAAGGAGCACTGCATCGTGGAGCAGCGCGACGGCCGATTCGTGCTCCGCGATCTCGGAAGCCTGAACGGAACCTACGTCAACGGAGAGCGCGTCCGCGGCGAAACGGCGCTCAAGCACGGCGACGAGATCGCCCTCGGCTCGACCCGCGCGCGGTACGACGACGGCTCTGGGGCCTCCCCGCCCCCACCTGCCCTGGGCCCGGGTGCGGTGCAACACGTGGCGCCCGCCGGTCGCCCTCAACCGGCGTCGGGGCGCGGCGTTCCCTCCACCGCCGGGATGCCCGCGGCCCAGGCCACACCGGTCGTCGGCCCCGTCGGCGGCCCCCCCCAATGGTCGGGGCCGCCTCTCGTTGCGCCGTCGGCCGTCACACCCGCGAGCGCGGCCTTCAGCCGACCGCCCAACTTCGGAGGGACGCGGGTCGACGTCCTCGACGCGGCCCGATCGATCGGCACCCAAATCGCCGCCCACACGAAGGGCTTCCTCCCCTTCGACGCCGTCGGGCACGATCCGCAGCAGCTCCGGCTCGACTACGAGCGACTGCGCATCACGTGGGAGCTGACCCGCGACATCGGGCTCGAGCGGGAGCTCGACCGACTGCTCGACAAGATCCTCCTCGCGCTCTTCAAGTTCACCAAGGCCGACCGGGGCGTCATCCTCTTGCGCGAGGACGACGGGACCCTTCATCCCCGCGCCGCCCGGCGTCGCGACGGGAGCGACGCGCCGATCCCGATCAGCTCGACCATCTTGAACCATGTCACGAGCGAGCGAGCGGGGGTTCTGACGCACGACGCATCGATGGATTTCGCCGCTTCCAAGGGCAAATCGATGATCCTCAACCGGATCTCGAGCGCGATGGTCGTCCCCCTCTTGCATGAGAACGAAAAAGAAGTGCTGGGGGTGCTCTGGCTCGATTCGGAGTCGGTGGCGCAGTTTCAGCCGAAAGATCTCGAGGTCATCACGTCGGTCGCGGGGCAGGCGGCCATGTTCATCGAGAACACGATCCTCGCCAAGAAGGTCGAGCAAGAGATCGTGCTGCGCGACCGCTTCATGCGCCTCGTCGCGCCCAACGTCGCCGAGCAGATGATCAGCGGCAAGCTCGAGGTGAAGAAGGGCGGCCAGCTCGTGCAAGAGCTGACGATCTTCAATAGCGACATCCGAGGCTTCACGCAGATGAGCGAGGGAACGGCGGCCGAGGTGATCGTCGAGATGCTCAACGAGTATTTCGAGCTGATGGTCGAGACGCTGTTCAAGTACGAGGGAACGCTCGACAAGTTCATGGGCGACGGGATCATGGCCTTCTGGGGCGCTCCTCTGGCGCACCGAGACGACCCCGTGCGCTGCGTCCAATGCGCACTCGACCAAATGCAGGTGCTCGGGCGCTTCAACCGGCAGCGGGTCGGCGAAGGCAAGCCGCCGCTCGCGGTCGGCGTCGGAATCCACACCGGTCCCGGCGTCGTGGGCTACGTGGGAAGCTCGAAAGCGCTGTCGTACACGGTGGTGGGCGACACGGCGAACACGAGCGCGCGGCTGTGCGCGAGCGCGCTTCCCGGGCAGATCGTCGTGAGCGAGGCGACGCTGGCAGCGTTGGGCGGCCGCTTCGAGCTGGAAGAGATCGAGGCGCGGTCCCTAAAAGGAAAAGAAAGGCCCGTGCGCCGGTTCAACGTTGTGCGAGAAAAGGCGAGCGCGGTGGCCAAAGTAGGCTAAAAGACCCCTGTTTCCAGCATGCGAGCGGCGTCCTACGTCCTGCCCTTCGAAAAGCCGGTCGTCGAGCTCGTCTCACGAGTACGCGAGCTGCGGGAGCTCGCGCGGAGCGACCGTGCGCTCGAGCCCGAGCTCAGGCGCCTCGAGGACAAAGCGAGCAAGCTCGCGCGCGAGCTCTTTGCCGAGCTGACGCCCTGGCAAAAGGTCCAGCTGTCCCGCCACCCGAACCGGCCGTACATGCTCGACTACGTCGACCGAATTCTCTCGGATTTCGTCGAGCTCCACGGCGATCGCCGCTTCGGAGACGACCCGGCGATCGTCGCAGGCCTCGCTCGCTTTCGCGGCCGGTCCGTCATGGTCGTTGGCCACCAGAAGGGGCGGAGCACCAAAGACAAGATCACCCGCAATTTCGGGCAGGCGAATCCCGAGGGGTACCGCAAAGCACTCCGCATGTACGAAATGGCCGGCCGCTTTGGGCTCCCGATCCTCACGTTCATCGACACCGCCGGCGCCTATCCGGGCATCGGTGCCGAGGAGCGCGGCCAGAGCGAGGCGATCGGCGTGTGCTTGTCGGCCATGGCCCGGGCGCGGGTTCCGATCGTGGCGACCATCATCGGCGAGGGGGGCAGCGGCGGCGCGCTTGCGCTGGGCGTCGCCAACCGCGTGCTGGTGCTCGAATACGGAACCTACAGCGTCATCTCGCCCGAAGGTTGCGCTTCCATCCTGTGGAAAGACGGCAGCCGCGCGGACGAGGCTGCGACGCGACTCAAGATGACCGCCCCGGACCTCTTGCGCTTGGGGGTCGTCGACCGGATCGTCGAAGAGCCCGCGGGAGGCGCCCACCAGGATCACGACGCGGCGGCGGTCCTGGTCGACGCGGCCCTCGCCGAGGCGCTTCGCCCGCTCGAGTCGTCCAGTGGCGAGGATCTCGTGGAAGATCGCTACCAGCGGTTCCGCAGAATCGGGGCCTATGTCGCCTAGGCCATGTCTCCAGGCTACGCGCGCTGGGGCGAGGCCGGCGGCATGTCCTACGCTCCGTGCTCACGGGCGACTTTTTTTGAATGGTCACACGCCCGTCTCGTGGGAGAAATGACAATCGGGTACGACAGGAGCGTGGATCGGATCGGGCGGGGCAACAGGGTGATGGAGACGGGCCAGACGATTGCCGGAAAATATCGCCTGAAGCGCTTGTTGGGTACAGGCGGGATGGCCTCCGTGTGGTCGGCGACCAATGTCTTCACCGAGCGCGATTTTGCGATCAAGTTCATGCTCCCGCAGATCGCGCGTACCCCCGAGGCGGCCGCGCGCTTCCTTCTCGAGGCGAAGGTCAGCGCCCGCATCGACCACCCGAACATCATCGAAGTAATCGACGTAGGGCAGGCGGAGGACGGGTCGCTCTTTCTCGTGATGGAGCTCCTGACCGGCGCGTCCCTCGAAGTGGCCATCCGCCGCCAGCGGCAGCCGATGAGCGTCCACGAGTTCCTGATGTACACGCGCGACGTCGCGGATGCGCTCGCGGCCGCGCATCGCAGCGGTGTCGTCCACCGCGACCTCAAGCCCACGAACGTTTTCTTGCACAAGGACCGCGACGGCCGGCTGATCCCCAAGGTCCTCGATTTCGGCGTGAGCAAAATCCTCGAAGAGGAGCAGAACACCGCGCTGACGATCGCCGGGACTGTCCTCGGCTCACCGCATTACATGAGCCCCGAGCAAGCGATGGGCGCGGCGGGCATCGACGGTCGGACGGACGTCTTTGCGTTCGGCGGGATCCTGTTCGAAGGGCTGACCGGGCGACGCGCGTACGACGCACCGAACTTCAACGCGCTCATCGTGACCATCGCCACCAAGCAGCCCGCACGGATCGACGACCTCGCGCCCCAGTTGCCCGAGTCGCTGCGCTCTCTCGTGCGCGACTGCCTCGTCACCGACAAAGAGACGCGCCTCGCGTCGTTCGACGTCATCGGCGAGCGGATCACGGCGATGCTGCCGGAGCTGGAGCGGTCCGGCCTGCACCTGCCCGGGCTCGCCAGCGCCGACCCACCGGTCACGATGCAAATCGCGACCCTGCCGCCTACGAGCGCGAAGCCCGTCGACGCGACCCTGGTCGGACTCACGGCGTTCAGTACGTTCGTGCGACGCTTGCCACGCGGCAAGGTCGCGATCGCCGGTGGCGCGCTGGTCGCGGTGGCAGCGGCCATCGGCTTTGCCGCGACGTTGTCTCACCGTAGCGGTCTGGCCTCCGCGGCCAGCGCGGGCGCGACGGCATCGGCGTCGACGGCCCCTGTGGCGGAGCCGAAGCCCTCGGCGTCGGCAGCGCCGAGCGCCAGCGCTTCGAGCACGGCCTCGGCAGCGCCGAGCGCCGGCGCTTCGAGCGAAGTGCCGGTCATCTCGATCGACTCGCTTCCGGTGGCTGCGCGCGCGCCGAAGGGAAGCGGGCGGCTCTCGATCACGGCGACCCCCGGCTGGTGCTCGGTGTCGATCGACGGAGTGGCACGCGGGGTGACGCCGATGACGGGCTTCGAAGCGCCGGCCGGCACGCATCGCATCGACTGCGTCCCGCCCACCGGCAAACCGCGGAGTGCGACGATCGCCGTGACGGAAGGCGGCAGCGGGCACCACGCGTTCACGCTCGACGAGTGATGGAAGCGCTCCAGCGAGCCATCGCGAACGCCTGCCTCGGCGTCCACGCGGACCGCGACGCCGCGGGCAACCTGGGCCCCTTCCTCGCTGCCCACGGGGTTGCTGCGGAAGACATCGAAGCGATTCTCTCGGCGCCGCGCAACCTCCTCGTTTACCGCAGCCTCGTCCGAAACGGCCTTTCGTCGATCGTGCTTCGGATGCTGCCGCGTACCCGGGCGCGGCTGAACGTCGCGTGCGCGGGCCGGTTCGACGCGGACTTCGCGGCCTTCCTCGACCGAGCGGGTCCCCGTTCCCACTACTTGCGCGACGTACCGGCAGAGCTCTTCGCGTGGGCGGAGCCACGGTGGCGGTCCGATCCCGACGTACCGCCTTACTTAGCGGACCTGGCGTCCCTCGAGCTTGCCCACTTTGCCGTCGCTGCGTCCGAATCGGCCGAGGTCGATGGCGTCGAACCGGTCGCACTCGATCGGCCGCTCGCCTTCGTCGAATCGGCGCGCATGGCGCGGTACGACTGGGCGGTGCACGAGCTTTCGCCCGATCGAGACGCGACCGACGAGCCTGCGCGCCGCGAGGTTCACCTCCTCGCGTATCGCGACGCGCTGCATGCTGTGCGATGGCTCGAGCTCACTCCCCTCGCAGCTGCGATCCTCGAGCGCCTGCTCTCGGGGGAAGCGCTGGGCGCGGCGGTAGAGCAAGCGTGCGGCGGCCGGCATGCATCGCCGGCTGGAGGGCTCGCAGCGATCGCCCGACTATTGGCGGGTCTCGGCGAGCGCGGCGTCCTGGTCGGGGCGCGACCCGAACGCCGCCTCCCAGACGCGGCGGATGCGCGATAGCTCGGCGAGCAGAGCGTCGAGCGTCGGGACGTTCTGATCCCGCTCGAGGACGACCGGCACGGGCCCCGTGCGCGCCAGGACCTGGCCGAGGAGCGTCATGACGGGACCAGCAACGTCGTCGCCGTGGGTGTCGATGATGAGCGCCCCGGCAGCTCGGGCCGTAGACTTCTCGCCGACCCCCGTCTCGTCGACCGCGAACCACTCGTGGCCGGCCACGTGGATCTGGACGACGCGATCGAGCGGCGCGGCGCGCATCCACGTGTCGATGTCGAGCCCGAAATTCATCGCGTTCACGTACGCGTTGTTGACGTCGAGCAGCAACCCGCATTCCGCCGCGTCGCAGATTCGCGCGAGCAACTCGCCTTCCCCCATCTCGGCCCGGCCCGGGTGCCAGTAGTAGCTCACGTTCTCGATCGCCAGCGGAAGCTGGATGGAGTCCCGAGCGCGGCGAATGCGCTCGGCCGCGCGCCCGACCGTCGCCGTCGTCAGCGCGACAGGCAGGAGATCGTGCAGCGCTCGCCCGCCGACGGCACCAAAGCACAGGTGGTCCGAGTGCCAGGGCGTACCGGCCCTTTGCAGGAACGCGGCGAGATCGCGGAGGTAGACCCCATCGAGGGGATCGACGCCGCCGAGGGACATCGTCAGCCCGTGCGTCACCAGCGGGTAGCGCTCGGCGAGCCAGTCTAGCGCGGCCGGGTAGCGGCCGCCCCGCCGCATATAGTTTTCGGGCGAGACTTCGAGAAAGTCGATAGGCAGCCGCCGCGCGGCCGAGGCGTCCACCAACTCGTCGAGGAACTCCCAGCGAAGGCCTAGGCCGACGCCGGCAATTCTCACAGAATCTTCTTTTTCATGTCGCCGGAGCACGTGCCGGCTCCGCAGCTCGCCTCCGCTGCGGAAGCCGGCTTCGGGGCGGCCTTCGTCGTGCTCTTCGCGGTCGTCTTGCCGGCAGCGGCTCCCGCAGCGGTCGCGGGCGCCGGGGGCGAGGCCACAGGGGCCGCCGCCGAAGCGGAGACGGTCGTCGTGACCGGCGCGGCGGAGGGCTGGGGTGCCGGCGACGCCATCTCGCCCGCGGCCGGCGCGGCCGGCGCGACGGGGGACGCCGGGGCCGCCGACGAAGCGGGCGGCGGCGTCTGGGCGGCGGTCGCGGCCGTGCCGGGAGTCCCTTCGTTCGCCTGTACGGGCTGCGGGATACCGCCGCCACAGGCCATGGCGGCACTGGTCCCGAGCGCAGCGAGAACGGCGGCGAAACTCTCGAACGACAGATCCACTTTCATGATTGATTCTCCTCCTCTTTGTCGCTTTGGCGCGGCTATGCGGGTCAAGGAACTGGCGTCGCCGTGAGCGCCACCGTCACGTCCGCCGTCTCAGCGACCTTCGAAATCAGGCTCGATGTCCACGCGAGGACCTGCCCCGCCGGATCGCGCGGGCTCACGTCGTACTCCTTGAGGACCACGCGCATCGGTTCCTTCGACGTTACATCGATTCGTGAAGGCTTGGATCCCGGCGGCGCCCCGGCCGGATAGTGGAACACCACGTCGACCACGTCTTCCTTCGGAAGTGTGTGTCCGTGAACGAGAAGGTCGCCGTGCACCGTCATCGTGACGGTGCGAAGGTCCTCCGACGCTTCCCTCGCGGGCGGCACCGTCCGCACATCCGTCGCGCTGGGGCTGTCGATCGAGCGAATGGCGAACTCCGCCCAACGCATCTCGTCGTTCGTCTTGCCGTCGACCACCGCCTCGAGCCACGTGCGCGCGTGCTTGGTCTGGGTGGCATCTTTGTCGTCGTCGCCGAACGTGTGGGTGGCGAAAGTCGAGAGGTCGACGCGCACGATACCGCGCGACTGCCCCAGATCCCTCGGGACGACGTCGAGCGCGCCTGCGGCGGCCGCCGTCGCCCCTTGAATGTGCTCCTTCAGCCCCGGCATGTCGACGCGGGTCGTGCTCTTGGCGTCGATCGAGGCATGCCAGGTGGTCGTCGCGGGGTCTGCCGTCGACGCAGTGAGCGCACTGGCGGCGGGTGCGAGCCGGACCTCGTCGCCCCTCTTGCTGCAAGCCGTCCCCGCGGCCGAGAGCGCGCACAACGTCAGGGCAGCGCCCGTGCGAGACATCACGCTCGAAGATACGGCCGAGAGAGACCCCCGTTACCAAAAAAGAGCAAGGCTAGAGCAGTCCCTGGAAGGTGCCGCAGTCGGCTACGTCGCCGAAGCCTGCCGCGGCCGTTCCCATGACGTTGAGGATCGTGCAGCCCAAACGATTGAACACCTGGGGCCCCGCGTCGATCACCCGCCCGCCCGCCGGGATCGCCCCACCGGCCTTGCCGATGAGCACGATGGGGACGTTGCTGAGGCTGTGATCTCCCCTTCCGAACTCGTTCGCCCAGACGACCAGCGTATTGTCCAGCATCGTGCCGCCGCCTTCCGGCACGGCGTCGAGCGCCATCGCGAGCTTGGCGACGCAGCTTGCATAATACTGATTCACGAGGACGACGCGCGCCGTGTTGTCCGCGGTGCTGCCGGCGTCCGACGTGTCGTGGTGGGCCACGTCGTCGTGGAAGTTCATGTCGATCCCCTTCCAGCCGAACCGCCATTTGCCTCCGCAGTAACCGAACTGCATCGTCGCGATGCGGCTGATCCCGCATTTGAGCGCGAGCACGGCGAGGTCGATCATGTTATCGATCATCTGGGGAATGTACGTGTCTTCATTCACCTCGGAGCTCGGGTCGATGGCCACATAGTCGGGTGGCGCCATCGGAGCGGCACACTGCGGCAGCGAACGCAGACGCTGCTCGACCTCGCGGATGCCCGTGAGATGGTTGTCCAACTTCGCTCGTTCGCCTGGGCCCAGGCGCGACGAGACCTCGGCCAGATTCGCGGCCACTGCGTCGAGCACGCTCACGCGCCGCGCGAGGTTCGGGTCGTTCACCTGAAACAGGTACTTGTAGACTTCGAGAGGGTCCCTGCGCGGATGCTTGATGGTCGCAGGGTCGAGGTAGGAGAACGATTCCCGGTGATCGAACCCGGGCTTCGGGTGTGGCTCGGTCTGCGAAGCGAGCACGGCGAGCGTCAGTGAATCGACGCCCCATGCCCGCGCCAGGACCTGGTCGACCGAGCGAGCGCCGCCCCAGGGCTGGCCACCCACCGAAACGAGCTTCGCTCCCGTGAACATCCGGGCAAAACCCATGTCGTGCTCGTTGCCGTTCGTGCCGTTGGCATCGTGAGGCACGTACACTCCCTTGACGACGTTGGTCTTCGCTTTGAGCCCGTTGTCCCCTCCCGTCTTCGGATCCGTAAAAAGAGAATCGAGAATGGGCGAGCTCAGATTGGCGGCGGGCCAGAAATTGTGCTGCTGCGTCCCGTTGTTTTGCATGAAGATCACGAGCCGTTTGGGCGCAGGCGCGGCCGTGGCGGCGACCGACGTGCGCGCGAACGGAAGGGTCACGGAGCTCGCGGCGAGCGACTGCAGGAGGGACCGACGGCTGAACGACAGGCGTGACATCGAGGACCTCGTATAGGGCTCGCTCATTCGAACGTGCGCGTCGCGAAGCCCGGACTGGCCACGATCGCCAGCAACGCGGCCGTCATGTTCGCGTCGGCCGACGACGCGGTGGTCAACCACGGCAGGTCGTCGCCTGGTTCCTCGACCTGCCCCATCGCGAAGCGATACGCCTGCCTCGCGTAGCAGTCGGCCAGCACGCGGCTGCCCGACAGTCTGTCGATCAACTCCGCGGCGCCGTGGAAGTCGCCGTCGATCTCGCCCGTTCCGACGACTGTGCCGCTGCTATCGACGGGCTGACCATTGTCCGAATCGCGATACGCTCCGATGCCGTCGAACTCCTCGAAGCCAAACCCCACTCCGTCGATCTCGGTGTGACAACTCGCGCACCGAGGGTTCGAAACGTGCTGTTCGAAGCGCTGTCGGGTCGTCAGCTGCTGGACGGACGGATCGCTCGGCGGCGGCGCGGGTGGGATGTTTTGCGGCGGCGGCGGCGGCGGCGAGCACATGACCGACTGGAGCAGGAACACCCCCCGCCCGATCGGGCCCGAGCTATCCATGGCGGCGTGCGCGGCCAGAAACCCCGCCCGGGTGAGGACGCCGTGCCGGAGCTGCGCGTCCAGTGTGACCGGCGAAAACCCCGCCGCCGTCACGGGCGTGCCGTAGAGCCGTCCCAACGCGGCGTCGACAAACGATTGGTTCGAAGTGAAGAGCTCTCGCAGCGAGGCGGTGCCCGCCCACAGGATCTGGTCGAAGAACTGGTCGAGCTCCGAGGTCATCGACGCGGCCATCGACGGGCCGAACGACGGGTACATGGTGACGTCTTTGCTCAGGCTGGCCAGACGATCGGTTGCCAGCCACTCGTGCAGAAAGGCGCGCAGGGTATCCTTCGCGCCCTGGCTCGCGAGGAGCCGCGCCGCCTCCCGCCGGTAGTCCGCCACGGTGGCGAAGCGCCCCTCCTGGACCGCCGTCGAGAGCTCCGCATCGGGAATCGAGCCCGTCAAAAGAAACGACAGCTCCGACGCGATTTCATGATCCGTGAGAGGCACCGGAGAACCGGCCTCGACCTGCGCGTCGGCCGAGCCGAGCTCGGAGCGGTACAAGAACTGGGGAGACTGAAGGATCACCTCGAGAACCGTTTGGACACCTCGCGCAAAGCCGCTCGCCTGTGACTCCGCCTGAAAGACGTCCCGCAGGCGCTGGCTCTCGGTGGAGGTCAACGGACGCCCGTAGGCGCGGGGCGCGAACGACGAGAGCATCGCCTCGAGACAGTCCTGCGGACCCTTCGCCGACGGGTCGCATCCGCCGAGCACCGAGTCGAGGTTGTTCTGCACGGCGCTCGCGGCAAGCGCTTCCGCGGCGCTCTGGTAATCGGCGACTTGGTCCGATTGGACGGTGAGTCCGGCCGAGCCGTTGTCGTATCCGTTCTGATACACGTCGACGACGAATCCGTCTGCGGGGTGCGAGCCGTCGCCGAGCAGATCGCGAACGACGTTATCGTACTCACGATTGCTGAGGCGCCTCAGTCGTCGTATGGGCGCGCCCCGCATGGCGGTCACCGCGATCGCCGGCGCAGTGACGAAACGGCGGCTCGGCGGCTCGGGCGCCATGCCGCCGTTGCATCCCGTCGCCATGAGCACGGCTCCGAGCAGGAGCATTCGTGGCGTTCGACCTTGCTTCATGACGGAAGGGGGCCCCGGGCCCGCGAAGCCTAGCACCCGGCACCGCCGCGGCGAACACGCCGACTCCGGCCGTTCTCGCTGCTCGATTGCAAAATGGACACAAGCGAGCGGTCGTGATGCCGGCGGTGCCGTCCCGATGCGAAGACGGACCTCTTGGGAACGTCGTCGCGCACCTTGCGCAATCGGCGAACTCCCGTTGCGCAACGCGATGCTCGGTCGGGGGCCCTTCCTGGCCTCAAGGCGTGCCTCACTCGGTGCGCTGCGCTCCGAACCCGAAACGCCCGCCCGATCGCTCGGACGGCACGCCCTTCGCTCTTGGCTTCTTCGGAAGCGACGCGGCCAAAGTGCTCGGCAAGAAGCGCCGCGAACCAGGCCTTCCGGGAGGAGACACCCCTATGAGAACCGAACTGCTCACCGCCACCGCCTCTCTGGCAGCCCTCGTGTCTTTCGGTGCATGTGGGGAACCTTCCGCAAGCAACGCGCCAGGCTGGGGCACGGCCTCCGGCAACGGGGCCGCGGGCGGCGGGACCGCGAGCACGACGGACTCGGCCTGCAACCAGTGCGCGACCGACGCGGACTGCCAGACATCGTGCGGAGATGCGGCCCTGTACTGCTGCTACGTCGCGACGCCCGGGAGTATGGGGACTTGTTACCAACTGACTTCGAGCGCCTGCCCCGGCTCGTCGAGCGCCGCCTCCAGCAGTACAAGCAGCAGCGGCAGCGGTTCGGGAGGGCTCGGCGGGTTGGGGGCGTCCAGTGGGTTCGGCGGCTTCGGCGCGTCCAGTGGGTTCGGCGGCTTCGGCGCGTCCAGTGGGTTCGGTGGCTTCGGCGCGTCCAGTGGATTCAGCGGCTTCGGCGCGTCCAGTGGGTTCGGCGGCTTCGGCACGGCGAGCGGCTCCGGTGGTACACGAGCGAGTGCGAGCAGCAGCTCCGGCGTGGGCGGCTCGGGGAGCGCGTCGATGGGCGCAGGCTCGACGAGCAGCTCGAGTGGCTCCGGAGGGGGCTCGGGAGCGGGCGGTTCGGACCCGACGACGCTCCCTCAGGCAAGCGGAGCCTGTCCCACCTTCGCCAACGGCAGCACCGTCACGGTGACCGCCGGCGCAGGGTCGATCCAGGCGCAGATCTGGATGGGATCGTCGAGGACCCAAGGCGGGCCGCTGATTCTCTATTGGCACGGGACCGGGAGCAGCCCCGCCTCGGAAGTCCCGATCGCGTTCGATACCAACGCCGTGGCGAGCGCCGGCGGAATGATTGCCGGATTCATTTCGTCGAGCCGTACCGGTAACCCCACCGGAAATACCGGCGACGCGGTGTGGTACGAGAGCGACGCGATCTTCGCCGACCAAGTCGTGGCCTGCGCCATTCCGCAACTCGGCATCAGCCCACGACACATTCACACCGCCGGCTATAGCGCTGGCGGACTCCAGACTGTCTACATGTGGTACGCGCGATCCGGTTACATCGCGAGCGTCATCAGCTACTCCGGCGGGGACGCGACCATCAACAAGGTGGCCGCGCAAGATCCGTCGAACGTACCGGCGGCGATCGCGGCGCACGGGGCGATGGGATCCGACGCCATCGGGATCGACTTCGCCAGCGCAAGCGCGACTTGGGAGTCCGAGATCAAAGCGCAAGGCGGCTTCTCGGTCGACTGCAACGACGGCGGCAGCCACGTGGACTTCTTCCGCACACGAGCGCCCGGGCTCAAACCCGTTTCGCTGAAGTTCTTCTTGGATCACCCGTTCAAGGCGCCCAATACGTACACGACCCTGCCCTCCGGATTCCCGAGTTATTGCCATATCGACTGACCTTTAGAAACGCGATTTCATGCCGCCCTCCACTTGCGAACAGCCGACGTCCGTGGGACCCTGGGATGCACCCTCTCCGGGTACGGAGCGGCGTGCGCCTCCGGCGAGCATGCGAATCCGCTCTGACGAACACACGGGTACGCATCGGACCGCGGTCGCCGTGCCGCCGCATCCCCACCTCGTGGCGATGTGGCCGGGCGGCATGGTCTCGAAGGCCTTGCCGCTCACCGCACGCGTGACGGTGGGACGATCGCCGACCTGCGACATCTCCATCCAGCACAACTCCGTGTCCCGGGAGCACGCGGTCTTCCACGGCGGTTCCCGGGTCGAAGTCGAAGATCTCGGGAGCACCAACGGAACGACCGTCGGAGGGGTACGCATCGCGAAGGCTACGCGCGTGGCCGTGGAGCCGGGCACCGTCATCGCGATTGGTGCGGCCGTCTTGGTCGTCCACGGCGGGTTCGCGCCCCTGTCCCACGCGACGGAGCACCAACCGGCGTCGAGGAGGCCCGACGAAAGGCCGATCGTCATCGCAGACGACCGGATGCGCGAGCTTCATCGCATCGTAGACCTGGTGGCAAAGGGTGACCTCTCGGTCGTCCTGCTCGGCGAGACCGGAACCGGGAAAGACGTGCTCGCCGATGCCATCCACCACCGTTCCCTTCGCGCATCGGCCGCGTACGTCCGCCTCAACTGCGGTGCCTTGCCGGACGCCCTGCTCGAGAGTGAGCTCTTCGGCTACGAGCGGGGCGCCTTCACGGGCGCCGTCCGGCCCAAGCCCGGGCTGTTCGAGATTGCCGACGGTGGCACCATCTTCCTCGACGAAATCGCGGAGCTGCCTCTGTCGATGCAGGTGAAACTGCTGCGTGTCCTCGAGAATCGAGAGATCACGCGTGTCGGAGGCGTTCGACCGCGAGCGATCGACGTCCGAATCGTGTGCGCCACGAACCGCGACCTGCGCGCGCGCGTCGAAGCCGGTGAGTTTCGTCAGGACCTCTATTTTCGCCTCGACGGAATCACCCTGACGATTCCGCCGCTTCGCGAGCGACAGGGCGAGATCGCTCCGCTCGCGCGAGGGTTCATCGATGAAGTGTGCCTGCGCGCCGGAAGACCCTCGTTGCGAATCACCGATCAAGCCATTTCCCTCTTGGAGAGCCACGCGTGGCCCGGCAACGTGCGCGAGTTGAAGAACGTGGTCGAGCGGGCAGTGACTTTGTGCGCCGGCTACGCCATCGACGTACCCGACGTCGCGCTCCAGACGACCGCGTTCGCCGGCCGGGGGCTGCCCGCAAGTGGGCCACTCTCCCGGCCCCCCCCACCCCCGAATCCGGTTGTCGAGCACGTCGGGCTCGTGTCGGACATCGGCCTGCACGAAGACGCTCGGCTCGCCACGCGGGCGGTGGAGCAGCGCCGCATCGCCGAGGCGATGGATCGCTGCGGCGGGAACCAGACGCGCGCCGCGAAGCTACTTCGAATATCACGCCGAACGTTGGTGACCCGCCTGACGGAATACGGTTTCGCGCGCCCGTTGAAAGACCGCGGCTGAGAAGAACCGGGCCGGCGTTTCGGGTGATCGGTGACTCGTCGATGCGAGTGGCCCGGCAGATGCATCGACGAAAGAGGCGTGAGACCTAACAGACAACCCTGGAGCAATCGCATTCGTGTGGCCAAAGAGGGCAGCTCGGCAGACGCCGAGCGCGTTGGCCCGTATACGATCTACGGCGAGCTAGGCAGCGGGGGAATGGCCTCCGTCCACCTCGGGCAACTGCGCAGTGCATCGGGGTTCACTCGAATCGTGGCGATCAAGCGAATGCACGCGGAGCTTGCGCGGTCGCCCGAGTTCGTCGCGATGTTCTTTCAAGAGGCGCGGCTGGTCGGACGGATTCAGCATCCCAATGTCGTCGCCGCGCTGGACTGCGTCGCCGTCGACAAGGACGCGATGCTCGTCATGGAATACGTGCACGGCGTGTCTCTCCATCAGCTGGTCCGCAAACCAGCCCCCGTACCTCTCCCGATCGCTTCGGCGATTCTCGTCGGTGCGGCGCTCGGGCTGCACGCGGCTCACGAGGCGGTCGACGACCACGGCAAGAACCTCCGCATCGTTCATCGCGACATATCTCCGCAAAATATTCTCGTCGGTGTCGACGGGCTCGCACGGGTGCTCGACTTCGGCATCGCCAAGGCGGCGGAGTGCGTTCAACACACGCGGACGGGCCACGTCCGCGGCAAGATCGGGTACATGGCACCCGAGCAGCTGCTCGGCGTCGGACTGGACCGCGCGGCCGACGTCTATTCGCTCGGCGTCGTCATGTGGGAAATCATGACGGGGCGGCGCTTGTTCCCGGGCAAAGGCCCCGCGTTGATCATGACGCGGGTCGCCAACGGACCGACGACGTCTCCGCGCAGCGTGAATCCCAACGTGTCGCCGCAGGTCGCGGCGGTCATCATGAAGGCGTTGGCGCGATCCCCCGAAGCCAGGTATCGGTCGGCGCTCGAGCTCGCCGAAGCGGTCGAGGCGATCGCGCCGCCGGCCAGCCAGCGCGTGCTCGGCGACTGGGTCGCGAAGGTCGGAGAAGAAGACCTGACCCGTCGAGCCGCGATCCGCGTCCTGGCCGATCGCCTCCGGGCCGGCACACTCGAACCGTCCGACGACCGGCTCGTCACGTCGCCGCTCCGCAACTCGCGCGACGCCGGCGCGCCCAGCGGCATTTCGCTGATTCGCACCGGCGGCGCTCGCTCGCGGTCCCGCCGCGGCCGTGTCGCCTGGATCGCGACGGTCATCGTGGCGGCGCTCGCGGTCGTCGTGGCGGTTCGCTCGGCCACCGCGGCTCGGCGGGCGGTTCGCGTGGACGCCAGCGCCGTCATGCCACCCGCGCCGCAGCCGCCGCCTGCGCGCGACGACTGGACGGCACCCGCCGCGTGGACCGTCGCGTCGGCTATGCCGCCGCCGAACGCCAATGCGCGTGCGCCGCAGAAAGCCCTGCCCCCTCCGGACGCCTCCGCGCGGCGCGCGCAGACGCACGCTCCCGTGCGCTCGCGCGCGCCCCGGACCAGGGGCAGCCCGACGCCGTCGCTGCCTGGCACGGCAAACGCATTGGCTACGCCGGAATCGGACCTCTCGGCGATTGGCGGTCGAGAGTAAAAAAGGAGAACGGCGCGCTTGAATGAATCGATGAAGCACGACACCGCACTCGGAAGAACGCTCGCCGCTCGATCCCGAGTCGCTGCCTGCGCATTCGCCGCGTTTGCGAGCGCGCTGGCTGCGGCCGAGCAGGCCCGAGCAGACCCGACGACCGTCGCGGAGGCGCTCTTTCGCGATGGCACGCAGCTCCTCGATGCCGGTCGTCTCGCCGAGGCGTGTCCGAAGTTCGCGGAGAGCCTCCACGCCGACCCGGCGCTCGGGACTCTGCTCTTCCTCGCGACATGCCACGAAAGGCAAGGGCGAACGGCGTCGGCCTGGAGTGAATTCTCCTCCGCGGCGGAATGGGCGCAGCGAACGGGTCGCAACGACCGTCTTGTCTTCGCGCAGAAGCACCGCGCGGCGCTCGAGGGAAAGCTGTCGACCGTCATCATCCGCGCGGCGATCACCGCCGGAATCGAGGTCCGGGTGGATGAAGGAGCTCTCGTGGTGACAGCCCCCATGGCAACCCCCCTCCCGCTCGACCCCGGCGAACATTGGATTGAAGCGAGGGCGCCCGGGCACTACGCATGGCGCACCAGGGTCACCGTACCGGCGGACCACGCGGCGTTGACCGTCGACGTACCACCGTTGATTCCCTCGCCCGTCGCCATCGGGCCCGCGGACCGGCCCGCGGCGTCTGCCGAATCGAAGAACGAGCCCTCGGAGCCGTCACTCGAATCGAAGAAGGAGCCCCCCGAGCCCACCTCCGGCGTTTCGATCTCTCCCGTCCTCACGTGGAGCGCGGCCGGCCTAGCGGGCGCCGGCCTCGTCGTCGGCTCGTTGTTCGGCGCGCTCACGCTCAACGCCCGTGACGCGGCCCGAGCGGCGTGCCCCAATAACCAATGCTTCGCGGGAGGGCTCGACGACATCGATCGAGCGCGAACGTATGCGACGGGGTCCACGATCGCTTTCGGCGTCGGATTGGCCGCAGCCATCGCGACCGGCTACATGTGGATCGTCAACGGCTCTCGTGCGAGCACGACGCCGGCGGCCGCAACGCACTTTCCGGTCGTTGCCCCAGCCGTCTCCCCGCAGCAAGCGAGCATCTCGATCGCGGGTCGGTTCGAATGACACGCGGACCGGGTGCTTTGGCGACATCCCTGCGGGCCGAGGTCTGCGCGCTGGTCGTCGCCGCGGCCAGTGTCTCCTCGATGGGATGCAACGTCGTCGCCGGTCTCGGCGAATTCGACAACGCGGCCGCCGCCGAGAGTGTCGGCGCGGCAGCCGACGATTCGGGATCGAGCGTCGATTCGGCGCAGATTCAGGCGCCTCCGGCCGGAGGCCAGGGTCATCCGGGGCGCGGAGCGAGCTCTCCCGACGGCGCAGCCACGCCGCCAGGCCGTCTGGATGGCGGAGCCGGACCGCATGATGCGTCCTCCGGGCTCGGGGACAGCACATCCCGCCCGGATGCAGAGATGGGGGGCGGCAGCCTGGACGCATACGCGGACGCAGCGGGCAGCGTGAACGGCAACGACGCGGGTGGCTGGTGCGCGTCGCACGCCTCCACCACTACGGTCGATTGCCATGATTTCGACGACGGAAAGCCGCCCCAGACAGGCTTTTCGAACCACTATTACTCCGGCCATTTCGCGACCGTGACGTCGGCGGACTTTGCCCCTGGCTCGCCCCCGAGCGCCCTTCTCCTGTCGACGCCTTCGCTCGACGCCGGGGCTCCGTCGCAGGACGAGCAATTCAATGACATCCTTTCGTATCACGCCAAAGTCGAGCTCGGATTTGCATTGAAGATCGTCGATTACGATCCGAACGCGGGATACGTCAGCCTGTTTCGCGCGTCGTATCGGGACGGCACCTGGGCCGCGGAGCTCGACCTTCAACAGAACGGCGCCAGCTTCGTCGAGTCGACCAAGCTTGCGGACGGCGGAACGGAGCACGCGACTTACGCGGCCGCGCTTCCGCCGGTTCTCGACGCCTGGACCGACGTCGACTGCGTGTTCGACTTCGCCAACCATACGATATCGCTCTCGTACAATGGGATCCCCGTCGTCACCAACCAGCATATGAAGAATCCTGATCCGAACGGCCAAGGGATCTTCATCCAGACTGGGCTCAACTACTTGGTGGCACCCGCCAAACCCATGATGATCTACTACGACAACATTCTCCTCGGTACGCCTCCGTAGCGGCGGCAGCGGCGCCCGCCATGCTACGGTCCCGCCCCGATGACGCACCCCATCTTCCAGCCGGCGCGCCTGGGCTCGCTCGCCCTTCAAAATCGCTTCGTGATGTCACCGATGACGAGGTGCCGTGCCGGCGTGCACCACGCGCCGACCGAGCTCGCGGCGACCTACTACGAGCAACGGGCGAGCGCCGGCCTCATCGTGACCGAAGGCACTTCGCCGTCTCCCAACGGACAGGGATATGCACGAATCCCAGGTCTCTGGAACGAGGCGCAGGTTGCCGGCTGGACCGAGGTCACCCGACGCGTTCATGCCAAGGGCGCGAAGATGTTCGCGCAGCTCATGCACACCGGAAGGGTCTCGCATCCGCTCAACATGCCGGCCGGCTCGGAGGTGCTCGCGCCTTCCGCTGTGCGGCTCGAGGTCGGACAGATGTGGACCGACCAGAAGCAGATGCAGGACTATCCGAGCCCCCGGGCCATGACACTCGCCGAGATCGAATTCACGTTGCAGGAGCACGCAATCGCCGCGAGGAATGCGGTCCGCGCCGGTTTCGACGGCGTCGAGCTGCACGGTGCAAACGGCTATTTGACCGAGCAATTTCTCAATCCCCACACGAACCTGCGCACGGATCGGTTTGGTGGCAGCATCGAAAACCGCACGCGCTTTGCCCTCGAAGTGGTGCAAGCGATGGCGAGCGCCATCGGAAAGGAGAAGATCGGCATCCGTCTCTCTCCGTACGGTGTCGGCAGCGGAATGACCCCCTACCCCGAGGTCGACGCCACCTACGCTCGGCTGGCCGACGAGCTCTCCAAGGCGGGTATCGCCTATGTGCACGTGGTCGACCACTCGGCGATGGGCGCGCCCGCCGTTCCAGCGGCGATCAAGGCCACGATTCGTCGGCAATTCACGGGCTTCTTCATTGCGGCGGGCGGCTTCTCCCTCGCGACGGCCGAGAAGGCTCTCGACGCCAAGCAAGCCGATCTCGTTGCTTTCGGGAGGCCCTTCATCGCCAATCCCGACCTGGTCGCGCGATACGCGAACGGCTGGCCGCTAGCAGCACCCGACATGTCGACCGCGTACAGCCCGGGGCCGAAGGGATACACGGACTATCCTGTGCACGCGGGATAGCGCTGGCCCGGGGCGAAACTGGTCACAGCCCGCAACGTTTGCCGATGAACCGGCCCCTCAAAAGGCCGCGCGCGCCGGCTGCCAGAAATCGTCGCCGGGCGCGTTTTGCCGTGAACGCCTAGGGCTCCGCCGGACAATAAACGGGAGGCGCGTCTTATGTCCCGATGCAGAAATTTCGTGACGCTGTACGCGATGGTCGCCTTCATGGCTGCGCCGCTTGCCGCGTGCGACGGCAGCGGCGCCCAGGGAGACCTGGGGGTTTGGACGCCGGGCGGGGCTCCGAGCATCCAGTCGATGCCCGGCCCGGAGGCGACGCCGGGCATAGACGGCTCCATCTTCGGCGGCAGCAGCGCCGGCGTCGCGAGCACGACGGGCAGTGCCGCGGGAAATGAGTCCAGTCCATCGAGTATCTCGAGCAGTGAGCCGAGCTCGCCAGCGGACGCCGCGTCTGGGTCGTCCAATGGTGCCGCCACGTCGTCGGGCGCCGCGCCGGCGCCTGCGCTCTACGCGTGGGACGGCGGAACCGGAACGGTCCCGTGCGACGTCGCGGCTCTGCTCACCGCGCAATGTACCTCGTGCCATTCCGACCCGCCCATCAACAGCTCGCTGAGTGGTCTTGTGACCTTTGCGGACTTGGTGGCCCGGTCCAAGGAGGACCCGACCAAGAACGAGGCCCAGCTTTCGGTCGCTCGTATGCAAAACGCAACCTCCCCGATGCCGCCCGCGTCTTTGATGATGCGGTCGACGGCAGCGGACATCGCCGTCCTCCAAGGCTGGATTGACGCGGGCTACCCAAGCGGCAAGTGCGCCCTGGACGCCGGAGCCGGGGACGCAGCTTTGGCCATTGGAGGCGCAAACGTCTTCGCCGGCCAGGCAGCGTTCGCCCTCGGAACCGAGAGCAATGGGCATCACAACCCCGGTCAAAACTGCTTGTCGCATCACCACAACGGAGAATTCTCGATCTGCGGAACCGTTTTCGATGCGCAGGGAAATGGGCTAGCGGGCGCCGAAGTGCGCGTCGTCGACACGAGCGGCATGGCGCACGTCATGTACTCCGGCAGCAACGGCAATTTCTATTTGAAGGGGGGCACGACGCTGGCCCTCGGGGGGCATGCCGGGGCACGAAATGCCAGCGCGACGGCGCTGATGATCTCGGCGCCGAGCGCGGCATGCAACAGCTGTCACGCGACCGGTGGAGTGACCACTCGGATCCACCTGCCCTAAAAGGGCACTCTGTGCCGTTGACCGGTGATTGCGAGCTGCCGAAGGGGGCAGCGCAGTTGCCTGGTCGAGAGGGGGAGCGGGTACTAGAAATGCGGGGAGACCACTCGCATGACCTCCGACGCCCGTCGTCCCCGAGATGATGGCTCAAGGGTGCGCCAGGGTTGCCACCTCACACCATGAGGATGCCGTCGAGCCAGTCTTCGCGGAGTCTGACCAAGCGTCCGCAAGGTGGAGCGACGGGGCCGGACCGCGGCCAGCACCTATTGTGCGCGTGTGCGATCGTGCTCCTCGTTGCGTGCTCGAACAGTCGCATTGAGCTCTTCCCGGACGGCCGCGGGGATACGGCAGATGGAGGCCTTTCGGACAGCGGCGGCGGTCTCGACGCGACCGATGTAGACGAAGCGGTGCTCGATGCGACCGTGGTCGATGCGCGGAGCGATGCTTCCGATCGCGATCGGTTCGCCGGCGCCGCAGACGCGCCACCGGATCAGGCTTCCGACGTTTTCTTCGATGACGCGGCCGATGCGAGCGCGCGGCAAGACGCAGGAGGTCGGGCGGGTGTGCCTTGCAGCTCGGACAAGGACTGTCGCACGAGCTTCGACACACCGCTCTGTGATCCCACTTTTTCCGTGTGTGTGCAGTGCTTCTCGGATTCGACTTGCGCGGGCTCACCTGAATCGAAATGCAACCCGGTTTCGGGCACTTGCGTCAGGCCGTGCGCAACAGACATCGAGTGCTCCGTCTCCGATCCGGCCGACGTCTGCGATCACGCGTACGGCGCATGTGCAGACTGCGTCGGCGATTTGCAGTGCCCCCCCGACCAGCCCAAGTGTTACTTCGACACGTGCGTCCAATGCGTCGACTCGAGGGATTGCCGAGAGGGCGGCGCGTGCTCCCCCACGACACTCGAATGCCACTGAAGGAACGCCGCGAGGCGGGTCGAGACATTCGGGCAGGCGCCCGCCGCGGGCACATTCGATGAGTGTGGCCGTCGTATTGGAGCTCGCCGCCTCCGACCAGGCATCGCCCGGCAGCCATGCACTGCTCGAGGCATGCAACATCGGGATGAATCCGGGAACGTGCGTGTTCGGCCAAGATGCGGTCCCGGCGCGCGAAGGCAGCGCGATCGCCGTCGTGAGCTGGGAAAACCCCGAGCACTCCGCGGCTCGCATCGACGTGGGGTTGCGCGTCCGGGGAGCGCCGCAGTGGCAGGTGCGAATGCTGTCATTCTCTCCGACCGACCCCGAGGTCGAGCGATGGCGGACGGCGGGCTTTGCGATCGCCACGCTGGTCGGCGAAGCCGCGGCTCGGGATTCGGCGGCGCCAGGCCCGCAGCCGCCACCCGGGACCACGCCCGCCGACCGGCGCGACTCGACCGTGGCCGCTGTCCCCATCGGTCCGACCCGCTCATGGATCGACGCCGAGCTCGTGAGCACGGCCGGTGCCCAACTGTCGTCGCCTGCCGTTGGTGGAGAGGTGCGCGTCTCGTCCATGCTGAGGCGTTCCTGGTTTTTCTTCGGAGCCCTCGGGTGCACCGTACAGGCCGTGAGCATCGACTCCCTATCGATCGTCCGGCCGAATGCATCGGCTGGAATCGGGCTCGTCGTCCTTCGCTTGCGAGAGCGCGTGGAGCTCGCCCTTCGCGCGAATGCTCGGGTCGAGCTCGTCGAAGCGACCGGGGTGGATCCTGGCTCCAAAGTCACGGGAGCCGGAGGGCAGTGGGTCGGCGGGGTCGGCGAGGCACTCGACCTGTCATGGATGGTGTCCGACACCATGGGGGTCGTCGCCGGCGGTACGCTGAGCGAGATGGCGGGCAGCACCGACTTCACGGCCCATGGCCACGTGGCGGCCCACGTACCTGCCGTCGACGTCGGCATCCTGGCGGGTCTGCGCCTTGGTTTGCCCTGAGCACGAACGCTCGGCGCAACAAATGGCGCCGAACCTGCCTGCGCCGACCGGCCGCCGGGTACAGACTCCTCGTAGAAGCGGAAAAGCCCGGGAGTGAACTCGCCCAAACGAATCCAAAAACGGGACCGCTGGCTGCGGCTGGCGCCGCGCTCGGTCGTGTCCGCGCCACCCGCGGAGCCGCTCGACGACGATGCGCTCATCGAGGCCGTCCTTCGGCGCGACGTTCGCGCCGCCGGGGCGCTGTACGATCGACTCATCTCGGTGATTCATTCCACCCTGTGTCGTCTCCTTGGCCGGAGGGATCGCGAACATGAAGACCTGGTGCAGGCCACGTTCGAGCAGATCGTCATCACGCTGGTGCGCGGGCGTTTCGCCAGAAACTGTCGCCTTTCGACCTGGGCGTCCTCGGTGGCCGCGCACGTAGCATTCAACGCTCTCCGCGCGCGCCGGCGCGCCCGTCGCGTCTTCGATGCCATCGAGCTCGGGGATGTGCCCGACCGGCCGGCTGTCGGTGACGCCGAACGAGACGCGAGCGTTCGCCAGGAAATCCTTGCCGTCCAAGGGCATCTTGCCGCGATGAACCCGAAGAAGGCGATGGTCGTCGTGCTGCACGACGTGTTGGGTCACGAGCTCGCGGAGATCTCCAGCATGCTCGGCATCTCCCTATCCGCGGCACAGTCGCGCCTCGTCCGCGGCAGACGGGACCTTCTCGGCAGGCTCGGCGAGGCAGCCCATGGCGCAGAGAAGGGCAGTACCCCATGAGCCGTAGACGGCCGAAGCGTCCCGAGATCCTTGCGAGGTGGTCACGCCTCCCAGTGCCGGTCGATTGGTCTGCCATGCCCGACGCGACGAGGACGCGAGTGGTCGACGCCATGGCGAGCGCCATGCTGGCGACTCGCGAAAAGCGATCGATTTGGAATCGCCCATCGCTCCGGTGGGGTCTGGCCGCCGCCGCTGCCGTGGCTCTCGTGGTCGCGGGAGGCTGGGTCCGTCGTTCGGGCGTGCCGGCGGAAGCCGTCGTGGGTCGCCTTTACATGCAGTCGGGCACGTCGCACGCGATCGTGAGCGGACGTGAGCTCCCCGCGCCGTCACCCGTTTCCAGCGCCCTGCCTCTCGCCTCCCATTCCCGCGTCGCGACGGACCGGGCAAGCACGTCGCGGCTGCAGCTCGTGAGCGGCGTCGAGATCGTGGTGGGGCCGGAGACCCGCCTCGCGCTCCCGGATACGAAACAGGCGGGCCAAGGCCGCGAAGAATTGGTGCTCGAGCTGGGCCTCGTTCGCGTACAGGTCCCGAAGCTGCCGCGCGGTCACTCTTTTTCGGTCCGAACCCCGAATGCCCTCGTTTCGGTGCACGGAACGGCATTTTCGGTGGAAGTGACGAAATCGGGGCAGTCCGACGATCCGCGAACGAAGGTGGCGGTGACGGACGGCGTCGTGACCGTGCGGCACGGCGATCTCGAGGTGCTGCTCGACGCCGGTGCCGAGTGGACCTCGTCGGTCGCGAACGCGTCAGCTACGCGCTCCGAACCGAGCACGGATCCCGCGAGGGGCTCCCCGGCTTCTCCAGGCCCGCGACCCATCCCGCGAGCCAGCCGAGAGGCCGTTAAGGCGGGCTCGGTGGTCATCGACGCAGGAAGCAAGGACCTCGGAGGAAAGCTGGGCCCGACCGACCTGGCGAATCAGAACCAGTTGTTCTCTGACGCGATGAACGCTCGCGATCATGGCGATCGTGCGCGCGCAGGGGCCCTCCTGGAGGAATTCGTTCGCCGCTATCCGTCATCGCCCTTGACGCAAGACGCCTACGTCGCTCGCTTCCGCGTACTGACCCAGGCGGGAGATCACGCGGGCGCCGCGCTTGCCGCCCGGAGCTATCTCGCGCTCTATGGGAACGGCTTTGCCGCGGAGGAGGCTCGGGCGGTCGCCTTCGGATTCGCCCCCTCTCCTTGATTTCCTCCCCTTGACGGACGACGGCGGTGGCCCCGAGGAGGAGGTCGATCGAAGGGAGTTCGCGTGCACGCAGTGATGCAAGGCGGCGCGGTTCGAAAAATGCCGAGCGGCATGCCTGCGATGCGTGGGTGCGGTTACTTACCACTCGCGACCACTGGCATCGCCCGCGCCCGCGCGCAGGCGCGTCTCGCCGTTCCATGGTGCGCACGAACATGAGCCCATTGAGGTTTCGATGAACTACCCGAGAGCACTTGTCTTCGTCCTGCTGGGAGCGTCCGCGATCGCGGCCTGCGGGGGTGGCACGACCGCGGGTCCGAACCAGGCAGACTCCGGCGCCGACGTGGCCACGTCGAGCGGAAGCAGCGGTGGAAGCAGTGGCAGTGGCAGCAGCAGCGGCGGCTCGGGAAGCAGCGGCAGCAGCAGCGGCATCGGCGCCGCGGACGCCGGCTCGATCATCCCCCGCGGCGCGACGCCCGGCACGGGAATGGTCACGTGCGGAGGTGCAACGTGCAACGCGCCGGACGTGTGCTGCTCGGGCGGCAATCCGGACCCCGCATGCTCGAGCCTCACGGCCTGCAACAGTGGCGGGAACGACAGCTACACGTGCACCGGTAAGGCGAATTGCGCGACACCGAACATTTGCTGTGTCACGCGTGGAATGGGCCGCGGACAAAACGACGTGGCGGCCTGCCAAGCCACCTGCGGCGGGCGAAACGCGGCCCAAGTTTGCCAGATGGATGCCGAGTGCCCCGCCGGCCAGGTCTGCCGCGGCGGCGGTGGCGCGCCCGGCATCACGACGTGCCAGCCCCCGCTCATTCCGCCGGGCTCGTCGCAAGGCACCGGAACGATCGCCTGCGGAGCCGCGCCGTGCACCGCTCCTCAGGTGTGCTGCTCGGGGGGCGGCGGTGGCGGCGGGAATCTCATGTGCTCCGCCCTCATGGCCTGCGACAACAGCGGAAACGACAGCTATACGTGCACCGGCCAGGCGAATTGCGCGGCACCGAACATCTGCTGCGTCACGTACGGCGGCGCGGGCGGCCAGGGCAACGACGTTGCGCTGTGCCAGGCCACCTGCGGCATGGGAAACGCCCAAGTTTGCCAGATGGATGCGGAGTGCCCCACCGGCCAGGTCTGCCGCGGCGGCGGTGGCGCGCCCGGCATCACGACGTGCCAGCCCCCGCTCATTCCGCCGGGCTCATCGCAAGGCACTGGAACGATCCCCTGCGGAGCGGCGGCGTGCACCGCTCCCCAGGTGTGCTGCTCGGGCGGCGGCGGCGGCGGCGGGAATCTCATGTGCTCCGCCCTCACGTCCTGCGACAATAACGGAAACGACAGCTACACGTGCACCGGCCAGGCGAATTGCGCGGCGCCGAACATCTGCTGCGTCACGTTCGGCGGCGCGGGCGGCCAGGGCAACGACATTGCGCTGTGCCAGGCTACTTGTGGCATGGGAAACGCCCAAGTTTGCCAGACGACTGCGGAGTGTACCGGGGGCCTCGTCTGCCGCGCCGGAGGAGGCGCCCCGGGAGGAATCACGATCTGCCGCAACCCCCCGATGATGATGAATCCCGATTCGGGCACCGGCACCATCGGGACAGACGCGGCGGTCGACAGCGCGGTGCCCCGGGAGGCGGGTGGCGATACCGGGACCGACGCGGCTCGCGACGCACCCAGCGGCGGTTGACGTACGCCGCGGCCTGCGCGCGCGGCTCGAATCGGTATGTCCATCCGGTCGCCCCCGCGCCACGTGCATGGCTCACCCAGGGGGAACAGCCGTCGCGTTCGTGATGGGGCCCGCGGGGAAGTATTGGCACTTGGTCGCGTCCGAACGCGGCACGGGGGTGATCCAAGGAATCACGACGTCGCCTGTCACGGGAACGGCTTTTGTGCCGCCGCCCGCGGGCGGGGCGATCTGGAAAATCCATCCTGCATCGGTGTTCGGTACGCACGTCATGCTCATCGCGTCGTCGGAGAACATTCCGAGCACGTACGTATGTCCGGCGACAAGGACGTTGGGCCAGACCCACTTGACCTGCTGGCCTGGGGTCACGGGCGTGCTCAGGATGGCGCCCACTTGAGCCATGTTCGCCCCGGGGGTCGTATCGAGGACCCTGCCGTACACGGTCTTGCCCAGGTGCTCAGCGCCCAGCGCGTAAGGCTTCGTTGCGTTGAGCGTCAACGAATACTGCCCCGACGCCGCGTCGGGCGCCGTGCCCGTGTCCCCGAGACGGCTTGCGTCACCCGGCATGGTTGCGTCACCCGGCGGGCTTGCATCGCCCGGCGGGCTTGCATCGCCCGTTGCGCTCGCGTCAACCTCCGCAGCAGCCGAACCGCCGGAGTCCGTGTCGACAGTCGCCGCCTCGAACGTGCCAGTGTCGAGGCCGGGCGTACTTGCCTCCGCGGATGCCGACTCCCCTGGCGCGGGACCCGCCGCGTCCTGCGCCGAAGAGCCGGCCCCGTCGGCCAAGCCTTCCATCGGGCCGGGGGGGGTCGCCGAGGAACATGCTGCGGCCAGCCAAAGGAGCGGAGTCATGCATCGTGACCAATGCTCGTGAACCATGGCAAGCTCCTTCGTGCCGACGGGCGCGGTGCGAACGGGGCGAGACGGTACGCCATGACACCAGGCGTGTACATCACGGACAATTCTGCGCTTCCGGGCTCGGTGGACGCGGTCCCCCTGATCGACTTCGGAAGTTCTGCTCGGAAGGAGTGCCCATGCAGCCCTCGATTCTCTCGCGAAGCGGTTTGCTCATTCTTGTGTCCTGCACCCTTTGCGCCCCGGCCTCGACCGCCAAGAGCGTCGTCATTCCGCGCTGGGCCGTCACCAGCAACGACAACAAGCAATTCCTCGACAGCGGGGTTTTGTCGGTGCTCCCTGCGCCGGTCAAAGAGGACACAGTCAGCTTCATCGACCTTACGACCTCGCCCCCAAAGCGGGCCTTCGAATTGGAAGCCCCCGGCAGCGTGAACGGGCCGCCCTTGAGCGTTGCGGTCACCCCGACCGAGTCGCTGGCCCTGGTAACCGCGCCGATGAAGCTCAATCCTGCCGATCCTACGAAGGCGATCCCCGACAACCGCGTGACGATCATCGATATGACCGTCCGGCCATTCAAGGTAATCGCCACCGTCACGGTCGGCGATTCGCCGTCCGGGATCTCGATCAGCCGAGACGGCAAGCTGGCGCTGGTGGCCAACCGCAACGCGGGCACCATCTCGGTGCTGAGCATCGCTGGCAGAGTCGTCACCAACGTCGGCACCGTGCCGGTGGCCGACCTGGCCAAGAAGCCGGTGCCGGAGTCGAAGAGCACAGCCTCGGTGGCCATCAGTCCGGACGGCAAGCTGGCCATCGCCACCAACGACGGCGACAGCCGGCTGACGCTCCTCAAGATCGAGGGCACGACTGTGACTCGGGTGAAGGACTTCTGGGCCGGGCTACGCCCCTACTCCGTGGATATCGCCTCGAACGGCAAGTTCGCCATCGTGGCAAACAATGGCGGCGCCCAAGGGGACGTCGACACGTTGAGCCTGATCGATCTCGAGGTCACGCCTCCGTTGACGCCGCACGTGGTGGATACCGTCTCCGTGGGGCTGAGCCCCGAGGGAATGAAGATCGCGCCCGATAGCACGTACGCCGTCGCGATTCTCGAGAACGGGACCAACAAAGCCACGACCTTTCCCTTTTACAATACGAAAGGAAAGATGGTCGTCGTGAAAATCGAGGGCAAGACCCTCAAGCGCGGTTCGGAGATCGAGATCGGACAGTGGTGTCAGGGTGCCGCCTTCACCGCCGACAGCAAGAGCATTCTCGTCGGCTGCATGGTTTCGAAAGACGTGCAGGTCTTCTCCTACGACGGCAGCACCCTCAAAGACACCGGCACCCATATCCCTTTGAGCGGCGGCCCAGCGGCCATCCGCACCGCCGAGCCCTGATCCAAGCCCTCATTTCAGCTCGTACGCCAGGACAGTGTTCTCCAAGAGCAGCGGCACGAGCAGGCGCCCGCGCTTCGTGTCGTAGCCGATGTCGGCCGGCGACTTCAGGTCGGCGATCACCACCTCGAATGAGCCTCCCAGTTTGCCCCGATAGATCGCGTTGCCGGCCCAACTCGTCACAAGCAGCGAGTCGCCGAGCGCGAGGAGGCCGTCGAGGTTGCCGGTCGGCAGCTTCGTGATGTCCTGCCGTTCGCGCTTCTCGTCGAGACGGTACACCTCGCCGGAGGCGTCGTTCGTCACGGCGACGAGCCCGCGGTCCGTCCAGAGAATGCCGTTCGGGCTGCCCAGCTCTTTTCGCTTTGCGAGCGTTCGCGCCTTGCCGTCTTCGATGACGTAGATGCTGTCGTTTCCGTTGGGCTCCAACGTCTTTCCGTCCGCCCCGACCTTCTTGGCCGTGTCCGAGACGTAGATCTTGCCGTCGGGAGCGGCGGCGATGTCATTGAGCGAGGTCGACGTCGGCACGGGGATCGAGCCTTTGGGCGTGCCTGTCTTCCGATCGAACACGCGCACGTTGGTGATGTCTGCGACGTAGAGAAGGTCATTGACCAAGACGAGTCCTTTGGGCCCGTCGAGCGAGACCTTGTTCTTGCCGCCCTCGATCCACTTGAGGGCCGTGACTGGACCCTCGGGCGAGAGCACCGAGACAAACCCGTTGTCGTCTTTGGCGAGGCCGCCCCCGTTGATGTTCGAAACCAGATAACGATCCCCGTCGGGGTCGTAAACGATGCTCTCCGGCTTCGCGAGTCCGACGTCTGCCCACTTCGCGACCGGCGTGGGGCGGGCGGCCTTGGGCGTATCGGCTGCCGGAGCAACGCTCGCGGCGATCGCCCCCGGCACCGATGGTTCGGCCTCGACCACGCCGTTCTTCGCGACGGAAGTGGAGGACGCAGCGGCCGCAGCCGGAGGCGCGTCGGCTGGTTGGGTCTTCCCGCCGCAGGTGACCATTGCCAAGAGAGCGAGGGAACCGATTCCGGCAGAGGGTTTCATGGCGTTCTCCTTTTGGGCAGAATAGGCGTGGCGGGGTGAACTAGCCGATGCGCCCGCCGATCGCCCGTAACGGCGCGCGCGCCTCTGCACACCCCCGTCCTCCGGGGCCCTCTCTGGGGACGGGGCGACGAGCTTTGAGTACAAGCGTCCGCATGACACTCCGGCCCGCAGTCCTCGTTCTGGTGTCGGCTCTGCTGCACGCCATCTGGAATGCGCTCATCAAACGCGAGGAGGACGCGAGAGGTGCGGGGCTGGCCGTCCTCGCCGTGGCCACGATCTCGGCCTCGATGCTCGCGCCGTTCGCGCACCGAGTGGCGTTTCCGACCGCCGCGGGTCTCCGCTGGGCCGTGGGTGCGGGTCTATGCGAGGGCGCGTACTTCACCGCCTTGGGCTTGGCGCTGGCACGAGGGCCGCTCGGACCGGTCTACACCGTCGCCCGTGGGGGAGCCATGCTCGTCGCTTGGCCCATCTCGGTCCTATTTCTGGGGGAGGCATTCTCCTGGTGGGCGCGCGCCGGCGTCGCCCTCATCGGGACGGGCTTGGGGCTCACGATGCTCCGTCCTCGCGAGCACGCGTCGCCGGCCGGCTTGGGCTGGGCCGCGCTCAGCGCCGTTGGCATTGCGGGCTACCACCTCTGCTACAAACTGGCCCTCTCGGCGGGCGCCGAGCCTCGCGCCCTGTTCGCCGTCGCGCTCGGATGCGCACTGCCGATCAACGCGGCATCGATGGGGCGACATCCGTGGAAGGCTGGCGTCCTCGCGCTTCGTCGGAGGCCCCTTCGCATGTCGATCGCCGGGCTCACGTGCACGGCCTCGTTCCTCGTGTTTCTCCAGGCCCTCGCCGTCACGGGAGCAGGGGCGGTGCTCACGCTTCGGAACACCTCGGTCCTCTTTGCCCAGGCGTTCGCCATCTGGGGCGGCGAACCGCCCAACCGGCGGGTCATCGGCGGCGCCATCCTCGTCGTCGCAGGGGCCCTTCTCTTGACGCGTTGAGCGAGGCAGGCAAGGCGTGAGCTTCCACGCAGCACGGGAGTGGCGCCGTGAGCAGGGCCGTCAGTCGCGGCAACCGAGGTGCGGCACCTCGTGAATCGGAGTGGTGTCGGACGTGAAAGTGGACTCAAGAAACATCTATTGGAGCGCCAGCGGCCCGAGTGGGGCCCTATACAAATTGGCATACAAGTTGGCGAGATAGCTTCCGACCCCTTGACGCGTCTCGTAGGTCAGGTAAAAAATGCAAGCGGTTTCGCCGCTAGCACACGTTTCTTCTTTCTTCTTGGTGAGGGGCATGACCATTCGAAGCCGATCCTGGGTGCGTCTCCTGCCGCCCGCTTCCCTGCTCGCAGCGCTCGCGGGTGCCTGCGGGACCTCGTCCTCCACTCAGAACGCCGGCCAAGCGGGGGCCGGATCGTCCTCGTCGGGAGGCTCCGCGCCGGAGCCATCGTCGTCGTCCGGCTCATCCGGAAGCGCGGGGTCGAGCTCTCCTTCCTCAGGAGGCGCGCCGTCGGGTGCGTCCTCTTCCGGAGGATCGCCCGGTTCGTCTGGATCCTCCGGGGCCTCGTCGTCGGGCTCGTCCGCGGGATCGAGCGGGTCACCGGGGACAGCTTCGTCGGCGTCGTCCGGCGGTTCGTCATCCGCGTCGTCGGGGAGCTCCTCGGGATCGTCGTCGGGAACTTCCTCGGGCCCCTCCGCGGGATCGTCGTCGGGGTCGTCGGGGAGCTCTTCCGGAGAAGCGCGTCAGGGGTCTCCGTTCGGCGATGCCGGTGCTGGATCCATCGACGCGGGTTGGGGTACGCCGGTGGACGGCGGTCCTCCCTTTTCGGGCGCCACAGTCCCGGGCACCGTGACGGTCAATCGAGCCATGCCCGCCGGGCAGATCGGGCAGGGATTCGCAGGCTTCAGCTTCGAAAAGACGCATATCACGAACGGGTCGTTCACCGGGAAAAACGCGCCGTTGATCGCCCTCTTCAACCTCTTGGGCCCGACGGTGATCCGTCTCGGCGCCGACGACGTCGACAACTGCACGTGGGCTCCCGCCACGATGCCCGGAGGCGGCGCGCCGCCGTATTCGCACCTCGTAGGCACGGCCATGGTCGACGAGCTCGCCGACTTTCTAAACGCGACCGGGTCGAAGATCATTTATGGAGTCAATTTCAAGGCCGACGACCCTGCGAGCTCCGCCGCGGAAGCCATGTACGCCGCGACCAAGCTCGGAGCGAGTCTTTACGGCTTGGAGATCGGCAACGAAATCAATCGATTTGGGACGTGGCCGACGACGCTGAAGCCGCAGTGGGAGTCCATGGCAAGCGCCATCCTGGCCGCGACGCCCACCGCTCACCTGATTGGCCCGGCCGGCGGCGGGGGAGATCAAGCCTCGCTCTCCGCTCCATTTGCCGCCGCGGAGGCAGGCAAGAACCTGATCCTTCTCACCCAGCACTACTATGCCGGAACCGCCAACACTGCGACGGCAACCTTGGCCAAGCTCCTCGTGCCCGACCCGTTCCCCATGACCTCCGGGCAAGGGCTCATCGAGATGCTGCAGGTGATGAACACCGCCGCGACCGCGAACAGAATCCCGGACGGCTTCCGCGTCGGCGAATGCAACACGTTTTCCGGTCACGGACAGACGGGGTTGAGCGACGCGCTCATCTCGGCCCTTTGGTCGCTCGACTTTCTTTTCACGAACGCGAAGTACGGAGCAAGCGGCGTGAACTTCCACGGCGGCGAGGCCGGCATGGACGGCTCGACGCCGTTCGTCTACTCGCCGATCCAGGAGGCCAACGGCGTAGTCACGGGAGCCGCGCCTCTCTTTTACGGCATGCTCCTGTTCTCTCTCGCGGGCAACGGGCAGGCCCTCGCCACCACGGCTAGCGCCGGCGCCCTCAGCTTCACGGCGTATGCCATCGACCGCGCCGACGGCTCGACCAGCGTCGTTCTCGTCAACAAGGACACGACCAGCGGTGTGACCGCCACGGTCGACGTCGGCTCCGCGGTCACTCGCGCTAGCGCGATGTACTTGCAGGGTCCCACGCCTCCGTCGCTCACCGCAACGACGGGAGTCACGCTCGGTGGCGCGGGCATCTCGGCCACGGGAGCGTGGACGCCGCGTCCGCCTTACGCACTATCCGCGTCGGGAAACTCGTTCACAGTGTTGGTCCCTCCCGCGAGCGCCGCGCTCGTGCGCGTTCAGTAGGCCAAGCGGCCATTCCGGTAGCAGCGCGCCCCTCGAGACGCCGCTACGATTTGCGCAAGAGCGCGCAAAGCCGCGCGCGAAGCAGTCGACCGCGGGGGCGGAGACGGCGGCAGCCCCCGATAGGACGTGACAGCCCAGCGTTTCCAGGACTTCGTCAAGGCGATCGAGTCCGGACGCCGAGCGCAAGACTTCGCCGCGTCCAGCACGCGCCCATTCATGGAGAACTTCATCCGGCAGGGGCCGAGCCTGTACGATGCGGTCATCGTCTACGAAGCCGCGGCGATCAGTGAGATTCCCCGCGCTGCCCAGTCGTCCCCCTTGTCGCCCGAGCGTAGGCGCCGCGGCTCAGGTCCGCCTTCTCATCAGGACCGTTCGCTCGATTTCGAACACCTTTTCCTTCACTCGCGCCGCCTGATCCCGCTTGCCGGATTCGTCCGCGAAGAGGTCGGCTCCGGCGTCGATCAACGCCGACGGCTTGACGTTCTTCGTGCCGACGAGCTTGAACGTCACATCACCCGCGTCGGCGTTTCTCTCTTCGCATCGGACCACACGGCTTGCGGCGTACAGCGTGTCGCCCGTCACGACGCCCGACGGATGGGCGCCGTTGTCGTAGCGAATCTCCCAGAGCGCGTTCCCGCTAGTATCACGGCTGGCGAGTGCGACGATCCACGCGAACACGAGACCGCCATAGACCACTCTGGTCCCGGCGAAGCCCGACCGGGCGTAGGGTTCATCGACGTGGAGGGGGTGGGTATTGCGGAACAAGCAAGTGAGCTGCATGTGCTCTGACTCGCCCACCGTCCGCCCGCCCTCGTGACAAATGATGTCCCCGGCAGAGAAGTCTTCGAAAAAGCCGGCAAACGCGCCTTTTGCGCTCCGCGGCGGCAGCGCCCGATCGAAGAGAGCAGGCATTCCGGCGCCAGCCTCGGGACCGTCGAGCGCCAGTGGGCGCGCCGCGCCTCGAGCGGCGGTCGAGCGATTCGCATTCCCCGCGGCCTTCACGAGCACCTTGCGCTCGAAGTCGCACACGACGCGCTGGTCGTCGGCGCGGACGACCGTCCGAACGTGAACCACACCTCGCGCGCCGTCGCTCGCCGGCTTGACACCGAGCACCGTGCTAGAGGCACCGATCGTGTCTCCGGCAAAGCACGCGTTCGCGAAGCCGGCCTTGGCGTATGCCAAGTGCGCGATCGCCTGCTCGGACACGTCGTGGACCGAGAAGCTTAGCCCGAAGTTGAGCAACGTCAGCGGATGGACCGGACGGTCGCGAAAGCCGAGCTCTCGCGCATAAGCCGCGCTCGCGAAGACCGGCGTCGCGTCGAGGAAGCTGCCGGCGCATAGCGCGAGAATCCCTCCGTCCACCGTGACCTCCCACGGATGGTGGTAGACGGCGCCGATCTCGAACTCCTCCAGGAACCGGCCGTGGCGTGGACTGATATACCGAATGTTCATGGTATTGCGTTGCTCTCCATTGTTCATTCCAACAATCGGCGAGCGATGACGTGCGCCTGTATTTCATTGGCGCCCTCGAAAATCGACAGGACACGCGCGTCGACCAAAAGGCGCGACGCTGTGTATTCCTCTGCATAGCCGTTGCCGCCGTGGATCTGAACGGCCGCATCGGCACACTCCCAGGCTGCGCGCGTTGCGAGCAGCTTGGCCATTCCCGCCTCGCGGTCGCAGCGTTTTCCGGAGTCCTTCATCCTGGCCGCGTGGAATGTGAGTTGACGCGCAGCGTGGGTCAAAACGAGCATCCTCCCTAGCTTGCGCGACACGCGCGGCAGCTCGACCAGCGCCTTGCCGAACTGCATCCGCTCGCGCGCGTAGTTGGTCGCCTCGTCCAAGGCCGCCTGCGCGACCCCGACCGCGCGCGCCGCCGTCTGGATCCGTGCGCTCTCGAACGTCGTCATCAGGTGACGGAACCCCTGCCCGAGGCCGCCTCGTCCTCCCAGGAGCGCGTCGGGGGGGACGCGAAAATCGTCGAACGAGAGCTCGTATTCCTTCATGCCGCGGTACCCGAGAACTTTGATTTCCGTTCCGCTGATCCCGGCGTCCGGAAAGTCGTCGCTCTCGCTGCCGGGCTCCTTTGCGGCCAAGAACATGGAGAGCCCGTCGTGATCGAGCTTGGTGGGGTCCGTCCGCGCCAGCACCGTCATCAACGTGGCCCGCGACGCGTGCGTGATCCAAGTCTTGTTCCCGTCGACGCGCCAGCTTCCGTCTTCCAGCCGTGCCGCGCGCGTCTTGAGATGCGCCAGGTCGCTGCCGTGATCCGGTTCGGTGAAGACCGCCGTGGGAAGCACCGTTCCCTTGGCAATCGCCGGGAGCCATCGCGCCTTTTGCGCTTCGGTGCCTCCCTGAAGAATCAGCTCCGCGGCGATCTCGGCCCGCGTGCCCAGCGAGCCGACGCCGATGAAGCCGCGCGACAGCTCCTCGGTGACGACGCACATCGCCAACTTTCCGAGCCCGAGACCGCCATAGCCTTCTGGGATCGTGATCCCGAAAACGCCCATGTCGCTCATGGACCGGATGAGATCCATGGGAATGAGCTCGTCGGCCCTGTGGATCTGCTGCGCCAGAGGAGCCACCCGGTCAACGACGAACCTTCTGAACTCGGCCCGCATCATCATCAGGGTGTCGTCGGCCGGACCGGCGGGAACAGCGAGACCAGCGGCGTGAACGCGCGCCAGGCTCATGTAGCGCTCCCCGGCGGATTCATCGTCCGCCCACTGCGCGTTCTCGGGCGACCCTACCGTGGCCCGTATCTCGGCCGGCGACACGTGCATCTCGGCGACGGGATACGATTCGGCCGCACCCAGCCACACGGCGCTCCGCAGGCAGCGCGCGACCTCGGCGACGAACGCTTGCGCAATCGCCCGCGCCTCCGCCTCGGGGCAACGCGACGCCCAATCCACGAGCTCCCGGCACGCCGCGAGATCGGTCGCTACGTAGGCGAGCGCGTGGGCCGCGAGCTGATTGCGATCGAGAGCCGCGAGGTCCACCCGGCCGTCTCGGACAATGCGTCCGCGGAGCCTTTCGCGCGCGATCTCGTACAGCCGTTCGATCCCGTCGACGGCGGCGTGCATTGTCACCTCAGCCCGAGCTCCGCCGCCGTGGCGGCATCCAATTGTCCGAGCGAAAAGGCGATCTTCAGCGTCACGCGGTTGATCCGGTCGGTCGCGCGATCGGCCATCTTGCCCTCGATGATGGTGGCGCCCAGGCCACGGCGCTCGGCCTCGAGAAAAGCTTTCGCCTCCACCACCGCGCGCTCCAGTGCGGCCCGATCCAAGGAAAACACCTCGATGGCGATCGCCGTCTGCGCGGGGATGCCCGTCCATTTGCCCCGAAACCCGAAGTCTCGGGCAAGCTCGGCGTCCCGCCGACACTCGTCCAATGCGGACTTCCTCTCCGCCTCGGACTTGTCTTTCGTCGGGTAGTTGATCGTCATCTCCGCGATCGCGGGGACGCCCACGCTCGCGGCCGCCTTGACGATTCGAGCTCTCGCATGGGCCACGAGGGGATGATCCGCCCGGTACGGGACGCCCACCATCCCGAGCGACCCCCAGTAGTCGTACGCGCCGAAGATCAGCGCCGACAACCGCCGGGAAGCGCGCGCGATCTCGAATGCGCGCTCTTCGGCGCGCACGCTCTCGATCAAGACCTGGATGCTGATGCGGCCCTCGGGCAGGGTGTGCTCGCGCTCGAGGGCGGTGAGCATCGCGTCGATGCCTCGAATTTCGTCCGGAGTCTCGGCTTTGGGGACGATGATGCCGTCGAGCTTCCTCCCCGCGGCGGCCACGACTACGGCGATGTCCTCGCGGCGCGGATCCAGCGCGAGCCCCCGGGGGCGGAAGAAGCGCAGGCGATTTTCCCAGTCGAGGGTGTTCAGCGCTCGGATGACGCTCGCGCGCCCCTCCTCAAGCTTCGCCTCGTTTCCGCGAGGGATGCTGTCCTCGAGGTCCAACATGACAAGGTGGGCCGCGCTGCGCGTCGCCGCGGTCTCCACGTACTTCCAGACGGTCGCCGGACAGGTCAGGTGAGCCATCTGGACAAGAAAGCGGGACGGAAGATCGATCGGCTGAGCATACGCAGGGGTCATGGTCGCCGGTCTCTCCGAACTGGGGGCAAGGAAACTCATAGGCTCTCCGATCGCGTCCTTTGTCCTTTGCGGGGGGCGCTGACCAAGCATGAGAGCTTGCCCATGTGTCTGTTGTGCAGCATGTCGTCGTGCGCTCGCGGGATGTCGCCGTAGCAATAGACCTCAGTCATGCTCGGCTTGATTGTTCCCTTCAAGACCAGATCGTTGGCGCGCCAGCATTGCTCCGCGTGCGCGAAATGCGAGCCGAGGATCTGTTTTTGCCGCATCCACAGGTGCCTCACGTCGAAAGTGAGATCGAAGCCCGAAGTTCCGGCGCAAATGACGATGCGCCCCATGCGCGCCGCCAGGAAGACGCTCGTTGGAAACGTCTCTCGCCCCGGGTGCTCGAGGACGACGTCGGGTCCGCGATATGTCCCAGCTGCCTTCATGAAGGCTTTGCCGAAGGCCTTGGCCGCCTCGATGCGCGTCTTCTTCTGCTCAGGCGTCTCGTTCGGGGCGCATGCGAGCCCGGGAAAGTCGTTCCGGTTCAGCGTCGCCGCGGCGCCGTACCGTAGCGCCAGATCCGCCTTTTCGGGGCTCGATACGACGGCGATCGGAATCGCACCGAGCATTCTCGCGATCTGGCAGGCAAACGTCCCCAAGCCCCCTGCTCCACCCCAGACGAGCACGGTCTCGCCCGGCTTGAGGTTCGCGCGGTCCACCAGCATGCGATACGCCGTGCAGAGATCGAGTGCATAGCTCGCCGCCCCTTCCCAGCTCATGCTCACGCTCTTGGGCATCAGCTGCTGGGATTGCGCCAGCGTGAACTGAGCGAAGCTCCCGTAGGGCGTTTCGTATCCCCAAATTTTCTGGCTCTCGCAGCCCATGGGGTCGTATCCGTTGCACGCCGGGCATTCGCCGCAGGTCTGATTGCAGTGCAGAACGACCTCGTCGCCCGCTTTCCATCGCTTGACCGCCGCTCCCACTGCCCAAACGATGCCGGCGCAGTCGGACCCGGCGATGTGAAATGGATGCTTGTGCACGTCCAGCACACTGACCGGCTTGCCGAGGCCGGCCCACACGCCGTTGTAGTTGACGCCCGCCGCCATCGACAGGACGAGCGCTTCGTTCGGTCCAGGTCGCGGCGTGTCGACGACCTCTTCACGGAACGAGGCCAGCGGCTCGCCGTAGCGGTCCTTGCGGACGACCCAGGCGTGCATGCGCCGCGGGACGATGCCGAGCTCCGGCTGGCTCCCGATCGGGACGAGGTCGACGTCATACTCGCTCATAACTGCCTCCGCCGTTTGTTCGAGGGTCGCGCCGCCGCCGTCGTGCATTTCGCGCGCCTCTGCGAGCGCGGCCTTCGCAGCTCTCGCTGGGAACGCAGATTGCTGACGCACGAATCGAGGCACGACAATGACAGAAGGGACCGAGCCCCGGCACGCGCGGCCTTGGATCATGAGAACCTATTCCGGTCACTCCAGCGCGAGCGCGTCCAACGCTCTGTTTCAATCGAACATTGCAAAGGGCCAGACCGGGCTGAGCATCGCGTTCGACCTCCCGACACAGCTCGGATACGACTCGGACCATCCTCTCGCTCGAGGCGAGGTGGGCAAGGTCGGCGTCCCGGTGAGCCACCTGGGGGACATGCGCACGTTGATGGGAGGGATCCCGCTCGAGACGATGAACACGTCGATGACGATCAACGCCACGGCCCCATGGCTTCTGGCCCTCTATCTCGCGCTCGCTGAAGAGCGCGGCATCGATGCGGCGGCCCTGCACGGGACGACGCAAAACGACATCGTGAAGGAATACCTGTCACGCGGGACGTACATCTTCCCGCCGGCGGAGAGCCTGAGGCTGACGACGGACACCATCGTGTACGCGATCCGCAACGTTCCCTCGTGGAACCCGATGAACCTCTGTAGCTACCACCTGCAGGAGGCGGGCGCGACGCCGGCTCAGGAGATCGCGTACACCCTCGGTACCGCGATAGCCGTGCTCGACACGGTCCGGGACACCGGCAACCTCGGCGCGGGCGAGATGACGGGCGTCTTCGCTCGCCTTTCCTTCTTCGTCAACGCGGGCCTTCGCTTCATCGAGGAGGCCTGCAAACTGCGTGCTCTCTCGCTCCTCTGGGAGCGCTTGGGGCGAGAGCGCTATGGAGTCACCGACAAAGGCGCGCTCGTCTTTCGATACGGCGTGCAGGTCAACTCGCTCGGGTTGACCGAGGCGCAGCCCGAGAACAACGTGTACCGCATCCTTCTCGCGATGCTGGGTGCCACGCTCAGCAAGGACGTCCGCGCGCGCGCCGTGCAGCTTCCGGCGTGGAACGAGGCGATGGGTCTCCCGCGACCATGGGACCAGCAATGGTCGCTCCGTTGCCAGCAAGTTCTCGCGTACGAGACGGACCTGCTCGAATACTCGGACATATTCGAAGGCTCGCGCGTAATCGACGAGCGGACGCGAGCGATCGCGCAGGGGGCGTGGTGCGAAGTCGAGGAGGTGCAGCGCCGCGGAGGTGCCGTCGCGTGCCTCACGAGCGGGTACATCAAGGAGCGGCTGGTGGCTTCGAACGCACTCCGAGTCCTGCGAATCGAGCAAGGCGCACTTCCGGTGGTGGGCGTCAATTGCCACACCGAGAGCGCACCTTCGCCGCTCTTCCGATCGACCGACGGCGCCGGAGTGGCCATTCTCAGCCTCGATCCGGCGGCGGAGGCCGCTCAGGTCGCGTCCGTTCGCGCGTGGCGTGCCGCGAGAGACTCGGGCGCCGCCCGCGCCGCCCTCGATGCGTTGCGCCTCGGTGTAGCGCGCGGCGAGAACGTAATGCCGCTCTCCATCGTCGCGGCGAAAAGCGGTGTCACGACCGGCGAATGGGGCGCTGCGCTCCGCGAGGTATTCGGCGAGTTCCGCGCCCCGACCGGGGTGTCCAATGGCGGGTCGAGCGTGCGGGAAGAGGCCATGGATGCGGTGCGCGCCAAGGTACGCGCGCTCGGCGAACGCCTCGGCCGCAATGCCAAGATCCTCATCGGCAAGCCGGGCCTCGACGGGCATTCCAGCGGCGCCGAGCAAATCGCCCTGCGGGCGCGCGACGCCGGGTTCGACGTCGTCTACCAGGGGATCCGAGCCACCGCCGCACAGCTCGTACGGACCGCCGTGGAAGAGGGTGTGCACTTGGTGGGGCTGAGCGTCTTGTCGGGCTCTCACAACGAACTCGTTCCGGAAGTGCTGGACGCCCTCCGCGTGGCAGGCCTCGGCAAGGTGCCTGTCGTCGTGGGCGGTATCATTCCCGAGGCGGATGCCCGCGCGCTCGAAGCTCGTGGCATTTCCCGCGTGTACACGCCCAAGGACTTCGTTCTCGCGTCGATCATGAACGACCTCGCAGAGCTCGTGTGGCGCGCCAATGAGCTTGAATGAGGTCGACGCTGTCGTCGACTCGATCGTTTTAGGGGTAAAGGCGGGTGACCGGGGCGCCGTCGCGCGCGCCTTGAATCTCGTCGAAGATCGTCGCCCCGATTCCCGACCCGTCATTGCTGCCTTGCTGCGCGCCCTCGGGAGCGGGCGCGCGGGGGGGCACCGCGTCGGGCTTACCGGCGCCCCAGGGGTCGGAAAGAGCACCCTTGCGAGCGCTCTCGCGAGCGCGCTGCGGTGGGGCGGAACCACCGTCGGAGTGCTCGCCGTCGATCCGACGAGCAAGCGGTCCGGCGGCGCCCTGCTGGGCGACCGTGCGCGCATCGACACGCCAATGAATGACCAGGGCCGGTTCATTCGCTCGCTGGCGACCGCCGGCGCGCTCGGTGGTCTCGCCCGTGCGGCGCCGGCCGCCGTGATGGTCCTGGCCGCGGCCTTCGACCGGGTCATCGTCGAGACGGTGGGAGTCGGCCAAAGCGAGACGGACGTCGAGTACGTCGTGGACACGGTGGTCCTCGTCGTACAGCCGAGCTCGGGCGATGCGTTGCAGTTCTTGAAGGCTGGGATCGTGGAGATCCCCGACCTCGTCGTGGTGAACAAGAGCGACGTCGGCGAGGCAGCCGCCCAAGCGCAAGCGGAGCTGCTCGCCGTGCTGCGCGCGGGCATCTCGAGGACGTCGTGCCCCCACCCGGAGGTCGTACTCGCCAGCGCCGCACAAGCCGAGGGCATCGACGACGTCCTCGGCGCGATCGAGCGCCACCGTCGAGCGCAGAATGACTCCGGCGCCCTCGTCGAACGCCGCATCCAAGGCCAGATCGAATGGGGGCTTCGCGAGCACGTTCGGCGGATCGGCGAAGAAGGGCTCGAGCGCGAGGGAGGTCGCATCGCGGTAAGAGCGCGAATCGAGACCCTCGTTCGATCATCGCTTCTTCCGTGAGCGCTGCGCTCGCGCTGCGGTCAATCGACAAGCAACACTTCGAGCCGCGCGATCGTCTTCGGGTCGACCATGAACTCCACTTCGACGATCCGGCCTTGCTCAACCTTGAAGGCCCAGACGGCTCGTGGGCGGCCACCGGGCGCCCACGCGGCGCCAGGCGTGCCGTCGACGAGCGCGGACCGCGCGACCTGAGCGCTGCCGAGAAAGACGCGGGCGACGTCGGCGGCGCCCCGCACTTCGGGGACGAGGCGAGGCGCGCCCTTCGCTGCGTTCGCAGCCGCGGCTTTCACGGCGGCGGGGTCGACGCGCAGGATGACTTCGGGATCGAGCACGGCGAGGACCGCCTCGAGATTGCCTTCGCGCGAAGCGGCCATGAAGGCCTCGGCGACTTCGCGTTGGGACGGGAGCTCTTCCTCCCTCTCTCCAGCCCCCTGCACGCGCCTTCGCGCGCGGCTCGCGAGTTGTCGCGTCGCGTCGGCCGACCGCCCCACGATGGCGCCGATGTCCTCGAACGAGAGCGCAAACAGATCGTGCAGCACGAAGGCGACGCGTTCGGGAGGGCTCAGCATGTCGAGCACGACCATCATGGCGGAGCCCACCGCGTCGGCGAGCAGTACCTCGCGCTCCGGGTCGGTCGGCTCGGATGCCGCCGCCGCGCCCTCGGCGACGAGCGCGGGCGCCGCGTTCTCGCGCGTCTTCCGCGCCCGGAGCATGTCGAGGCACACGCGCGTGATCACCGTGGTGAGCCAGCCGCCGAAGTTGTCCACTGCCCCGGTGTCGGCCCGCGTGACCCGCAGCCAGGTCTCTTGCTCGGCGTCTTCGGCGTCGCTCCTCGAGCCCAGCAGGCGGTACGCGACCGCACGCAGACGCGGCCGGTTCTCCTCGAATCGCGCGCTCAGGGAATCGTCTGTCACATTCAGCTCCTCTCGTTCGTCACGGGGATGACGGACCAGGGGCACGCATCGTGACACGACCGTGGTCACGTTCCCATTCGTTGAAACGTCAACTCCCGGGAGGACGCAAATGAAGATTCAGACCATGCCGATCCACGTGGACGATCAGGCGAAGGCGCTGCGGCTCTGCAGCGACCGGATGAAAGTGGATCCAATTCGGAAAGGAGCGTCCGAGATGAAAGGGAAGATGATTGCGTACTGGCTTTGCACCGTTCTCATCGCGCTGTGCATCGGATCAGGCGGCGCGGCGCAGCTTCTACGCGTACCGCAGACTGTCGAGGGAATGACCGCCCTCGGCTACCCGGTGCACTTCATCGTCTTGCTCGGCGTTTGGAAGGTGCTCGGAGCGCTGACACTGCTTGCACCGAACCTGAGGCTCGCGAAGGAGTGGGCCTACGCCGGCATTTTCATCGACCTCTCCGGCGCCGCCGTCGCGTCCGCGGCCAACGCGGGGGGGGCGTTCCATGTGATGGCACCCATCGTCCTCATCGGCATCCTCGCCGCGTCCTGGGCGCTGCGTCCGGAGAGCCGGCGATTGCCCGACACAAGAACAAAGGCAGCCCCGGCGTCCGAGGCGTCTTTGCTGCGCGCCGGGGTCTGAGCTGTTCTGCGCCGGCGATGATGAACCGCGATCGAATGAGGACCGGGCGCGCCTGGAGGGCGAGGTGGTTTCCGAAAATTTGTAGAGCTGGACCCGGGTGGGTGACCTTCCACGTCCTAAGTCACTCGTGACCGATTCGACGTGAGGGGCGGACGTTTGATCCTTGCGACTCGGGCGGGAGCGTCCGTAAATTACCCCCGTGACCCAAGAACGTGTGGCGGTCGTAACCGGAGCGAATCGGGGCATCGGAGCCGAGATTGCGCGTCAGCTCCGCGAGCGCGGCGTGCGCGTCATCGGCACGAGTCGCGAACCGCGGGAAGGGTTCGCTACGCTCGACGTTACGCGACGCGATCAAATTGACGCGCTCGCAGCACGCCTGTCCGTGGAGGGAGGCGTGGACGTTCTCGTGAACAACGCCGGCACCTCGCTCGATGGGTTCGACGCGGAAGTGGCACGCCAGACACTGGAGGCGAACTTCTTCGGGGCGATGCACGTCACGGACGCGCTCCTTCCGGCGATGCGGTCCGGCGGGCGCATCGTCATGGTGTCGAGCGGGATGGGCGAGCTATCGCACGTGCATGGTGCCGTCCGCGAGCAATTCGAGGACCCGGCGATGACGCGTTCGTCGCTTGTCGCGTTGATGCACTCGTTCGTCTCGGACGTTGCGTCGGGTACGCACCCGGCTCGCGGCTGGCCGTCGAACGCGTATAGCGTTTCGAAGGTGGGGATGAACGCCCTCGTGCGGGTCATGGCCCGCGAGCTCGCGAACGATCCGCGTCGCATTCTCGTCAACGCCGCCTGTCCGGGCTGGGTTCGAACGCGCATGGGTGGCCCTGCCGCGCCTCGGACACCCCAGCAAGGCGCGCGCACCCCGGTGTGGCTCGCGCTGCTGCCGGAGGGCGGGCCGACCGGCGGATTCTTCCGCGACGAGCGGCCGATCGCTTGGTGACGCCCGCAGCGGCGCCGCAAAGGCTACCTTGTGGACCATGAAATTCGTGGACCTCGAGCAGGCGCGATCTGCGCCCGGCGTGCGCCTCGTCGTCGTAGGTGCAACTCCCAGCCCTTGGTCGGAAGCCGCGAAGGGCATCTTCGTCGCAAAGGGAATCGACGGCGTGCTCGTGCGCTTCCTGCCCAGCGACGCGGCGGTCAAGCAATGGACTGGCTTCCCCAACGCACCAGTACTCTTTATTGATGCAGAGCCGCCTCGGGCGCATTGGAGCGAGATCATCGAGGCGGCGGAGCGGCTCGGCGGCCGCACGAGCCTCGTTCCCATTGATGCCGACGAGCGGACCCGGACGTTCGGTCTCGCGCACGAGTTGCTGGGCGAGGGCGGGCTCGTTTGGAATGGGCGGCTGCTTGTGATTCACCGTGGCTTGACAAGCCAGGGCCGCGAGGGCTTCCCATTGCGCACGGCAAGCTATCTCGCGCCGAAGTATGGCTACGCGCCGGAGCGGGCTGCCGCAACGAAGGAGCGCGTGATGTCCGCCCTGGAGCGATTCGGACGACTGGTGGAATCGAAACAGGCGCGCGGGCAGGAGTACCTCTTTGGCGATCGACTGAGCGTCTTGGATATCTATCTGGCGACCGCTCTCGCCCCCTTCGCTCCGCTCCCGCAGGAGCAGTGTCCCGGTATGCATCCGGCGATGCGCCACGCCTTCGAGACAGCCTATCCAGAGTTGACCGCCGCAGTGCCTGTCGCGCTGCGCGAGCACAGAGATCTCGTGTATCGCCGGCACCTCGGCCTGCCGATCGAGCTTTGACCGCCCCGCCGAAGGGCTGAGCGGTCTTGCGTCCCATTTGCCCGCCTCGCCGTTCGCCGAGGTCCGAGC
This sequence comes from uncultured Polyangiaceae bacterium, assembly GCA_964531095.1. GTDB lineage: Bacteria > Myxococcota_A > Polyangia > Polyangiales > Polyangiaceae > Palsa-1150. The sequence continues at coordinate 9,353 of CAZHED010000012.1, read as the reverse complement.
AGAACGCGTCGCGGCATTGCCGCCGCGACGCACACGCTCCGGGATCCCGGGTCACGCCTTCTCGAGAACCACCTCCAGGTAGGCGCTCGGCAAGACGAGAGAGCCGTCACGCGATCGGTTGCCGGCCTCGGCGAGCGCGATGAGGTCGCGCGTGAGGGCCTCCTGACCCGCCGGGTCGAGCGCTCCGAATGCCCGGTTCACCGGCCCGTAGTACGTCCGGAAGACCTCGAGCAGGTGCATCGGCGAGCGATAGCGAAAGGCGAACTCGCGCTCGTTCATCCGAATCGGTTTCGCCGTCCCGGCGAAGAGCTCGTCGAGTCGCGCGCGGGTTCCCCAGAGCGCCGGTGAAAGGACGCCGGCCGCCGGCGGGACGTGGCGGCCGATCGTCTTGAAGAGCTGCCCGACGAAGCCCTCGGGTGTCCAATTGGCAAGGCCGATACGACCGCCCGCCTTGCAAACCCTCGCAAGCTCCTTTGCAGCCTGATCCTGATCGGGCGTGAACATCACGCCGAAGGTCGACACGACGACATCGAACGAGCGGTCGGCGAACGGCAGCCTCTCGGCGTCCGCCTCTCGAAAGGTGACGATGTGGCCCTCCGCCGCCGCTCGCTTGCGCCCCGCCTCGAGCAACGCGGGCACGTAGTCGGTGGAGGTCACGTCGCACCAGCGTCGTGCCGCCGCCAAAGTGGCGTTGCCGTTTCCGGCGGCGACATCGAGGACGCTCGAGCCGGCGCGCAGATCGAGCGCCTCGCAGAGCGATTCACCGACGATTTGCAGGGTGGTCCCCACGATGGCGTAGTCGCCTGAGGACCAGGCAGCCTGCTGGCGAGTCTTGACGGCGCCGAGGTCGACGTTCATTTGGGCAGCCCGACCGCGTTGCTGGCCTCGATCGGCACGTACTCGTTGGCCGACAGTCCGGACGTGAGCGAGTCGACGAGCGGCTTCACGATGGCCAGCGACTCGCCTTGCCAGAGGCAGATGCCTTTTGCACCGTCGGTGCTCGGAAAGACGGAGAGCAGCTTCACGTGCGACGGGATGGACAACGTCTTCGCGGCGCTCCAGAATTTTTCGGGGTTCGAGATGCTGTGGATGGCGACGATGTACATGGCGGCCTCGCTGGGTTTGCAGGTCGACGTTGTGTCGACTTCTGTTCTCCGACGAGACGTACGTCGAATCGGCGACCGGCACATGAGGCCACGGTCCCGACTGAAAGGCCGATCGGCCGCGGACATGCCCGAAAATTGGGACCGCCGTCCCGGTTCAGCGTCGCGGCTCGTCCGAGAGCCCGGCCTCGCGTGCCTGGACGATCGCTTGCGCGCGGCTCTCGACGCCCATCTTGGCGAAGATGGCGGTGATATGGTTTCGCACGGTCTTTTCGGCAAGCTCAAGATGCGCGGCGATCTGCAGGTTGTCGCTTCCGCGCGCGATGTGCTCGAGGATCTGCCGTTCGCGGCGGGTGAGCTGCGGGAAGGCGCCGCCGCGGGCCCCGCCACGGTCCGGCTCGATGAGCGCATCGATTTCCTCGATCATCCGCTCGAAGGATGGTTCGCCTGGCGTCGGTACGTGGCTGCGCGTCTCGAGAGGCACGAGGCGCGCCCCGGGGATCGACGATGCCAGGAAGCGCCCTTCGTCGAAGGGCGCGCACATGTCCCCGCGCGTGTGTAGGACCAGGGTGGGGCAGCGCACCTGCGCGAGGTGACTCGAGGCGTCGATGTCGCTGAAGGCCCGGACGATGCGCGCCGCCTGCGGGGCTTCGCACGACATGCGCTGCAGGTCGTTGAACGATCGAATCTGCTCGGGCGTCGCATTCGGGAAGAACTGGTTGGTGAAGAGCTGCCGAAAGGCGGGATTGTCCTGTCCCCAGCCCACTTCGATCAGCTTGAGCTGGGCGAAGAAGCTCTCGAGCTCGTCCGAGCTCGGATTGCGACGCAAAGGCCCGCGCGCGAAGGCGCCGAGCAGCACGAGATGGCTGACGCGCTCGGGGTGGCGGGCTGCGTACGCGACCGAGACCGCCCCACCCTGCGAGGTGCCGAGCAGGGCAAAGCGATCGAGGTTCGCCGCGTCGACGACGGCCTCGAGGTCGGCAACGAGGACCTCGAGGGTGGCTTCGGTCGCCTTTCGATCCGATAGACCGCAGCCGCGCGAGTCGTAACGATGAAAGCTGTAGCGAGCGCCAAGCGCGTCGAACCATGGCCGCCACATGGGCGTCTGCCAGTCGAGGTCGATGTTGGTGAGCCAGTGCGCCGCCCGAACGAGGGGAGGCCCTTCGCCGAAGACCGCGTGCGCCAAACGCGTCCCGTCGGCCGACTGGGTGAAGCGGATGTCCTGTTGGAAAGCCGTCTTCACGGCGAGAGTCTACGCCGAGCCCGCAGGAAGCGCATCCTTGAGGTGCGAAACGGTGCGGTCCATTGAAAATCGATCAGTTTGATAATCGGCCAGCAATCGCGTCCACCTCGTCATCACCGGTCACGAGTCGACTGAATACCGCCAACAGCCAGCTAGCCCCGACCCCCGGAGCCGCTCCCATGGGCTCCACCGAGGTAGAAGTCCCTGCGGGCGCCCACGAACGCCTCGATCGACTGAGGCGGGATGCCTGTCACGCGATCGACGCCGTCGGCTGTGCGGTCATAACGATTGTCCCGATGCAGCTGGGCCATGGTGGCGACGTGCTGTTCGGTGTGCGGCGGCAGGCCCATCCTGGAGAGTCCGGCCTGCCACCGGTCCAGCGGCACGTCCACATAGGAAACTGGACGATCCGGCGCCCGCGGCGGCGGCTTCGTCGTGGCGCAGCGATCCAGAACGCGAAGCCGCCCTAGCGCGCAAGCACTCTGGTCCCGCGATCGTGCCGCGGCACAGTGTGGCACTGCCCGCGCCATCCGTTCATACAAGGGACGGGCGTTGTGCGCGGGTACGGCGCATGCTCGAGCCCGATTCTCATGAAGGGGGGAATTACCGCAGCGCTTGGCCGGGCAACGTCCGCGTTGATTCATCGAAGGCAGGACCGGGTTTCGTGCACCGGCAATCGGAGGTCGAGACGATGAAATGCAATCGAGGGGGTGTCGCCATGGCCCTCTTCCTGATCTCTGCATGCGGCCGTACGTCTGCTTCCCAGGAAGAGGCCGGGCCGGGGGTACGCCCACATTTCAAGGAAAATCGTCCTCGCTCGTCAAACGAAATCGCGCCCTGAGCGCTTAAGTAGAGGAGGGCAGCGAGGGCACTTCGCTTGGCTCGGTGGTCCTCGTCGAGCACCTCATTGCGCTTCGCAAACGCCGCTCTGGCTCGACAAAAAGTCACTCGGACTCGAGCCGGAGCGGCACCGATAGGACCAAGAGCAGCTCGTACTTCGACGAACCGAGCGCGGAAAGAGGCAACTGCCTTTCTCCCAAGCGAGAACGACGCGTTGTCTTTCAGGAGCGACGCATCGTCAACGAAGACCCGTTCGTTGTCTTCGAAGAGTGATGCGTTGACTTCGAGGAGCGACGCGTTGTCTTCGAGAAGCGATGCACCGTCCTCAACGAGCGACGCTTTGCCAACGAACAGTGACGCTCTGCGAACAAGGAAGGATGATTTCCAACAAGCAGAGACGCTTATTCAACGACAAGCGAGTCGCTGCCGACAATCAGCGACACGTTGCCGACGACGAAACATGCTATGCCAACAAGCAGAGACGAGCTTCTTACAATGAATAAACCATTCACCAACGAAATAGAGGCTTTGCCAAAAATAAAAGCCGCGTCGCTGGCCGCAAGTGACGCTTCGCTAAGAAAAAGGACGCCTTGTCACAAGGAAAGGAGGGCTTCACCATCGAACACGCAGCTTTCACAAGACTAGAAGGGGGCTTTCACACTCACGAAGCCGCTTTCTGGAACCAACGGTAGACACTTCACAAATAGCACGCCGAATTCCACAAACCGAAAGACGACTGACCAACCCACATCGACCGAAAACGGAGAATGACCATGACCGACACGAACAAATCCATCCGTCGCCCAGACCGTCACGCTTGCCCTGCCGAGGAGCGTGCCCACGCTCGTCTCGTATGCCCAGGGAATCGTGAAACGGATGACGGGAAACCCGACCTTCCCCAACCCCGCGCCCCCGCTCTCCGCAGTCCTCGCGACCATCAATGAGAACACGAAGCAGGGCCCGTCTCCGGGGTGGCAAAGGTCGTCGCCAAAGTGGCGGCCCGGTGCGCGTCGTACGATTGGCAGCACGGCAGCGACGGCGGCAAGACGTGGATCACGGCGCCGTCGCGTCGGGTAAGCGTCGCGGTGAAGGCGCGCGCGCCACGCGTGGGCGTCTTGCGGACGGCGACTCCAGTGAGGGCCCGACAAGCGCTCGGCATGTCGCGGGGGGCCCCGCTCAAAGATCGGCGCCTCGTCAACTCGAAGACCGAAGATGTCGCAGCGTTCGTTGCGGCGCATCCGGCCCCCCACCCGCACGACGAGCGCGACGTGGAGAGCCGCACCCTTGCGCGCGTCGGTGCTCGGCGCACGGGGTAATCGACGGTCGGCGGCGCGCGGATGCCGCCCTTTGCTTGCGCTCCCTGGACATTAGGTTTGTCGACTTCGCCCACCGAACGCTCGCCAGTCGGGGCGAGAGGATTTGAACCCCTGCAAGCGACCATTTCTAACCAGGCGATGTCGCTCGCGTTTCCATCGTAGTGGTTCGATTCCACACCGAAAACAGGGCATATCCGAGTCTCCGCCCGTCTCCACCAGTCTCCCGGAATCGACCTGAGTCGTGGAGAGATTCTGGAGACCACTGCGACGACGCCAGCGGGCGACGCGAACGGCTCGTGGGGCACCCCCCTTCTTAGTCGCCGACGGCCGGCCGCTGATCGACCGTGCGCGCTCGAGGCGCTCGCAGCCGTGATCGCCAGCGATGTTCGCGCGAGCGGTGCGGTCGCGCTCCGCGACGGAGGCGCCGAGCTCTTGGCCTCGCTCGCCGGCGAGGTTGAGGAAGGTTAGACTTGCAAGCGATGCAGCCGCTCAAAGCCCACGTCTTCAACGGCCGGCTCGTGCTCGACGAGCCCACCGACTTGCCGGAGGGCGAAGTCGTGTACTTGCAGCCCGTCGATGCCGACGACATGAGCGACGAGGAGCGCGACGCGCTGCACGACTCGATCCGCGAGAGCCTCGAGCAGATTAACAACGGGCAGCTCATCGACGCCGACGAAGCGCTCGCTCGTCTCCGCGCTCATCGATGAAGGTCCGGCTTGCTCCGAGGGCACTCTCGGAGGCAGAGCGCTTGAAGACGTGGTGGCTGAAGAACCGACCTCTCGCGCCGGAGCTTTTCGACGAGGAGGTTGCTGCGGCCATCGAACGCATCGGGGCCGCACCCGGGCTCGGTGCCATCTACCCGTCGAGCTTCGGCCGGACGGTGCGTCGGGTGCTCATGCCGAGGACGCAGAATCACGTCTACTACGTCGTCCGCGCGGACCAGGTCGTGGTGCTCTCGGTCTGGGGCGCTCCCCGAGCGAAGGGCCCCAAGGTGTAGGTACCCCAAGGGCTCGGGCAGCGACCGGTGGTCCGGCTAGTCCGGCATGACCACGGGGAGATGGACGATTCTGCAGCCACGCAGAGTCATTCGTAAGAATTCGTCGGGGCGAGAGGGATTGAGACCGGGCTCTCCCAACTGGCGGCAATTGCGCGCGAAGCCGCGAAACCACGAGAGATTCGGCTCAGACCCGCGCAACGCGGTGCAACGTGGCGGACGGCGGGGTGACGGTGAGCTGGGACACTGGTGGGACACGACGGTTGCAGGATACACGTGACTAGCGAGCCGGGTCCCAATGGGCTGCGCTCTCCGAGACAAATCGGAGTGGTCGGCTCTGTTGCGATCACGTCGTCGCAAAATCGGCGTTCGAGTCGCGCGAAATGCGCAGCCCCCTGTCCTCCGTGGGTGGTAGACGCGGTCTCGGCGTCGGGCGGGAGCCCGATGCGGTCAGGGGCTCGCCCGCTGCAAACGGGGCCCCCTCGTCTCCTGGCGCTGGCCGAAGGCCGAGCCGTTCCAGTTCCCCCCTGAGCGCGCACAGGATCGCGCAGCCAGTCCCCCGGCGGAGGCGGGGAAAGGGCGAAGCCCGCACATGGCGGAGCGGCCTGAGCACACGATTGGGAGAACTCGGCCGACCCCAAGCAACGTCAGGTGCGAGGACGGACGTAGAGGGGGCAGCTACCCCTGCTCGTCTTCTTCGGCTTCGTCGTCGCGGAGGGGATCGAAGTGGAGCTCGGGGAGCTTGCCGAGGATGCGCACGACGCCGATGTCGCCGTTGTCGTCGCCGCGGAAGTACACGACGTGGGAGGCGTGGATGCGCGCGACATGTGCCGCAGCGTGGCACAACGAGATAACGGCGTCCTATCGCCGCACACGGAGGCTTGGACATGAGGAGTTGTCCACGAACGCGAACAGAGGTGTGCGGCGACACCGATGGAAAGAAGAAGAGCGGGCCATGGGACACGTCATGACCGATGCAGCTTGGGGTTGTCGCAACGCTTCATCGCTGCCCACTCGGCCTCGGGCGGTACGGATAGCGGTCCTGGCGCTGACCTTCGCTGCTTCTTGCGCCACTGGAACGTCGCAGAACGCATCCGGCACCGGTCTGACCGACGCATCTGCGCCAGGTGCCGATGGAGGATCCGAAGCGCCAGAGAGCGACGGGCCCGTCGCGAACGCCTCGGACGCGAGCAACGACCCGGACGGCGACGCCTGGTCCGGTGGCCCGCACCAAGGCGCCGCCCCGGGCGTCGATCTCGACGCCACGAATCTGGACGCACCGGGGCCGGATCCTGTCCCGGTCGCGTGCAGCGCGGACGCCTCCGAGGCCGGATCCTGTCCGCTCCCTCGCTCAGTGTGCGCGGATGGCAGGTGGCTCGTCTTCTACGACAACCCGCTCTGCCTCGCGGATTCGTGTACGTGGGAAAAAAGGTACCTCGACTGCGGCAACCTCGGCTGCTTCGTAGGCCAATGCCGGCCGCCGTTTACGTTGTGATGTTGCGGGCCGTGCGCGAGAACCGTTCTCCGCCTTGCTTTGGGCTCGTCGCGGCCGCGGCGTGCGCATGCTCGTCGAGTGTTGCGCATGCGCCCGACCCCTCTTCGTCGCGCAGCGCCATCACCCTGGACTTCGCGATCGACGCTGCCGTCAGCGGCGAGCAGCGAGAGTGCTTCGGATTCGATGCCGCGCAAGTGGTCGGGCGCTGGCTCGAGCGCATCGTATGGAGACCCCCCGTCCCCGGCGGACCCTTGCTTCATCACGCCACGCTCTTCGCAGTGTCCGGCGACTACCCCGACGGCCCCGTCGTCTGCGACGCGATGCCGAACTCCTGGACCATGCATGTCTGGGCGCCGGGAGGCGATGCGCTGACCTTGCCCGACGGCGTGGCCCTCGTCCTCCCCTCGGGCACGAAGCGGCTGGTCGTTCAGGCGCACGTCCTGCGCTTCGTGGCCGGTCCGCCCGCCGGAGCGTCGGTGACGCTCGAGACGACCGACGTCGCGCCCGACCAGGTGGCTGCGTGGCTCCCGGCGGTCGGAGGCGTGCCCGCGATCCGCCCGAATACCGAGGAGCATTCGACCACGACGTGCCCTGTGGGGGCGCCGATGCACGTCTGGTCGGCGTGGCCCCACATGCACCTCTTGGGGCAATCCTTTCAGGGCGCGATCGTTCGAGCCGACGGCACGCGCTCGGTCTTCGTGGACGTGGCACCGTGGGACTTCGCCGAACAACGTACCTACGTCGTCGACCAGGACGTCGAGGCGGGGGATGGAATCGAGACCGATTGCACCTGGGTCAACCCGACCGACCAGTACGTGCTCCCGGGCCTCTCGACGAACGACGAGATGTGCGGGGATGGCCTGATCGTATGGCCCGCGCAAGCGGCCACGTGGCAGGGGCCCTGTCAGTAGAGCTTCTGTGACGCGCGAAAATGGCGTCGCGGTGGCCGCTAGGTCGCAGGGGCCGCATCGAGCACACGGCTCGGCCTCGGCTCGACGAACGAGAGCAACAGCGCGGCCATCGCAAATCCGAAGAAGTCCGGATGTACGGAGGCCTCGAGCACGACGTGCAGGAGCACGGCGAGCGCGACGGCGACAGGTCGGGTGCGAGGCCAGAGGAGCAGCGGTCCGAGCGCGAGCTCCGCCGCCGCGACGCTGCCGGACGTGAGCGCGCGCAGCCACGGTGTCGAGAGCAAGACAGCGGAAAGTGCGCCGCCGACGATGCCGGTGTCGTGGAGTTGGAGGAGCGCGTCGCCACCGAGCCAAGACCCATTCAGCTTCGCGAAGCCGCTCCAGGCGTAGACCGAAACCACCAGGGCGCGCACCAGACACAAGCCGGAACGCGGATCGACCGCCGGCTCGGGCCGTAGCCCGAAACGAGTGCCAGCCCCACCCAGGGCCAGGACGAGCATTCCCAGCAGGAGCAAGTGCAGTGTGTTCACGTACCCCATGACGTTTTGCGAGAGAACGACGTAACCGAGGATGGTTGCCGCAACGCCCGCCGACGTCGTCCACGCTCCGAGCGTGAACAGAACGATGGCCAGGGTCCGGCCCACACAGAGCGCGGCGACCACCCATGGCGGCAACGCCAGCCCGAACGCGGCGACGTGCCAGCGATCGGACGGCCAGCCGAGCAGGGGGCTCGCTCCAGCCTCGTAGCGCAGGTGCAAGAGCCCGAGCAGCCACGTCGTCCTCAGCAGCACGAGACCGCCAAAGACCAGACGCGCGACGCCGATCATCTTGAGGTCGTCGCTCGGCCGCGTCACCGGACGCACCCGCGGCGGCGCGTCGTTGTGCGTTCGGTGCCCCCGAGGACGCGTTCGTGAAGGGTGACTTCGACCGAGGCCGCCCCCGTCTCGGAGCACGCATACTCCGCGAGGGCGCCCATATGGTGACGAAGGATGGCCATCGATGGCCCCTGTCGCCAGTGATCGGATCCGGCCAGGAGCGGCGCGGCACCGAAACCGGCGTGGCCGGCGAGCAGCGTGGGATTTCGCCGATGGGGTGTTCCGTCCGCATCGAACGCAACGAGGTCGATGCAGAACTCACCTGCGCGGGAGTACATCGCCCACGCAAATGTCCCTGAGCCGTCCAGCCACGATGCGGCCGGAAGAAGAACGCATGCAATGGCTCCGATCCAGGCGCGAAGAGCGCGTACTCGCGAGGGGATGTCGCGCGCCAGGATCGAGCCGCACACGGTTTCCACATCGTGCCACGGCGCCCGCCTCGTCACCCTACCGTAACGTCGAACTCCGGCGCTCCGCGACATCACTTCGGGCGACGGCACGGCGCCGCGCCGCCAGGAGGCGCTCTACCGCTTCTGGAAGTTTCTGAAGCAGCAGGGCATTCGCCGCTGGTCCTTC
>CAZHED010000011.1:0-132086 GCA_964531095.1 uncultured Polyangiaceae bacterium | reverse complement strand
TTGGGAGATGCGCGGGCGAGGTTGGGAGATGCGCGGGCGAGGTTGGGAGATACGCCGGCGAGGTTGGGAGATGCGCGGGCGAGGTTGGGAGATGCGCGGGCGAGGTTGGGAGATACGCCGGCGAGGTTGGGAGATGCGCGGGCGAGGTTGGGAGATGCGCGGGCGAGGTTGGGAGATGCGCGGGCGAGGTTGGGAGATACGCCGGCGAGGTTGGGAGATACGCCGGCGAGGTTGGGAGACACGCCGGCGACCCTTATCCTGCTCGAGCTCAAGTCTGTTGGAACTTACGCGCCAGGGGCTCGCTCAAGCTCCATGCAGGCCGACGACGATTTCGTCGACGTGCACCACCAGCGCGAGCTCGGCCAATCCCTCCGGCAGCTCTTCGCGTGCCTTGCCGGCGACCATGGCCACCTCGCCGGCGCCACACCGGGCGAGGCCTCGGGCGATCTCGCGTGCGTCGCCGTCGACGATGCGCACTGCGTCCCCCGCCCGAAAGTCGCCTCGGACGCCGAGCACGCCCACCGAAAGAACGCTCTTGCCCCGCGTGAGGACGGCTTCGACCGCCCCGCGATCGAGCACCAGGTCGCCGCGCGGACGCAGCGTGAAGGCGATCCAGTATTTTCTCGCGCTCAAGCGGTCGCGCGCCGCGACGAAGAGCGTTCCCACGTCGTCGCCGGCGAGCACGCCGTCGAGCGCCCCCGCCGCGCTGCCGTCCGCGACCACCACGTTGGCTCCCGCGAGGGTCGCGCGGCGCGCCGCCTCCACCTTGCTCGCCATTCCGCCCCTACCGACGCCGCTCGTCGACCGGCGTATGTGCGGCAGCGCCTCGCTGGCTACGTCGCGCACCACGGCGATTCGTCGCCCGTCGCCGTCGAGCAAGCCTTCGACGTCGCTCAGAAGGACCACTAGCTCGGCGTCGACGAGCGGCGCCACCATCGCGGCGAGCTGGTCGTTGTCCAACGTGATCTCGTCCACGGCGACGGAGTCGTTCTCGTTGAGGATGGGGACCGCGCCGGCCTCGATCAGCGCTCCGAGAGCCGCCCGCGCGTTGTTCGATCGTGTGCGGTCGGCCAGGTCGGCGTAGGTGAGGAGCACCTGGGCGACCGTCAGCCCGCGTGCCCCGAACGCTTCTTCGTAGGCGCGCATGAGCAGCGATTGCCCGGCCGCGGCCGCCGCCTGGAGCCGGGCGATCTCTTTGGGCCGCGTTCGGTATCCGAGCTTCTTCATGCCGAGCGCGATCGCCCCGCTCGACACCACCACGAACGCGCCACCCGGGCGTGACGCAACGCTCGCCGCCAGGCGATCGAAGATGCCCGGGTCGCTCGCCAGGGTGCGCGACCCGAGCTTGACGATGACCCGGCGCGCTCGCGCAACGACCGACCGCTCGTCAGCCATTGGCCGTTCGGAGCAGGTCGTCGAAAGCCGCGTCGAGCCGTCGCATCAACCGGTCGGGAACGCCCGCCGCGAGGCCGATCAGCCAATCGACCAGCGCTGTCGTCGCGTCGCGCTGGTCGTCGATCGCCACCGGCTCGTCGGCGGGCAATGGCTCGACGGTGAGCGCTCGGGCCACCGCCCCATCGATCGCACGGCGCAGACGCCGCGCCTCGTCGGCGTCGATGCGGACGGCGCGCTCCGTCCGCCCGGTGTCGAGATACCGGCTCACCATGTGACCCAGCGCGTAAGTGCGGAGGGCGTCGCGCACGGGCCACAGGGCGCCGATCGGGCCGAAGCGGGCCAGCGCGCGCGCGGCGAGTCGCACGCCGAGGTACCGGACCGCCTGCGACGCAAATCCACGGGGAACTTCGCTTCCGGAGGGCTCGGCGAGGATGGCGCGCGCTTCGCGGGTCAGCGAGAGGCCGTGTCGTACGACGCAGTCGTGGACGAGCGCCCCGCGCACGCGGCGCAGCAATGAGTCGGGCAGCCAGGGAACGGGAAGGGCGCCGATCGACGCGCCCATGGCCGTGTAGACGGCGAGCCGACTGCGATCGGCCGGCGGGCGCACGCTCACCGGCAATCGAGCGGCGTCGTCGCGCGTGAGCGTGGAGTGTGGGGCCATGGCTCGAGCGAGTCTACGCGAAGGGACGACCCAGCGGGCGTAGCTCGACCACGGTCGCGTCGGATTCGGCGGCAATGCGCAGAAGGTCGCGCGCGATGAGGGGACCGAGCTCCACGCGGACATGCACGGGTGGCGGCGCTCCGGTCGCAACCCGTGCGCGCCCGCCCTGCGCTTGGACGGCGCGCTGGAAGGCGTCGACGTTTCCTTGGACCCTCAATGCGAGCGTTCCCTCCGCCGCGGCCACCTCTGCCGGTGCGCCTTGCACCGTGACTTGTGATCCGTCCACCACGATCGCCTCGTCGGCCCCGAGGGCCAGCGGGGACTCCAGGGGCACGCGCGCTGCGAACATCGCCGTCAGCCTGTCATCGAGGGCGCGCACGGTCGCGCGCGCGAGCAAGTGGGCCGCCTCGCCCGAGAGGCCGGCGGTGGGATCCTCGACGAGCAACGTTCCCGCGCCAGTGGCGAGCGCAGCGGCGAGGACGACGGCCCGCTTGACCGCCAGCGACGCCGCGCCGAGCTTCGCCTTGTTCATCGGCTCGATCTGCATGCGACCCAGCGCATCGGTCGCCAGCGCGGACGCCGTCGCCCGCTCGTGGCCGGCCAATCGCGCGCTCCATGTCGCGTACTGGAAAACCGTCCACTCGGCCGGAAGCAGCGGGTCGAGGGGCGCGCACGCGACGATTCCCGCGCGGATCGCCTGGGGTGCCGCCATCCCTTCGACCCGAAGCTCGCCTCGAGAAATGGGCCGCATCCCCGCGGCTGCCTCGAAGAGCGCCCTGGCGGCTCCGAGCACGAGGACGTGATCGCCGGTGGTGGCGAAAGTCAGCCCGTCGATCGCCGGAACCCCGCCGACATCGACGCGCAGGTGGGTGGAGGCAAGCCGGGGCGGCATCGATGCGAGAGCGAGTGTAAGGTGGTTTTCGAACTTCAGATACCATTGGCACATGCGTCGCAACAGGCAGCCTCCATGGTGAAGGCGATGGTCGTTGCGGCGCCGCGGTGCGGTGCAGGGCTGGTCATGTGGGGGCCAGGGACCGGGCGGGTCGGGGGCGCTACCCCCACACGGGCGCTCGCGGCGCTCGCGGTCGCTCTCACCGTGCCCGTCGCGGGTGCGTGCAACGACGGCTCCGCCGACCAGGTGACCCAACCGGTCGACGTCGGGATGACCGACAAGACGCCGCCGTACTACAGCGACGGACAGCTCACCCTCTACCAGGTAGAGGTCCCCGTTGCCCTGCCGGTCCGCAAGATGACGAGCGCCGACGTGCAGGCGGTCGGGGCGGCGCCGAAGGGTACGCCTTATCCACGCGGCGTCTTCCTGCGCGCCGAAGACGAGAGCGTCGAGGTGCGCTTCACGATCTCGAACATCGACGCTGCGCCGCACGACGTATGGCTGCTGATCGATCCGTGGAACGAGTTCGTGCGCTGGCGGCCCGGGGTCACCGTGATAGACGACGAAACGACGATGCCCAACTACGGCTACGACATGGAGTTCACGGTAGCGGGCAAACAGCGGATCGAGGGGACGATCACCGCCGACGACGTCCACGAAATCGCGATCAAGCTGGCCGCGGTCGAGAAGCTCCTGGCGAGTCCGCAGGCCCAAGGGCAAGGGACGGGAACCGGCTATGACGCGACCCAGATCGCCAACAACATCTTCAACCCGCAGAATCGGTCCAACTCCGTTCCCAGCGACTTGCTCTACACACCGTGGATTCCGCCGGTCGTCGCCGGGGTAACCGGCTTCGATCTGGGCCTGCGCACGACGGAGCCGGCGAACGTCGCGGTCGAGATTGTGATCGACGTGCAGGATCTTCGGGGGAACCGATTCGTGCCGCAAGACAAGAAGGCCGACCAAGAGATGGGACTCCCCCACCAGGTGCTGTCACCGCCGGCGGCGCGGTTTTAGGGGATTGTCGAAGCCAGTCGTCCGGCTGGCCTTCCTCTCGCTCCGTGTGCACTCGTGGCTCCGATATGGTAGCTGGAGCGTGCCGTGCGGCCCGAGGAATGGTCGATGCGTCTGCCCATGCCCAAGAGCTCCATCGTCATGGCCGTGGTGAGCGGCGCCGCGGTCGCCGCGTGCGGCTCGGCGGAGAACTATCCATGGGGGACCTCCCCTGACATCGGCCAAGCGGCGGACCTTGGCCAAGGCGACGCAGGCCCAGCCGAGGGAGTGAGCCCCGGGTCGACAAGCGGCGGAACGACCAACGACGCCGGGCCGGCTGACCCTGGAAACGGCAGCCGCGGAGGACTCGGTTCGAGCTCGGGCAACGGCGGTGGCGTTGGCCCGGGCGGCGGTACGAGCTCCGGGAGCGGCGGCAGTGGCTTGCGAGGCAGCGGTTCGAGCTCGAGCAGCGGCGTCGGGGCGGGCAGCGGCACGAGCTCGGGGGGCGGCGGCATCGGCTTGGACGGCGGTATGAGCTCGGGCAGCGGTTCGAGCTCGGGCGCGGGCCCCAGCGGTTCGAGCAGCGGAGGGCCCGACGATGGGGGCGCTACTTGCCCGTCCGCGGCCGGCACGGCGCCGACGTGGTCGTCCATCTGGAGCACGGACGGCTTCTCCGCCGTCTGCAAGACCTGTCACACCCAGCCCAGCAGCGCCACGGCCGCGTACACCTGGCTCAAGGGCAAGGGCTACATCAACGGGAAGGCGTCGACGCTCGTCAAAGTGGGCACGTCGCCTCTGTCGCTCTTCGGCGGGAGCATGCCGCCCGGATTCGGAGTGCTCAACGCCGCGGCCAAATGCGCCTTGCTCGAGTGGGTGAGCGCCGGAGCGCTCAACAACTGAGCGAGAAAACCGCCAGGGCGCCAAGATCGCCAGGAGAGAGTTGATTGACGATTTTCCAACTCTCGCATGGCGTCCCTGGCGGTTCATCTCTCGTTATTCAACGGCCTGTTAGTGCTAGATGAACCTCACCGGCTTTTCCCAGAGCACGAGCGCAATGCAACCCTCGGGCGCTCGGACGCTGTGCTGTGACCCCGGTGGGTTCACCACCATAGTGCCGGCGCGATAAACCCCGGCGTCATCCTCCTGGAAGCCCGACAGGACGAAGATGTGCTCGAGGCCTTCGTGCTCGTGCAGGCGCAGCCGGGCGTTCGGGGCATACCGGACGAACGCCGCGGAAGGACCCTCCGTGCCGTCGCCGTAGAGCCGGCAAATTTCGACGCCGTCATGGAGCGGCGTCCACTCGACCCCGCCGCCGAGGAGGGCCCCGAGGTCAATCGCGAGCGATCGAAGGAGCGGTGGCACGGTGGGCTCGGGCTCCTTCGTTGGCGGTGTGGGGCTCGGCTTCATGGGTGGGACCCTTGCGCGAGATACGCGCGCCACGCGCCGAACGACGAGATGTCAGTCGCGCCTCGTACGGCTTGCCCCTCGCACAAGAAGCCGTGGACGCGCGTGCCGTCGTCCAGGTCGATCTGTCCGATCGCGAGTGGCGACCTCACCCCCGCGATGAACGATCCGAAGGCCTCCAGCGGTACGGCCCAGACCTCGACTTCGATTCGCGCCCCATCGCCGTCGTTTCCGCGGACGAGACCGGGCTTCGGCGGCTGCGTGCCAGGCAGCGCGTAGAGCCGATACGAAGGCGCCGTACGAGCGGTCCGCACCAGGCGCGCGCCTCGATCGGTGAGCTGGCCGTTCAGCGGCTGCCCGGTCAAGTGCGCGCCGACGACCGCGACGAGCAGGCAGCCGTCTTCTTCCTGGCTCTTCGCAGCGCCCTGGTCGGGCCGCGGCCAGCCGGTCGCCCCGAGTGACCCTGGCGCTCTCGCATGAAACGCCGACGCGAGCGCGAGAAGCAAAGCATCGCGCCCCCACGGACCGATGAACGTGACCCCCGCGGGCAGCCCGTCCCCCCGGAACCCGCTGGGAACGGCCACGGCCGCCTGGTCGAGCAGGTTGACGAACGTCGTGTACCGGCCGAGCCGTGCGTTCGCCTCGACGGGGTCGGCGAGGACTTCGTCGATCCGCGGATGATTCGGAGCGGAGGGAACCACGAGGGCGTCGATGCGGTCCCAAACGGGCGCGACGCTCCGGCGGAGCGCCGCCAAGCGGTGAAGAGCGCGAAACGCATCCGTCGCGCGGTACTGGTCCGCCTGCTCCAGGATCGTGCGGAGGACGGGCAGGAGCGCATCGGGATGCGAGCGAACGAAATCTTCCAACCCGGACCAGCGCTCCCCGATCCAGGGCCCTTCGTACAGCAGCCGCCCTGCCTCGAAGAAAGGCGCCATGTCCACCGGCTCGAGGGCCGCGCCCATGGCCTCGAGCTCCCCGCACGCCTGCTCGAATGCGACTCGGGCCGCGCCACTGCCAAACAGCCTGTCGTCCGCGCGCGGCACGCCGAGACGCGACTGGCTCGACAGAGCGGGCGGCGCCCACCGGAAGCGCGCCGCCGCGGGCCGCGAATACGGATCGCCCGCGTCGAATCCGGTCACCACCGCCGCGACGTCTCGGGCGTCGGCGCACGTGAGCGCCATCACCGACACGCAGTCGAGCGAGCGGCTCGCGGGGACGACCCCCCGAGTGGAAAAGAGCCCGCGGCTCGGCTTGAGGCCGACGATGTTGGTGAAGGCGGCTGGAACACGCCCGGACCCGGCGGTATCCGTTGCGAGCGCGAACGTGACCTGTCCGCGCGAGACCGCCGCGGCGGAGCCGGAGCTCGACCCCCCAGTGACGTACCGAGCGTCGAACGGATTGGGAGGGATTCCGTACGGCGAACGAACGCCCACGAGCCCGGTGGCAAACTGATCGAGGTTCGTCTTTCCGATGCAGATCGCGCCGGCGGCCCGCAAGCGATCGACCACGGGGGCCGACTCGCGCGCCACGTACGCGAACGCCGGGCATGCCGCAGTCGTTGGCTCGCCCTGCACGTCGATGTTGTCTTTGACGCCGAAAGGGATGCCGTAAAGGGCCGGGCGGGCGTTCGGCGCGTAGGACCGTTCGAGGGTCCGCGCTTCGGCGAGCAGGGCGTCCCTGCTGCGGACGTGAATCCAGACGCCCTCGGCGCCGTCCCCGGAGGTCTCCGCCAACACCGACGCGACGACATCTTCGGGTGTGCGCGAGCCATCGCTGTACGCTCGTCGCAGCGAAGCGATATCCAATGGCGAACACAAACGTGACATGCTCAAAGGCGGGCGAGTCTTCTATCACAAATGGCGCGGGCCGCGGTTCGCTCGCGTTCCGGCGCTCGGGCGAGAAAACGGTGATCGGAGAGGCCTATGCGGCGAGCCCGCTCCGATTCCTCACGCCTCGCAACCACGGCGACGCCGCATGGGTGTTCCTCTCGAGTCTCGGTGGCGGGCTCGTAGACGGCGATCGAATCGACCTCCGGATCCAGGCCGACGCCGGCACATCCGCGCTCATCGGCACGCAGGCCGCGACGAAGGTCTACCGCTCGCCCAGAGGGTGCTCGCAGCGCATCGACGTGCGCGCGGGGGACGGGTCGGCCGTTGCCATCGTTCCCGATCCCGTCGTGTGCTTCGCAGGCGCGCGGTACGACCAACGAATCGATATTTCGCTCGCGCCGGGCGCGTCTCTCGTTCTCTTGGACGGGTACACCTCGGGCCGCGCAGCCCGCGGCGAACGCTGGCAATTCGACCATTTCGAATCGCGAACGACCATCACGCGGGGGGGGGTCGTGGCGATCATCGACGCGACGCGGCTCGATCCGGTCCCGGGCCCGATCGCGCAGCGCATGGGGCGATTCGAAGCGATGATGTGGCTCGTCGCGATCGGGCCTCGGTTCGAAGGTATGCGCGAGGCGATGCTCACCGCGCTTCCTGCGCCGTCGCCGGGCGATGCCGCGGTCGTAGCGGCCAGCCCCGTCGGGGACGACGCCGCGGTGGTGCGCGTCGCGGCCGATAGTTTCGAAAACGCGTCTCGAAGATTGCGTCCGAGTTTCGCTGCCCTCGCCTGCGCACTGGGTGACGACCCTTTCGCTCGAAAGTGGTGACCCTCGGGCCTCGATGCGCGATGCTCCGCGTGCGATGCACCTGACGCCGCGCGACATCGACAAGCTCTTGCTTCACGGCGCGGGCGTCCTCGCGCAGAAGCGCCTCGCCCGAGGGCTCCGCCTCAACTATCCGGAGGCCGTTGCGTTGATCGCCACCCAGCTTCTCGAGCTGATTCGCGACGGCCGCTCCGTCGCTGAGCTGATGGACGTCGGGCGCCGAATTCTCGGACGCGCTCACGTCATGGGCGGCGTGGCGGAGATGATCGACGAAGTGCAAGTGGAGGGCACGTTCCCGGATGGCACGAAGCTCGTCACGGTCCACGCACCCATCGCTCTCGACCGCGTCGATCTCTCCCTTGCGCTTCATGGAAGCTTCTTGCCCTTGCCGCCGGAGTCGGCATTTGCTTCCGCGTCGACCGCCGATTCGAGGGCCGCGCACCTCCCAGGCCAACGCTTCGTATCTCCGGGCACGATCACCCTGAACGAGAACCGCGCGGTGGTCGAGCTCGTCGTCAAGAGCGTCGGCGACCGGCCGATTCAGGTCGGGAGTCATTACCCCTTCGCCGAGACGAACGCCGCGCTCGTGTTCGATCGCCTCCGCGCGCTGGGCAAACGCCTCGACATTCCTGCCGGGACGGCGGTCCGCTTCGAGCCGGGCGACGAGAAGACCATCCGACTCGTCGCTATTGCGGAGGCGCCCGCGCGCGGGGGAGACGCGGGATGACTCGACCCATCGATCGCCGCCACTATGCGGATATGTTCGGTCTCACGGTGGGCGATCGCGTCCGCCTGGGGGACACCGACCTGATCGCGCAGGTCGAGAGAGACTTTGCCGTCTACGGCGACGAGTGCAAGTTCGGCGGCGGCAAGGTGCTGCGCGATCGGCAAGGCCAGCGCGCCGGCGCCGGCGACGACGACGCGCTCGACTGCGTCGTCACGAACGCGCTCGTGATCGACGCAGCCGGGATTTACAAGGCCGATATCGGCATCAAAGGCGGCCGAATCGTTGGGATCGGGAAGGCAGGGAACCCGGACGTCATGTCGGGCGTCACGCCGGGAATGGTCGTCGGCGTGACCACCGAAGCGATCTCCGCAGAGGGGCTCATCGTCACCGCGGGCGGCGTCGATTCGCACGTCCACTTCATCTGTCCCCAGCAGGCGAACGAAGCCATCGCCTCCGGCGTGACGACGTTCGTCGGCGGCGGCACCGGACCGGCGACGGGGACCAACGCGACCACCTGCACCCCCGGGGCGCGCCACATCCGCCAGATGCTGCAAGCGACCGATGCGCTTCCCATGAACATCGGGCTGACGGGCAAGGGGAACACTTCTTCTCCAGAGGGCCTCGTCGATCAAATCCGAGCGGGCGCCGTCGGCCTGAAGCTCCACGAAGACTGGGGAACAACGCCCGCCGCAATCGACTGCTGCCTCGGCGTCGCCGAGGGCGAAGACGTGCAGGTGACCATTCACACCGACACGCTGAACGAGTCGGGGTACGTCGATGATTCGATCGCCGCGTTCAAGGGGCGGACGATTCACACCTACCACTCGGAGGGGGCCGGCGGAGGGCACGCGCCCGACATCATCCGCGTGTGCGGAGAACCGAACGTCATCCCGAGCTCCACGAACCCAACGCGTCCCTTCACGGTCAATACGCTCGACGAGCACCTCGACATGCTCATGGTGTGTCACCATCTCGACAAGACGATCCCCGAGGACGTCGCCTTCGCGGAGAGCCGCATCCGCGGCGAGACGATCGCAGCCGAGGACATCTTGCACGACATCGGAGCGATCAGCATCGTGTCCAGCGACAGCCAGGCGATGGGCCGGGTCGGCGAGGTGATCGTGCGCACTTGGCAGACCGCGGACAAGATGAAGAACGATCGCGGCAGGCTGCCCAGCGAACAAGGCGACAACGACAACGCCCGCATCAAACGGTACGTCGCCAAGTACACGATCAATCCCGCGATCGCGCATGGGATGTCCTCCGAGATAGGCAGCGTCGAAGTGGGCAAATGGGCGGACCTGGTGCTCTGGCGTCCCGCGTTCTTCGGCGTGCGCCCCGAGATCGTGCTCAAGGGGGGATTCATCGCCTGGGCGCAGATGGGCGACGCCAACGCGTCGATTCCGACCCCGCAACCGCTGCGCATGCAGCCCATGTTCGGCGCGCTCGGGAAGGCGCTGGGCGCGACGAGCCTCGCGTTCGTCTCCCAGCGTGCGCTCGCCGAAGGAAACCTCAGTGGGCTCGGGCTCTCCAAGCACGTCGTCGCCGTGCGCCGCTGCCGGGGCCTCGGAAAGCGCGACATGGTGCACAACGACGCGCTGCCCGTCATCGCGGTCGATCCGGAGACGTACGAGGTGCGCGCCGACGGCGTGCTGCTGCGCTGCCCGCCTGCGTCCCGGCTTCCGCTCGCGCAACTCTACCACTTGTTCTGATTGCTCGGATTGCTCTATCCCCCCTATGGCTGGTCCGATTCATTGGCGCATTCTTCAGATTGCCGACTCCGCCTTTCCGACGGGCGGGTTTGCGCACTCCGGGGGGCTCGAAGCTGCGCTGCACCTCGGCGAAGCGAGCACGCCCGACCGCCTGGACGCGTACGTCCAAGTGTCTCTCTGGAACACCGGCACCGCGTGGCTCCCGTTCGTCGCGGGAGCGTACGACGCTCCCCACGACGTCCGGGCGCTCGACGCGCGAATCGACGCGCTCCTCACGAGCCACGTCGCGAACCGCGCGAGCCGCACGCAAGGCCGCGCGTTCGTCGCCACCTGCGCCCGCGTCTTCGACCACCCGGTGCTCGCACGGCTCGGCGCGCAGAGCCGGACGCAGGAGATCAGGGCGCACTTCGCGCCCGTGTTCGGCGCGTCCCTCGCTGCGCTCGCGATCCAGCGGCGAGAGGCGCTCGCCTTGCACCTCTACCTCACCCTGCGCAGCGTCGCTTCGGCCGCGGTCCGCCTCGGCATCGTTGGCCCGTACGAAGCGCAGCGGCTGCAGAATCGCCACGCGGCGACGATGGACGCCGTGCTCGAGCAGTGCGCGACACGGCGACCGGCCGACGCGGCGAGCTCGGCGCCTCTCCTCGATCTTTTCGGAGCGACGCACGACCGCTTGTACGCGAGGCTCTTTCAAAGCTGAGAAAACAGGCCATGGCTCACGACCACGACGAACATCGACACGACGGCAGCGCTCACGACCACGACGAACATCGGCACGACGGCAGCGCTCACGAACATGGAGACGAGCATCGCCACGAGCACTGGGCGCACCCCGGACGCTTCCGTGACCGAGACCCGCTGCGCGCGCGCGATTACGGGCAGCGGGCGTTCACCGTCGGAATCGGCGGTCCAGTCGGCAGCGGGAAGACGGCTCTCGTTCTCGCGATCTGCCGGGCGCTGAGGGATCGGGTCAGCCTCGGCGTCGTGACCAACGACATCTTCACGCGCGAGGACGCCGAGTTCTTGCATCGCAACCAGGCGCTCGCGCCCGAGCGCATCCGCGCCGTCGAGACCGGCGGCTGCCCCCACGCTGCGATTCGCGAGGACATCAGCCACAACCTCGACGCGCTCGAGCGGCTGATGGACGAAGTGCGACCGACGTTGCTCTTCGTCGAGAGTGGAGGCGACAACCTGGCCGCGCAATTCAGTCGAGAGCTCGCGGACTACACGATCTACGTCATCGACGTTGCGGGTGGCGACAAGGTGCCACGCAAGGGAGGTCCGGGGATTACGCAGTCGGATCTGCTCGTCATCAATAAAACGGATCTCGCGGAGCATGTCGGAGCGAACCTCGAAATCATGGCACGAGACGCGCGCGCGATGCGCGGCGCCGGCCCGTTCGTCTTCGCGCAGGCGAAGAGCGGTGTCGGCGTCGACACAATCATAGATAGCGTTCTGTCCGCCGCCGCCGGCCGCCTGGCACACGAAATTTAATCGCGCCGACAACTCCCGGAAACACCGGCATGGGAGCGTACCGGTCGTCTGTCGATCGTCGACGGGCCCGTTCGGACAAGGAGACACCTATGAAATGTTCGCTTCTCGGGCGAAATTGGTTGGTCGCGGCCGCTGCGGCGTGCCAGATCGCCTCAGCAGGCTGCAAAGAAGAAGCGAAGCCGGTGGAGCAGGCCAAGCCCGCCGATTCGAGCTCCGCGACCCAGGCGGCCGCGCCCGCCCCTGCACCGGCCGAGGCCCCGGGGGCCCCCATCAAAGTCGGCATCCTGCACTCGCTGTCCGGGACGATGGCGATCAGCGAGACGTCGCTGAAGGACGTCGCCCTCATGACGATCGAAGAGATCAACGCGAAGGGCGGTGTGCTCGGGCGGAAGATCGAACCGGTGATCGTCGATCCGGCGTCGAACTGGCCGCTGTTCGCGGAGAAGGCCCGGGACTTACTCCAGAAAGACAAGGTCGCGGCGGTGTTCGGTTGCTGGACATCCGTTTCGCGCAAGTCGGTTTTGCCAGTCTTCGAAGAGCTCAATGGCTTGCTGTTTTACCCGGTCCAATACGAAGGGGAAGAGTCCTCATACAACGTGTTCTACACGGGTGCCGCGCCCAATCAGCAAGCCATCCCTGCGGTCGAATACTTGATGAGCGACAAGGGCGGTGGCGCCAAGCGCTTCGTCCTGCTCGGCACGGACTACGTCTACCCGCGGACGACCAACAAGATTCTTCGCTACTTCCTGCACGCGAAGGGTATTGCCGACGAGAACATCAAAGAAGAATACACGCCATTCGGGCATAGCGATTACCAGACGATCGTTGCCGACGTCAAAAAGTTCGCCTCGGGCAAGCGCACCGCCGTCATCTCGACGATCAACGGGGACTCCAACGTTCCCTTCTACAAGGAGCTCGCGAATCAAGGCTTGAAAGCGACGGACATTCCAGTCGTCGCGTTCTCGGTCGGCGAGGAGGAGCTTCGCGGGATCGATGCGAAGCCCCTGGTCGGTCACCTGGCTGCTTGGAACTACTTCATGTCGATCGATACGCCCGAGAACAAAGCGTTCATCGCCGAGTGGAAGAGCTACGTCGCTGCGCACAACTTGCCCGATGGCGACAAGCGCGTGACCAACGACCCGATGGAGGCGACGTACATCGGCCTTCACATGTGGGCCCAAGCGGTGGCGCAGGCCGGCACGACGAACGTGGATGCTGTCCGGCAGGCGCTCGGCTACCAGACCTTCCGCTCGCCTTCGGGGTACGACATCTCCCTCGACGCGAAGAACCACCACCTGCACAAGCCGGTTCTCATCGGCGAGGTCCAGGCCAACGGCCAGTTCCAGATTGTGTGGAAATCTCCCGAGGGAACGATTCGGGCGCAGGCATGGAGCCCGTTCATCCCGGAGAGCGCGAAAAAAGTCGCCGATTGGACCTACCCCTGGGTGTGCGGCAATTGCACCGAACCGAAGTTCGGGGGCTCCGTCGCCATGGCACATCGCTGAGCGCGAGCCGCTGTGGACGGCGGCACTCGGAGAGAAGAAGATGGCGAGAAGACCTCGTGCAGCACCGTTCCGACTCTGGGCCACCCTGGCCGCGGTCGCCGTTCTCCTGGCGGCCCGCGCAAGCCTCGCCGACGCGGGTGATCTGGAGTCGGCGGTACGGGGTCTCTCGCAGCCGGCGGGCGACGACGTCGCGCGCGCGGTCCGAGCCGTCGCAGCGGTCGGTGACAGCCGAGCGCTCCTCGTCCTCGATGCGCTTCGCGACGGCAACCTGGCCGTGACCGAGGGGGGGCGCGCCTACGTGCGCGATTCGACGGGCGTGCTTCGGGACGCCATAACCGGGGCATCACCCGGTGCGGACCCGACCCGCGAGCCGACGATGGACAACGAGGTCCGGCGGGTTCTCGAGCCGCTCATCGCAAGACTCGATCTCCAATCACCAGATCAGAAGACGCGCCTCGCGGCGGTCGAAACGCTCGCGGACCGCTCGAACGAAGAAGACGTTCCTGCGCTGCGCGACGCGCTCTCCCGCGAAAAGGTTCAAGTCGTTCGCAGAGCGCTCGTGTCAACACTCGCCGAGCTCGACCTCGCGAGCGACGATCCGCATCGGCGCCTCGGGGCGATAGCGGCGATTGAGGCCTCCGGGTCGACGCGCTTCCGCACGAAGCTCGAAGCGATGGGCGGCGAATCGGACGCCGGTGTGCGGAGCGCCGCCCAGCATGCGCTCCGAGCCCTCGCTCGGAAGCAGTTCTTCGTGGACCACACAGCCGATCTCATCTACGGCCTGAGCACCGGCAGCATTCTGCTCCTTTCGGCGCTCGGTCTGGCGATCACGTTCGGCCTGATGCGCGTGATCAACATGGCCCACGGCGAGATGCTGATGCTTGGGGCCTATGCGACGTTCGTGACGCAAACTTTCTTCCACGAGCACTTCGCCCGTCACGAGTCGCTCTATCTCCTGGCGGCAATTCCCGTGGCGCTGGTCACGTGCATGGCAGTCGGCGCGGTGCTGGAGCGCACCGTCGTCCGCTTCTTGTATGGGCGGCCGCTCGAGACGCTCCTCGCGACCTATGGTCTGAGTCTGCTTCTCATCCAGTCGGTGCGGTCGATCTTCGGCGCCCAGAACGTCGCCGTCGCGAACCCGCCCTGGCTCGCGGGCGGCGCGGAGCTCTTCGAAGACGTAGTCATCCCATACAACCGAATGGCCGTGGTTCTCTTCGCGATCGCCGTCGTGACCTTCGTCGCATACATGCTTCGTGGAACGTCCCTCGGACTGGTCGTCCGCGCGGTGACGCAGAATCGCCCGATGGCGGCGTGCATGGGCATCGCCACGAGGCGCGTGGACACGTGGACGTTCGCTCTGGGCTCGGGCGTCGGCGGGCTGGGGGGTGTGGCGCTCGCGCAGCTCGGCAACGTGGGGCCGGAGCTCGGGCAAAGCTACATCGTCGACTCCTTCTTGGTCGTCGTCCTCGGCGGAGTGGGCAAGCTCGTCGGCTGCGTCTTCGCCGCGTTCGCGCTCGGGGTCCTGAACAAAGTGCTCGAGCCGGTGGCCGGCGCGGTGCTGGGCAAGATCGTCGTCTTGCTCCTGGTGGTCCTCATCATCCAGAAGCGCCCGCAAGGTCTATTCGCGCCGCGCGGGCGAGCCGCCGAGGGCACGTGAGCCCATCGAAGCTCCCGCTCCTTCGCAGACCCCGCGGGGGCGGATGGGAGACCGGGCTCGTCGCCCTCGTGTGCGCGGTGGTCGGCGTCGCGGTGCCCCTCCTGAACGTTCTGCCGGCCGAGACGAGCGCGCTTCACGTTCCGGAGTTCCTGGTCGCGCTGATTGGCAAGATCACGTGCTACGCGATCGTGGCGGTCGCGCTCGACCTCGCGTGGGGATACGCGGGGATTCTCAGCCTCTGCCACGGCCTCTTCTTCGCCCTCGGGGGCTACGCGATGGGCATGTACCTGATGCGCAACATCGGAACGGAGGGGATGTATCGCAGCACGTTGCCGGACTTCATGGTCTTTCTCGATTGGAAGGAGCTCCCCTGGTACTGGCGTGGATTCGATCACTTCTGGTTCGCCGCCGTCATGGCGCTCTTCGTTCCGGCCATCGTCGCTTACGTCTTCGGCTTCTTTGCGTTCCGATCGCGAATCAGCGGTGTCTATTTCTCGATTGTCACGCAGGCACTCACCTATGCCGCGATGCTCCTGTTCTTCCGCAACGCGACGGGTTTCGGCGGCAACAACGGGCTCACGGACTTCAAGCGCATTCTCGGGTTCTCGCTGCGGGAGCCGGCGACGAAGGCCGCCCTTTGCGCGGCAAGCGGCATCGGGCTGGGGCTCGCCTACGCGGTCTGCCGTGCGGTGGTGCGATCCCGTGCGGGACGCGTCATCACTGCGATGCGCGACGTCGAAGCAAAAGTGAGGTTCTGCGGGTACGACCCGGTCGCCTACAAGCTCTTCGCCTGGACACTCTCCGCCGTGCTCTGCGGGTTCGCCGGCGCACTTTACGTCCCGCAGGTCGGAATCATCAATCCGAGCGAAATGCAGCCGTCGAGCTCCGTCGAGATCGCGATCTGGGTGGCCGTCGGAGGGCGCGGAACTCTCGCAGGGGCGATGCTCGGCGCGCTCTTGGTCAACGGCGGCAAGAGCTGGCTCACCGCCGCCTTTCCGACCGCGTGGCTCTACGTCCTGGGTGCGCTTTTCGTCGGCGTGACCCTGCTCTTGCCGGGTGGGATCATTCGGGCCTTCGCCGGGCACCCACGCTTGCGGGCCGCGTTTGGGGGTATCGCGCGCGGCTTCACCGCGAAACGAGCACCCGCGGCTCCGGCCGTGCCGGCGGTGTCCGTCAGCGAGGAGACCCGGCCGTGAGCCCCGTCCTCGAGGTCCAGGGAGTCACCGTTCGCTTCGACGGCTTCCGCGCTTTGAACGATTTGACGTTATCGCTCGAGATGGGCGAGCTTCGGTGCATCGTAGGTCCGAACGGGGCCGGGAAAACGACGCTCATGGACGTCATCACGGGAAAGAGCCGCCCCGATACGGGGACGGTCCGCTTTGCCGGGCGGGACATCACGCGGCTCACGGAGCACGCGATCGCCCGCCTCGGAATCGGGCGCAAGTTTCAGCGGCCCACCGTGTTCCCTGGGCACACGGTGTTCGAGAACTTGGAGCTGACTACCCACGGAAAAAAGGGGGTGATGCGCGCGCTCTTCGCGCGTCTTTCGCCCAGTGATCTCCGATCCATCGAGCAGACGCTCGAGCTGATCGGTCTGGCCGAGCAGCGCGATCGACCCGCAGGGCTGCTGTCGCACGGGCAAAAGCAGTGGCTGGAGATAGGGATGCTTCTGGTGCAGCGTCCGAAGCTGCTGCTCGTCGACGAGCCCGTCGCCGGGATGACGCAGCACGAAATCGAACGGACCGAGCAGATTCTCGCATCGCTGGCCGGCATGCACACGATCGTGGTCGTCGAGCACGACATGGACTTCGTCCGGAGTATCGCCCGGACCGTGACGGTGCTTCACGAAGGGAGCGTTCTCGCCGAGGGGACAATGCGCGACGTGCAGAACGATCCCCGCGTGGTCGAAGTCTACCTGGGAGCCTGACCGTGCTCGAAGCCAGAGAAGTTCAACAGTACTACGGTGGTAGCCACACCCTTCGTGGCGCCTCGTTGAGCGTTCCCGAAGGGTCGTGCACCTGCATCATGGGGCGCAACGGGGTCGGAAAGACGACACTCCTGCGGGCGATCATGGGCCTGGTTCCCGTTCGTTCGGGGAGCGTGCGCTTCGGGGAGCGCGAGCTCGTGGGCGCCGACGTGAGCGAGCGGGCACGGGTCGGAATCGGCTACGTCCCCCAGGGGCGCGAGATTTTTCCCGAGCTCACTGTGCAGGACAACCTTCGCGTGGGGACGCTCGCCCACAGGGGCGCGAACCGTGAGATCCCGGACCTGGTGTTCCGGCTCTTCCCGGTGCTTCGGACAATGATGCGGCGCCGCGGCGGCGACCTGTCCGGGGGCCAGCAACAGCAGCTCGCGATCGCGCGTGCGCTCACCATCCAGCCCAAGTGCGTTCTATTGGACGAGCCAACGGAAGGCATCCAGCCGAGCATCGTTCACGAGCTCGGCGACGTCATCCGGCGCCTCTATTCCGAGGAGAAGGTCGCCGTGCTCCTCGTGGAGCAGAAGTTGCCGTTTGCACGTCGCGTCGCGGAGCGGTTCTTCTTGATGGACCGAGGTGCCGTCGTCGCGTCCGGAGCGATGGGAGATCTCTCCGACGATCTCGTCCGGCGGCACCTCGCCGTCTAAACAGACTGCCGCTAAAAAAGCGTCACTCGCCGGGTTCGAGGGCGCCGTGGTGCTCGAGCGCGGTCACCGGAACCGAATCGCTCGATGTCCGCGCGAACTTGCCGCAAGCGACGAGAATGCCCGCCACTGCAAGGTAGCTGACCGCAACCAGGGGCGTCTGACCTACCCCGATCGCTTCGCCGTGCATGAACCCGAAGAACGTGAGGCCTGCCCCGACCAGCGCGAACGTGGCGGCCTTGACGAATTGGCGCTCGATGATGAACACGCCAATCGCGCCGAGCATGAGCCCTCCCAGAATGGATCCGCCGCCCATGACGCCCAGCCCCTTATACAGAACGCCGACCTGGCCGAGCTTGTCCAATCCAACCGTCGCGGCGTCGGTTCCGGCGGCGCCGAGGGCGTTGTCGATCTGCAGCTTGCCCCACGCGGCCAGGTGCGGCGTGAGCGCGAGCACAATGGCCGGCGCGTGGCTCTTCGGGCACTCTTGAAACGCCTGCGAGCCGATGAGCATGCCGATGTACAAGAGAATGGGCGAAATGGCGACGACGGGCACGATGGCCATCATCACGGAGATGATGCCGAGCCATGAGAGGATGATCACAGTCAGCCCCGTCGCGGCGGAGTAACCAATTCGCCCGCCCATCGCCTTCCAGCCCGGGTGGCCGATGTAGACCGCATTGATGAACGGATTGCCCATCAAGCATCCGATCAAGCTGACCACGCCGTCTGCGGTCAAAACGCGAGTGGTCGGGTACTCATCGCCCGCGGCGCCGGCACTCACGACATTGTCCATCGCCTCGACGAGGTCGTAAATCCCGAACGGGATGGCAGTGACCAGAATGACGCCGAGAAACTGAAACCCCCCGAACACGTGACTCACGGCGGGCGTGGGCACGGCCACGTGAAAGCTGGATAGCGCGTCCGTGAGGTTGCCGGGCTTCATGACGCCGAAGGTCCAGGCAATGATCGTTCCGACTGCGATGGCCACCAAGCCGGCAGGGGTTCCTCGGAAGTAGCGCACCCCGCCGAACCAACTCGCAAGAATGATAGCGAAGCAAGGAAGGGCCACGAACGGAGTCGAGAACATGTCGAGCGCCGGTCGCATCGAGATAAACGTGACCGAAACGCCCGCCAGGGTGCCGAGAAGCGCCGCCTTGGGAGTGACTTTTCGAATGAGCGGGGCGATGAACCCGCCCGCCATGAGCACGAAGCTCTGGATGAACACCCACGTGAGCCCGGCTTCCCACCCCTTCACCGGATCGCCGGTCTTCAAGGCGATGGGAAGCATGATGACGAAAGTCACGATGAACATGTGCGGCACGCTGATGCCCGACGGCAAGGCGCAGACGTCGGTCCGTCCGGTGCGCTTGGCCAGCCGATAAGCGAGCCACGCGTAGTACATCGTACTGAGACACATCATCAAGCCGGTCGCCGGAAGGATTCGCCCGAAGACGAGCGAGTCGGGCATCTTGAGAACAAAACGCAACAGGCCGGTCAACGTGAGGAGGTTGACGAGGATGTTCGTTCCGAACCCGAAGTAGGCGTTCCAATCCCCCGGCGTCCAGAGGGCCGGCTTTGCCGTTGTCGTCGCAGTTGTCGCTTCGCTGGTCATCGCGTTCGCTCCTTGCTCTTGGTCGTTGCCATCGACGGACCGTCCCCAGCGCGCCTCAAGACAGCGCCTTGAGAACTCGAGTCGAGTCCGACACCCAGCCGAAGATCCCGCCTTGCGCCTTGATCATCCGGAGCCCCATCTCGTGAAACTCTGGAAAGTACGACGCACAGCAGTCGGCAGGGACGATGCACCGGTAACCGCGGTCATTGGCCTCTCGCACGGTCGTGTGCACGCAGACCTCGGTCGTGACCCCGCAGACCACGAGGTTTTCGACGCCGCGGTCCTGCAGCAAGAGCTGCAAGTCGGTCGCGTAGAATGCACCCTTGCCCGGCTTGTCCACGACCGGCTCGCCCGGGCGCGGGTAGAGCTCTCGGACAATGTCATGTCCCGGCTCGCCGCGAATCAAGATGCGACCCATCGGCCCCGGATCGCCGATACGCAGCTTCGGGGCGCCGCGCTCCACCTTGGCCTTGGGGGCGTCGGTCATGTCCGGGCGGTGACCTTCGCGCGTATGAACGACGAAGATGCCTCGGGACCGCGCCACTTCGAGCAGCGCCATGCACGGGCGGACCGCCGCGCTCAGTCGCGAGACGTCGTTGCCGAGCGCCTCGCCGAACCCGCCGGGCTCGAGGAAGTCTCGCTGCATGTCGATGATGACGACCGCCGTTCGGCTCGGATCGACCGCGACGGGCTGCGGCTCCGCTTGGATGAGGACACCGGGCATGGGATCATACCGCCTTCGCCGTCGAAACTATGCAAGAGTTGTTTCAGAGTCGTTGCGCTCCGGTAAAAGGTAATCGCATATCGGGCGGCCTCTCCGGGATGCGTCCTCAACGAGGACACACGCTCACGCGAGCGCCTCCAAGAGAGCACGCGAGTCGCTCACCGCTCCGAAAACGCCTTGCTGCATCGTCACCATCTTCAGCGCGGCTTCGTGGTTCCCCGTGTCGGTCGCCGCGCAACAGTCGCGCAAGACGACGCACTCGAAGCCCCGGTCGTTGGCCTCGCGCATCGTCGTGTGCACGCACACGTCCGTCGTGATCCCTGTCAGAACGAGATTTCGGATGCCTCGAAGGCGGAGCAAGAGCTCGAAGTCCGTCGCACAGAAGCTGCCCTTCCCCGGCTTGTCGATCACCGTTTCGCCGGGTGACGGTGCGAGCTCCGGAATGATCTCCCAGCCGGGTTCGCCGCGCACCAGCACGCGGCCGCACGGTCCGGGATCGCCGATTCCGACGCCGGACTCCGTGCGCCGTGACCGCCATCGCTTGTTGGCTGGAAGATCCGACAGATCGGGTCGGTGGCCCTCTCGCGTGTGGAACACCGGAAAGCCGCGGCCGCGGAACGCAGCGAGAACGCGGTGGATGGGCTCGATGCACGCCCGGGTCAATGAGATGTCGTACCCGAGCAGGTCGATGTATCCGCCCTTTCCGCAAAAATCCGTCTGCATGTCGATGACGACGAGAGCCGTATTGTCGCGCCGCAGATCGCCGTCGAAGGGCCAGGGGTACGGAACCGCCGCAATACGGGTCATCGATCTTGCCTCTCTTCCCCGCTACCGCGACGCGCGTTTCACCGCGGTTTCGCGCACGTTTGCGGCGAATGACACGTCGAAAGTCGACCTCTCGGTATCCGCCGCAACCTGTCAATTGCCGCGAGACTGAACTTCAATATGCGCGGGCGAGGCCGGGCGCGCGAAACCGGTAGCCCAGTCCGTGGACCGTCTCGATCATTGGCCCGTGCGACCCGAGCTTACGCCGCAGGCGGCAAACGATGACGTCGACCAAATTGGACCGCGTATACGACCCGGTATTCCAGGCGTACGCAAGCAGCTCCGATCGCGTGAGCAAACGATTCGATTGCACGAGAAAGCACCGGAGCAACATGAGCTCGGTGTTCGTCAACCCGACCTCCCGTCCTGCAACAGTGGCCCGACCCTCGCTCGGATCAATCTCGATCGCTCCACATCGCAGCTTCTCGCGAGCTGGCGCGACGTACGGGCCGACACCGTACGGCTCGCCAGCCGATCCGTTTTCGTCGAGTCTTTGGGCCGCATTCATCGGTCGTTCGCTCCATTCTCCTCTTGGCGTTCGGTCGAGGACGCCAGCAGGCGTACCCGAACGAGTGCCGCGACAGCGCCGCAGGCCGGAGCCATGCGGCGCCGCCCGAGGCGATCAGAAGAAAATCGCCTGTGCGCCGAAATTGATGGTGTTCGCCTCAGCGCCGTTACCAATGTCGGTGTGCTCGAAGCCAACCGACGCTCTCAGCGCCGGGCCCATAATGAGGTAACTGAGGAGCGCGTCGATCGCCCACGCGTCGGGATTGTTGCCAGCCGCCACCTGGTAGCGCACCATCGGTTGAATGTTGCCGATGCCGACCTTCGGCGACGCGATTGCGACAGTCGCGTAAAATGCGTCTTTGACAGAATTGTACTGGCCCACGAAGTGGTAGTATGCGGCGTCGGCGCTGAACCACCCGCCCCCGGGGTACTTCATCTCGAAGAGCGCGTCCGCATTGAATTCTGCATAGTCGTCCGTGGGGCCGGGGGTACCCACCATCGGAGCCGGGCCGATGCTGCCCGCCTTCTTGTATTGGCCTCCTACCCCGATGCTGAATATGTCCTGGTCGCCGAAGAACGTCTCGTTGCCGAAGTAGCCTTTTTCCTTGCCAATCAGCGCCGTGCTGATGCGACCGGAAAGCAGTGGAGTTCCCGAGGGACTGTTGGGCAGAAAGATGCCGACGGCGTACTTGATCTTTCCGTCCGGATCATTGCCCCAAACGGAGGCCCCCGTGTTGCGCCCGGCGGGGCCCTCCGCGGGGGCGGAGACCACGGTGGTCGAGCCGACCGTCAGAAACCCCGGATAGTACCAAGGTATCATGAAGAACGGGCCAGAAAAGTTGGCGCGGTCGACCGGCACGAGCAGTTGACCGAGCCAGAGGTGAATGGGGTCGGCGAAGTCGAACCCGATGATGGCGTCTTCGATGCCCGCCGTGCCCGCGAGCCCGTTTGCGTTCAGGTTTAGTGTGAGGCTCACGTTCTTGTGAATCTTGCCGCCGGCGTGAAGCTCGGCGTACACCGTGTCCACCGCCACCCCGTCCAGGTTCTTCGGTTTGGCGCCCTGGAGTCTACCGGCCGCACGGACCCAAGCCCCAAGGTCGATCGGCGGGAGTTTTTCCTCTCTTGTCGCCGGCATGGCCTCGGATGCGAGCGGGGGGGTGGCCGCCTGCGCGGCGGGTGCAGTGCTGGGAGGAGGGGGTGAAGCTGGCGCCGCGGGCTCGGGCGCAGGCGTGGCCGCGGGGGGCGGAGCCGCGGGCATTCCGGAGGGAGCCGCGCCGGGCGGTGGGGTCTCTCCGGGCATAGCCTTGGCTGCCGGCGCGGCCGCGGGCGGCTCTGCGCGAGCAGCGCCGGCAAGGATTAAGGTGCACAAGGCCGCTGCACCGAACAAGAGCGACTTGCCTCTAGCTTCTCTCATCGAAAGGTCTCCTCCGGGTTTCGACGTACACCTTGAGACCGAGCACACGGTCCCAACGGGCGCGACGAGGGGTCGCAAGCATGTTTCATGAGGCGATCTCGTCCAACGGGCGTGGTGATAGACCGCGTAGAGTGTCGAACCTGTTTCAGACGCATGAATCTGCTCGATGCGGGATCGCCGTGTTCCACGGTCAATCGCAGTTGGCAGACCCAGGGCCGTCTCCGCTGGCCGGCTGCCGAGCGCGCGGGGACCGAAGCCACCCGCCGGACGACCTTCTCGGTGAAGGCGGTCGGGCCAATGAGGCCTGGACAGCGGCCGTGGGACCTTCTGTGCCGAGCCAGGATCGCGCACGCCAATCGGGTGGAGATCCCCGGGCTCGCTCTCCCGAGCCACCTCTAACACCTGCAACGGTGATGTGCGAGAATGCCGAACGGAACGCAGCGCCGGGCACCATCATGCGCCTCTCGATCGTGGTCTGCAATTACAACTATGCGCGCTTCCTCGACGGGGCCATTCGGTCCGCAACGCAACAGAACCACCATGACAAGGAAGTGATCGTCGTTGACGACGGGTCGACGGACGGGTCGCAGGCTGTCATACGAGCTTGGGGCGATGCAGTCGTGGCGGTTTACAAGACGAACGAGGGGCAGATCTCCGCCTACAATGCGGGCTTCGAGCGGGCGACCGGGGATGTGATCGTGTTCCTCGATTCTGACGACGCCCTCGATCCCAACGCTTGCACGGAAATCATCGCCGCCTTCGCGCCTGGCATTGTGAAAGTGCAGTTCCGCTTGCGGCTCGTAAGTGCCGAGGGTGCGACTCTCGGACCGGCAATCCCGACGCGGCTGACGGAAGGCGAAGTTGGTGCGCGGCTGAGAAGGCGGGGAGAATTGTACGAGTCGGCCCCCGGGTCGGGGAATGCGTATTTGGCCTCGGCGCTGCGTCGGCTGATGCCATTGCCCCCGGACCGCGACGACAAATACGGGGCCGACTTCTTCACAATCTACGGCATTTGCCTGCTCGGGACGGTTCGCAACGCGGGACGTGGACCGCTCGGTTCGTATCGGGTGCATCGCGTCGCCTCCCCCGGCGTGGTGGCGTTCGGCAACGCGCCGGGCGGGATGAGGGACCCCTCGCGCATGTCGAAGCGCTACGAGCGCCTGCGCGAATGGGTGTCCGCACGTTTGGGCGAGGCGTGCGCATTGCCTCCGGCGGCGCCGGACTTTTCGATCGAGAAGCAACGGTACGCAGCCGCGATCTTCTCTGCACGCTCCTACGTTGAAGGTCTTCACGCGGGCGGCGCACTGCTGCCGTCGAGCGTCCTCCCTTCCATCCTCCGCATGAACGGTTCGTGGGCCCTTCGCGCAGGTCTCACGGGATGGGCCCTGGCGGTTCTCGTGCTTCCCAGAGACGCGGGTCGACCCCTCGCCCGCTATGTCTGCAATCCTGCCAGTCGCTGAACGAGCGCATCCGCTCCAGACGCATGAGACCGCACGTCGCGACGGCGGCTGTGGCGTCTGCGGCCCTACCTCCCCGACAGATACTTGATCTGCACAAACGGCTGGAGCACGCCCGCGACGGTGGAAAGAAACGGTATCAGCGCGGTGAGGGCCTGGTCCCAGTCGGCGAGAGACGTGGAAGGCACGTAGACCACATCGCCGGGCGCCAGCTCGAACTGTGCGGCTCGGCCCTGGAGGATGGCGCGCGCATCGACGACGAAAAACTCCCCGCGATCGCCCTCGCTGCGGATGACGCGAACCTCGGAGAGTCTTCCCGAAAAGACTTCGCCGTGGCCGAACCCCACCCGCGCCAGCGCCTGGAGCAGGCTGAGATGGCCGTTCATGAACGGCACCGGGCCCCCGCTCGGATTGCTCCCGCTCATTCCCCCGAATACAAACGCTTGTTCGTTCTGGCGGTCCGGAATGAAAACGACGTCCCCCGTCTTGAGGCGAATGTTCTGGAGAAGGTTGCCTTCGAGAAGTAGCCGTCGGAAGTCGACGGGCAGCTTCTTCCCGTTTCGGGCCACATAGGCCGTACTGAGGCTCGCGCGCTCGAGGTCGACCGACCCTCCGAGGCTGAGCGCCTCGAGAAGGCCCAGGGGACGATCGGAGTACTTGACGCCGGGGCTCGTGAACTGGCCGAGCAGGTAGTACCGGATGTTTCCCGCAAAGATGACTTGAACTGTGACCTTCGGCTCCTTTACGTAAACTGCGAGCTCCCTTTCGAGAACAATTCGCAGCTCGTTGCACGATTTTCCCTCGGCGTGCAGCGAGCCGACGAGCGGCAGCTGGATAGTCCCGTCGTTGTCAACGAGCAAACCAACCGGGCGCCCCCCGATTCCCAGGGAGCCGGCAGGAACGTACGGGGCGATGGCGAGCTCCGGGTGTTCGTAGACGGCGACAAGCAGCGTGTCGCCCGGGCCCAGGCGGTACGCATCACCCTCCCGTTCGCCCACCGCCGCCGCAAGAAGCGCTGGATCGAGCGCGCTTCTCTCCTGCGAGCGGACAGCGCTCGGCATCTGGGTGACGGTCACCGGAGGGCGTCGCGCACAGCCCAAGGCCAAGCACAAAACACCGATGGTCAGATACCAGACCCAGCCCCGAACCCCCCCAACCGCTGCTGCGGTTTCGCCCGCGCCGCTCGGCCTGGCAATCACCGGGCAGAACTTGTGCCGAGCGTGACTAGTATGCGTTCTTATTGGCAAAGCCCTTCCACAGTGTCATCCATAGTATCTTCAAGTCCAGGTCGAAGGACCAGTTGCGAATGTAGTACAGGTCGCAAGCCGTTCGCTCGGTGAGCGACGTGTCGCCGCGCCATCCGTTGACTTGCGCCCATCCGGTGATGCCTGCCTTGACCTTGTGCCGCAGCATATAGTCGGGGATCTGCTGCCGAAACTGCTGGACGAAAACGGGGCGCTCGGGGCGCGGGCCGACGAGGGACATGTGGCCCACGAGGACATTCCACAATTGCGGAAGCTCATCGAGACTCGTCTTTCGTAGGAGCGTCCCGAAGCGAGTGCGCCGAGGGTCACTCTTCCGCGTCCAACCGGCGGCCACCGGCCCCTCGGCGTCAACGCGCATCGAACGAAACTTCAGCATCTGAAAGGTCTTCCCGTCGAGCCCCATCCGCTCCTGCGAATAGAGAGCTGGACCCGGCGACGTCAGCTTCACCAAGACCGCGATGAGGACCAAAAGAGGAAGAAGAACGAGGAGGGCGATCGCCGACAGAGTGGCGTCGATGCAACGCTTGGCGAAGCACTGCCAGGTATCGAGTGGCGAGTCGTTCAGCCGGATGATGGCCAGGCCCTCGAAGTGCTCGACGCGACAGCCGAGGGCGACGTGACTCGAGACGTCGGGGATGAGGCGGACGCTGGCCGTGGAGTCGCGCAATTGCTCGAGCACCACGTTCAGCTCGGTCATTTCGTGGCTGGCCAGTGCGACCAGCACGTCGTTCGGGCGCACCGACTCGACGACACGCCGGACCTCGGAGAAGCGCCCCAGCACCGGGGCGTCGGGCAGCCATGGCACCGCCCCCCCATGTCCCGTCACGAGACCCGCGACGACCATCCCGAGCTCGGGAAACAATGCGAAGCGCTGCACCAGAGTCGGCACGGTTGCCGCGCTCCCGACGATGACGATGCGACGAACGTCGTAGCCGCGACGGCGGAGCGACCGCAGGAGCGTTCGCAAGGATATGCGAAATGCGGCCAGCGCGACGGCGCCCAGAAGGCCGAAATAGAGCAGGACAAGTCGGGAGTACCTATGATCGTCGAAGAAATATGCGAGAAAAATAAAAAGCAAGAGCGCCCAGGCATGCGCTCGCCACAACAGCAATACTTCCGTCTTGAGGTCGCGCATTCGGCCCAGGTGGTAGACTCCAAGAAACGAAAATACGACTGCCCAAAGGATCAGGATGAGCGGCGCGAGGGCCACGTACGTCTCGAAGGCAGGCTCTTTCATGCCGAGTCGTGGCGAGTGAACCCGCGCCCAGAACGACGCCAACCATGCGGCACCCACGACGAGCGCATCGGTCGTGCGAAACAGGACGCTGACGACAGTTCGATATCGAGTGGTCATGAGCGCACCCAGGTGAGGGTGTGGGCGCGGAATGAGGACTGTTCCGTGCGAAGCGCTTAACTACACCGCCCATCATGTGCGTCAATAGTGATAGTGAAGGATGTGCCCACTATAGTTCAGGTCAGCGCAACGCCTCCTTCGGCGTGGTGTGCTCCTCTGGCGTAATGGGAACGGCACTCGCGTGAGACGCGGTTGAAACGGAAAAGCCATAGCTTCTGACTCATGGAGGACACGTGGGCGCGGCTAGAGTCATCATCAATGGTCGATTTCTGCAACAGCGCGTGACGGGCGTGCAACGGTTCGCGCACGAAATGCTTTTCGCGCTCGATGAGTTGATGGACGCCGACGATGCGCGCCCACCCTGTGAGGTTCTCGTGGTCGCGCCGCGAGGAGCACGACCCGTGGCGCTTCGTCGAATCCCGGTCCGGCACGTGGGGCCCCTCTCGGGGCACGCCTGGGAGCAGTGCACGCTCCCCGCCGTCGCAGGGTCGTCGCCGATCGTCAGCTTCGGTCCCACCGGGCCAGTCGCCAAGCGGAACCAGGTGGTCACGATCCACGACGCCGCGGTGTGGGCCGTCCCCGAGTCGTACGGCATGGCGTTCCGAACTTGGTACCGGCTTCTCGTGCCGGTGCTCGTGCGTCGCGCGAGGTCCCTGGTAACCGTCTCACAGTTCTCGAAGCAAGAGCTGCTGCGCCGCTTGGGCGTCCAGGACGAGCGCGTCGCCGTCAGCGGAGAGGGGTGGCAACACATGGCGCGGCTCGCGGCCGACCGAACAATCCTCGATAAACATGGGCTGAAGCCAAATAGCTATTTCCTTGCCGTGAGCAGCCTTGCACCGCACAAGAATCTCGGCGTCATCGCGCGAGCGCTCTCCCTACTTCGCGACGAATCCAACATTCGGCTCGTTCTTGCCGGCGAGGTCGACGAAAGACTGTTCGCCGGAGTCGACTTACCCGATTCGAGCGCCATACGGCGGTTGGGATACGTCACGGATGCCGAATTGCGCGCTCTTTACGAGACCGCCGCGGCCTTTGTCTTTCCGTCCTTTTACGAGGGGTATGGGTTGCCTCCTCTGGAGGCCATGGCAGTCGATTGTCCCGTCATCGCCTCGAACGCCGGCGCAATCGCAGAGGTGTGCGGCGACGCGCCACTCTACTTCGACCCGCAGGACGCAACGGCGCTCGCAGAGTTGATGCGACGCGTGACCACGAACCCGGGCGAGCGCGAGCAAATGGTCCGTCGCGGGCGGAACACGCTTCGCCGCCACAGCTGGCAGAACGCAGCGTTGACGTATCTCGCCATCATTCGCGAATTGGCTCGGGCCGGCGGCCACCCCGACACGTGTCCCCAACTTCGTGTACCGGGACAATCGACGGGCATTCGCGGTGTATAGGTTGAGACCCGAACGACGAGAAGGCCTCTGGCGAACCACCGCGGCGTGCCGAGTCCGAGGCCGAACGAGGACGAAGCCGATGCGCAGCCCCGCGAACCCCGACAAGAAGCGAACCAAGAGCCCTTCGCCCGGCGCTGCTAATGCGAACGTGCGAGTCGCATTGGTCCATGACTGGCTGACCGGCAAGCGGGGCGGCGAGTACGTGCTCGAGGCCATTGCCGAGCTCTTCGTCGATCCTCAGCTCTTCACGCTCCTACGTGTTCCCGGGGCAATCGATGGACCAATAGCGCGCTTGAAATGCACGACGACCTGGCTGCAAGCCGTGCCAGGCGCCGCAAAGTTCTACCGACACCTCCTGCCGCTGATGCCTCAAATGATCGAAACGCTGGACGTGGGGGACTACGACCTCGTCGTCTCGTCCTCCCACTGCGTCGCGAAGGGGGTGCGAAAGGCGTCCGGGGCGGTCCACGTGAGCTACGTTCACGCGCCGATGCGGTACATGTGGGATCGCTTTGAGGACTACTTCGGTCCGGGCAAGGCGCCCATGGCGGTGCGAGCGGCGGCCATGTCGGTTCGCCCCTATCTCACGGCATGGGATCGAGCCGTCACGTCCGTCGAGCGGGTCGACCGGCTCCTTGCCAACAGCGCATTCACAGCCGAACAGATCCGCCGCGCATACGGACGAGAAGCGAATGTCGTCCATCCGTTCGTCGATCTCACGCGATTCGACCGTAGGCGAACGCCAGGCGAATTCTACCTCATGGTGGGGGCGTTCGCGCCGAACAAGCGAATCGATCTTGCGATCGAAGCGTTCAACCGCCTGGCTTTGCCGCTTGTGGTGGTGGGTCAAGGGCAGGACGAGGCCAGGCTGCGAGAGATGGCGGGAGCGACCGTGAAGTTCGCGGGCCCGCTCGCGAACCCCGCGATCGACGAGCTCTACTCTTCGGCGCGGGCGTTCGTCTTTCCGGGGGTCGAAGACTTCGGCATCACGCCGCTCGAAGCGATGGCGTCGGGACTCCCGGTCATCGCGTACGCAGCGGGGGGAGCCCTCGAGACGGTAGTCGATGGGGAGTCCGGCATACTGTTCCGAGAACCGACGGTCGAGTCCCTCGCCCAAGCGATCGAACGAATCGAAGCGAAAGGAATCGTGTTCGAAGAGGAACGCGTTCGCGCTCGAAGCAGAGCGTTCACGAGGGACCTCTTTCAGCGACGCATGCTCGACGAGATTCGCGGGGCCTGGGTTCAGGCGGGAAGGAGTCCGCGCGGGCTCGAAGGCGCCTTTGCGGATGGCTTTTCGCAAGGCGACGCGAACTTCGCATGACCGTCGCGATCTCGACCTCGGACGGCCCCATCCGCGCCGTCTCCACGAAGAAGGCGCTTGCTTTCGTCTACATCGGCTACGCGTTTCGCTATCTGTACCTCCTCGTGCTCGTGCCGTTTTACGGTCGCGTGCTCGGTGCCGCCGAGTATGGGCGCGTCCTCGCAGCCATGTCGCTGTACCAGCTCGTCTGGATGCTTGCAGAGTACGGATTTCCGTCCGTCGGCCTGCGCGACATCGCGATCGGAAAGACGTCGCAGCGCATCGCGCAGATCTACGGACGGCACATGAGCGGGCGACTGCTGATGACCGTTCTTGGCGCCATCGTCGGATTGGTCGGCACTTTGGTCTCGCCGTTGTTACGTGAACGGCCGATCTTCGGCATCCTTGCGACGTTGAGCGGGATGACGGCGGCGTTCAATATGGGATGGTACTTTCAGGGGACGTTGCGGTTTCGAACTTCGGTTCTGGTCGAAGTCCTGGGCTTTTCCATCAACTTGGCCTTCGTTCTGCTCCTCGTGCACCGCCGAGAGGACGGCTTCATCGTGCTGGGGTCTCTGTTGGGTTCAAGCCTGATCGCCACGGCGATCGCGCACGCCATCGCGCTCCGATCCATGGATCGGGCGAGCATCCGTTCGTCGGGAACCATCGCGCTCGTCCGAGAGTCGACGGCGCTGTTCGCGGCCCGGGGACTGGCGCTGGTGATGTCGAGCTCCTCCACGCTTCTCATCAGCGTGTTTGCGGGCGCGAAAGAGGTCGGCTGGTACGGGGCCGCCGAGCGCCTGGTGAGCGCGGGTCTCAGTTTGATGGTGCCCGCGAATCAGGTCCTCATCGGGACGGTCGCGTCCCTCGTCGGCTCCAAGGACACCGAGCTGCAAGCCTACGCTCTCATCCGGCGCGGGCTCGTGGCGCTCACGGGCCTGGGAACCGTCATGCTTGCTGGCGTGCTCCTCTCGGCGGGCATCGCCGTCCCGCTGCTCCTCGGCCCAGACTTCGGCCCTTCCGTCCGCATGCTCAGAATTCTCAGCCTCATGTTTCCATTTGCGGCGTTCGTCCAGGTGATCGTCGGGTACATCCTCGTCCCCCTCCGTTATGACCGCTTCGTATCCACCGCCAGCTTGGTCGGAGCCGTCGCAACCGTGACTCTCACCGTGATGCTCGGGCGCGTGTGGGGCGGCGAAGGCGTTTCTTGGGCGCGAACCATGGGCTACATGGCCATGTGCTTGACGTTGGTCGCTGTTCTTCGTCGCGAGGGGCTGGTGCGTCGGATCGCGACTCGTTGACCTGGTCCGCGCGGCGAAATGTGAGTCCGCCGTCAGGAGGGCCCCGCGGCCAGGGGCATAGATCGAGCGCGCTCCCGGGCGTCAACGGAACTTGCTTCTTCGGAGCTCCGCATCTGGGACAAAATCAAATAGGCGCCGCCAAAGATAAGTATGCAGCGCGACGAGTTCACGTAAGCAATCCGCAGCACTTCGAGCAAACCGACGAAAATAGGCGGATAGAGCAACGCGCCGACGCGGCCGCCACGCACCATCGACCGATAGAGCATCCCAGCGGCCAGCCCGAGCGCAGCAAAGTAAAACGCCCCGCCGACGATGCCGAGATCGTATATAATCGTGAATAATCCAGACATGTTGTTGAATTCGATGTCGCCGAAGCGACTCAAAAACTCGTCCGTCGGGTGAGCGCGAGGACCGGTAGTGATCTGATAAACCCAATCGCCGATACCGGCCGGAAGCTTGTAAATCCACTGGGCCGTAAATAACATTTTGTACGCCGGCCACTCACCGTGGCGAGTGGCAAGAAGTCCTGCCCCGTTGTTGAGCGCAGTATAATAATACGTGGTGACGCGAGCGAGCATGAACTCCACGAGCGGCGCGCGTTGCGTATGGGCATAGGTCGTCCAGGAACGAAAATACTCGGTGACACCGAACACGAGCATCAGCAGAGGCACAGCCAGAAAGGGACCGCCCAACGCGATTGCGCTTCGCAGTGCGCGCTTGCCCTTCGCGCGCGGCATTCCATACGTCAGTATCAAAAGCGCTGCCGGGACGAAAACCTCGATTGCCGCGAGCCTCTCCTTCCAAACGACCATGCGAATCAAGGTCAAAAAAACGATGGCCCAAAACTGCCCCCGGACGAGACTCGAAAATCGCTGTCCAGCCACTCGCGCGCAATAGATACAAGAGAGAACGAATGGCACTCCCATTTGGGAAAACGACGTGATCCCCGGTGCTTGAGAAAGCTCGTCTCGCTCAAGCATGAGCTGCGCATGCAAGACAATTGGAAAAAACCAAACGACATACGCGGCTATCGTCACCGCGCCGACGCCCAGCAACACGGGCGACGCGATACAGGAAGGACGTGGGGCCGCGCGGCGGACGACAATTCGGGCCCCGAGAAACGAAAAAAAAGTCAGTGAGCCGAGCATGAGAAGCCCGACGCCCGCATACCCACGATGAATGTAGTCCGGCGCTCTCAGAACAATGACGTTCGGCCATTGCGCCGGCACTACGTAGACAAGAAACGCATATAGCGGAATGATAAAAAAACCCGTGAGGCGCCCGGGATGAGACCACCACGGCTGCATCATCGTGCACCGTAGGCCTCCGCAGAGGGCGGCTGGCGCGCGGGCCGGACCGAAGACGCATCGTCGAAGGCGACGCCGGCGGCCCTCCCAACGAGGTCCGAGACCTTCAAGGTGAGCCGCCCTCCCCTGGCGAGACGTTGGACGCTACCGTGTATCGCGATCCCGCGACGACGATCCCCGGACTTCTCGCGCCGCGCACGGTATTTCCGCTCACGCTTCCTCCTTCACAGCTCGCGCGCACTTCGATGCCCCACCCTCCGCCGCGCGCGGCGGCCACGTTCGAAAAAACGTTCTGCGAGACCGTGAGGTCTCGGATCGCGTTCGGGACATCTCCGAAGGAGTTGGACGGGCGGGTGCCGAAGGGCTGATCGGCGTACGCCAAAAGGCCGCTGTGGCTTCCCTCCAAGTTTGCAAACGAGATGCGATTGCCAACGACACGAATCGAAAAGCTGCCGAAAGTGTCGTAATTTCGCTCCTGCGCGACGTAAATTCCGGCCCACTGCGTGTGCGAAATGTCATTGTACTCGAAGTCGATAAACCCTGCTCCCACCGCCGCCAGTCCGCGAGCGTGGCCGTTTCGACCCCAGTTGGCAATACACGAACAATGGTGCACCGGGTCACCATTTTTCAGGTATCCAACGAAAGAATATAAATCGTCGCCTCGACCGCCCGGACCGTTTGCGCGGTTCGCAACGACTTGGCAATGGCTTGACGCGCCTGTGTGATGGTAAGCATCGGCGAACCCGTCGTGTGCATAGTTGAAGGCCCAGAGCCCGCCTTCCTCCGAATAGCCCAAAACGTGGGCGCTCGACGGTTGCACGATCTCGTTGCCGATCACCAGCGTGTCGTGCACGATCGCCCGAGACGGGGCCTTGGGTCCGACCCAGATCCCGGAGCTTTCATCGTTCGACCGGCGTTCGGAGGCGCCCGAAGTCAGGGTCAGAAACAGCGCTCCGCTGCGATCCCCCTGCAGGTGAACCGCCGATCGCGCGGGATCCGTGGCACGCAGAATCCCACCCGCGCCGCGCAGGCGGACGTCGGTTCCGACGTCGAGAACGGCCGAATGGTCGTAGATGCCTGGGGGAATCAGGACGTCGACCGGGCTACCGGGTCGCGCGATCTCTTTCGCGTGGTCGAGCGCGGCTTGAATCGCAGGCGTCGCGTCCCCGGGGCTCGTGGGGGCGCGATAGGGCGCGTCCGAGACGTCCAGGGTGC
This sequence comes from uncultured Polyangiaceae bacterium, assembly GCA_964531095.1. Lineage (GTDB taxonomy): Bacteria > Myxococcota_A > Polyangia > Polyangiales > Polyangiaceae > Palsa-1150. Next base: position 98,696 of record CAZHED010000011.1, on the reverse strand, counting down.
GAGAGGCCGGCGCCACGATCGGGAGAAGCGCGACGATCTCGGATGAGCTCAGCGCCTGTCCGGGCGAGAAGCGCTGAATTCGAAGCGCATTCTCTCGGGTGACGCCCTCCCACTGCGCCAGCTGCGGCAACGCGCTCGACTGGGGCGGCCCGCGCTCGCCCGCCGGCGCAATCACGTAATCGAGGTACGTGCGGACGGGGGTATCGATGGCGACCAAGTATCCGTCTTCCGCCGAAGTCCTCGCCGTCTCTCCGGAGTCCGCGACTCTCCCACCGGAAGCCGCCGAAGAACCCCCCACCCCCGACGGACGTTCACATGCAAGAGAACCGACGAGAAGTGCGCCACCGATCGCTCCCCTCCAGCGGAGGTCCGTCCTCGGCATGATTGTCAGAATAAGTGTCACGTGTCAGGCGCGAACGGCGTTGATGACGATGCCGAACTGCCCCGCTCCGCCGGAAAGCCGACGTGCGTTTTCGGCAGCCAACCTTTTCGACGTGTGCCGCGGACGTACGACCGACAATACGCAATCAGCGAGGCTGGACAAGACGAGCGCATCCGAGAATGCCGGATAGCTCGGAGCATCGAAAATGACAAAATCGTAGGTGCGCCGCGCTTCGGCAACGAAATCGCGCATCGAAGTGCTCGACACGAGATCGCCCAAGGCGTGAGCCCCACCCCCCCGAATCACGTCGAACCGGCACGCCTCCGAGACTGAGACCGATCGAACGGCGGCGCGCCACACGTCATGACCCTCGAGAATTGCGCCGAGACCGTCGCGGCCGTCCGCGCTCGAGCCTGTACCGGTCGTAGGCGGAGCCCCGACGCCCGCGTCGACCAGGAGCACCGAGCGACTGATTCGAGCAATGCTCGACGCGAGAGACCTTGCGCACGTCGTCTTGCCATCGCCGCTGCACGGCGATGTGATGAGAATGACGTTGCCGATTTCGCGAGGACAGGCGTAGATCAAATTGGTTCGCAAGGTTCGATAGGCCTCCACGTACTCTTGCGAGACGGCTGCGGTGAATCCGGCAGTGTCGGCGGCTGCCATTTTGTGCGGAAACCGTGGCACCGCCGCGAAGACCGGCACTCCACCGAGATACGCCTTCACATCGGATCCGCCCTGCAGCCTGGATGAGAAGAGCAGCCGAAGGACAACGATGACCGCCCCCAAGAGAAAGCCTACCGGCAGACCGGCCAGGGCGAGGAGGGGCTTCGGCCAGTCTTCCCGATAGGACACCTCCACCGGATCGAGCACTCGATTCTTCGAGATGGTCGACGCCTTGGTGATCGCCATTTCTTGCTCGCGCTTCAGCAGAAACGAGTACATATTGCTGTAAACTTCGGATTCGCGGCTGAGCTGCGCAAGCCCCATCTCGGCCCCCGGCACGGTGCGGAGCCTGTCCTCGTATTGGCGCACGACTTCATCGAGGTTATGCAGGTTCGTGCGAGCACGGGACAATCGGGCGGATACGTAGCTTTGAATGGCGTTGAGGTGAGCGGCCATCTCCGCCTTCTGGTCACGCACTTCGGGGGCAGCATCGTTGAATCGTGCCTCGGCTTCAGCGAGCTTCTGCTGCGCCGCCACCAGTGACGAAGCCAGTCCCATGAGAACGCTGTCCTTTGCCTCACCGAACATGAACGACTCGATCGATGGGTTGGGCGCCTTGAGCGCGTCCTGCATGTCCGCAAGCGATTGCACTTCGAGACGAGTTTCGACACGCTGCTCGTCGTACTTGCCAATTTGTTCGGCTAGTGCTCGCGCCTCGTTGTCGAGAACGATGACGGGGCTATTTTTTCGATATTCCGCTAGCTTCTGCTGGAGACCGTCGAGCGTATCTTGCACACTCGCGAGCTGCGTCTTTACGAACGCCTCGGCCGCTCGGGCGTTCTCGGTCTTCCAAGACTGGCGGCGTTCCAGGAACCCATCGATCAGATGCTCAAGAAACGCCGCAGCGGTACGCGGCGAGCGATCGGTGAACTGCAGATTGGCGACTTTCGTCATCTCGCCCGTCAGAAGCTTTCCGCCGGGAGTCGTCACATCGAGAGCTTTCGCCACGTCTTCGAGTACGTCGTCGATCGAATAGACGGTCAGATCGTAGCGCGCACCGTCTCCCGGGGCTCGCTCGCCGCCCGGAAGAAGCGTGATCGACAGCCCACCCGCTCGGGTGGCGACGCCGAGCTGGCCGCGGCCGATGACGCGGTCGGACGCGAGGATCTCGTACTCATGGTTCTTGTCGAACTGAATCGTGAAATCGGCTTCCGTAACCGATCGATCCGCCAAAAACGTGTCAACCGCGATGACCTCTCGGCCGGCCACGTCGAGAAGGCCGGGCGACCGGCGGGCGAGGAGCCATCGCCAATAGCGCGGGGCTGTCCAGCCGGCTGGAACCAGGCGAACGTTGACAGCAGCGGCCAGAACGGCCTTGGTGACGAGCGATCGACTTCGCAGGATTTCGATCTCGCTGACCATGTCGCCGCGGCCGCCCCCCGAGAGGTCAATGTCTTCGCCGGCCTGCGGTACCGCTTGGTTCCGATCCTCGAGCTCGCCCAAGTAGAGGCGAGCGAGCGCTGTGAATCGCATGCTCAAGACGAGAGTCAGCGCGACGGCCGCCGCGAGCGTGCCGGCGGCGACGGCGGCGATGAATCGGGCGTTTTCCCGCAGCGAAGCCAGGACCTGAAGTCCTTCGACGACTTCGCCCACAGGCGGCCGCGGCTCGGGCGTCCCTGGCATCAGCTCCGCCAGGCGCTCACGGGGCGCGGTCATCGACGTCACTGCTCGCGAAATCGGCTCCATGGTTCGTGCTTCATAGAACGCGGAGGGAGAGCCATGAACACGCCAGGCACCGGCGCTGCTGTACGCGCCAGCTGTGGGAAAAATCGTCCATTACGGGAATGATCCTACCACGACGGACCCTCTGCCGTGGAGAGTCTGGCCGCGGCGGGCGGCCCATGCCGACGCCGGCATCACGGCCGCCGGCGAACCGCGTGCAAAGTGCGTTGCAGGTCGGGCTTTCAACCTCCGATGTTTGGCGCGGCTAGCCTGGTCTGCCCCACCGCGCCGGCCAGCCGAGCTCGACGCGCGGCACGTCGTTCGCTCTGTTGCGTCGCTCGTGGAGGTCCCCATGATGAGCTCGACGATGCACTGGTTCACCACAGCCTTCGACGGAGTGGTCGGCTTTCTGCCGGATCTCGTCGCAGGACTTCTCATCTTGCTCGTTGGCTACGTAATCGCGGTTGCGCTCGAGCGAATCACTCGCGCACTCCTCGTGCGCGCTGGATACGACAGTCTGATCACCAAGCTCGGGCTCATCGACAAGGATGGCACGGCGTCGCACGACGGCTCGCGCTGGACCGGTAGGGCGGTCTTTGCGGTCGTGATGCTGGCGGCCATCACCCAGGCGGCGCGCGCGTGGAACCTGGGGATGGTGGCCGACGGCGCAGGGCGGATCGTCGCCTACGTGCCCCATCTCGTAGGCGCGGCCGTCATCTTTGCGGCCTCTCTCTACTTCGGAAACTGGGTATACGACCGGATCGGCAAACGCGAGATCGAGGCCAATGCGATGCCGGGCGCGACTGCACGACCGCTCACCTCGTCATTGGTTCGCGCGGCGATCCTGGCGCTGGGTGGATTCATGGCGCTCCGCGAGCTCCAGATCGCTCCTGAGATCGTGACGATCGCCTTCACGCTGACGCTGGCGGCCATCGCGCTCGGTGCGGCCCTCGCGTTCGGCTTGGGCAGCCGCGACGTGGCGGCCCGCGTCACTCAACAGTGGTACGAGCGGCGTCCATCGAATGGGGCAGCGAAGCGGGAGGGCGTCTCGGCCGGCCCCTGACGGCCTGCGCACAATGTGGCGCTCGTGCGAGCGTAGCTTTCATCTCCCGCTGGGCTTTCCGATTCGCGACGAAACGGCCCACAGCCTGACGGACTTCCGTCACGCCCGACACAGATGGTTATGCAGCGGCAACGAGAACGCGGGACAGAGACCGTTTGCGGCCGGCTCCATTTTCGATTGGCTCTGCCTTTCATCCTCTGCGTTGCGACCTTCGTCGCCGGTTGCAGCGGTAGGACGACCTCCGGAGACGATCTCTCTGCGGACGGAACCGACGGCGAGAGCGGGCAAGCGAGCCTCGACGCAAGCACTGACTCGCACACGCGGCCGAGCCCCGGCTCGAGCTTGGACGCAACGCTCGCGGATGTCGCCCAGCCTCCCGCGGACGCCATCTCCACGGCCTGCGCGCGGACCACCTGCCCCGCCGGCTGTTGCGACTCGAGCGGGCAATGCCAGCCGGGGATCGCCCCGAATGCGTGCGGCGCGGCGGGCGAGGCCTGCCAAGACTGTTTGGCCACCGGGTTTCTGTCCTGCGATCCTGCGCAGAAGTCTTGCTCCGGCAACACCGTCCCATGCGGGCCCGCCAACTGCGCCGGGTGCTGCGTCGGTGCACGGTGCCTATCCGGCAAAGATGCGAGCTCGTGCGGCCAGAGGGGTAGCCAGTGTTTTGACTGCACCACGGCGGGAGCCGTTTGCACTTCGTCGGACGCCGGAACGGGAGGGGCATGCGGCCCGGCCGCTCCGACCCCGTGTACCTTCTTCACGTGCAGAAACGGTTGCTGCGACGCCAGCGGCATCTGCCAGTCGGGGACGTCGTCCGATGCTTGCGGCACCGGCGGCATTGCTTGTCGCAAGTGCGCTTCGGGCCAGGGCTGCTCCGCCCAGCAGTATTGCGCGTGTATCCCTCAGTCATGTCCATCGGGATGCTGCGACGTCGCCACGTCGACCTGCCGGGCGGGCGACTCGGACACTGCGTGTGGGGGCGGTGGTTTGGGGTGCGTGAATTGCTTGATCGTGCGCAGTGCCACCCCGAGCTCTTGTTCGAACAGGCAGTGCGTCGCCGCGCCGGCGTGTACCTGTACCAGCGGCTGCTGCGATATGGCTGGCGCATGCCACCCGGGTGCTTCGAACACTCAGTGCGGCCAGGGCGGCATCTACTGTGAGGATTGCACGTTGTCCAATATGCAGTGTGTTAGTGAGCAATGCGCGACCACCGACGCGGGCGTGTGCAACGCGGAAACGTGCCCCACCGGCTGCTGCGACCAATCCGGGCAGTGCCAACAGGGACTTGCGAGCACATCGTGTGGCGGCTTTGGAACGAGCTGCCAAACGTGCTTGCCTTTCGGCCAAATCTGCTCGAATCAGCAGTGCGTCGCACCTCCCGAAGGCGGTCCGCCGTGCGATCCCAACACGTGCGAAGGCTGTTGCGACGCCTCCGGCAACTGCAGTTTCGCGAACACGGACACGCAGTGCGGCTTCGGCGGAAGACGCTGCGCGGATTGTTCGAACCTCGGCGGCAGGTGCCTGACCGTCGGGGCGTCGCCGATGGGCGCATACGGGATGTGTGACTTTCCGGACGGCGGGTTTCTCTGCTCGCAGGACTGCGACGGTTGCTGCGACGCGAGTGGCAAATGCCAGCCCGGGTTCACCGATACCCAGTGCGGACAATCGGGCAGCGCGTGCCGGAACTGCACGGCCCTCAGTCCGCCATCGACGTGCGACGTCAACGTTGCGCAGCGCACCTGCACGAGCCAACAGATGCAATGCCCCGCGCCCTACCCGAGCTGCCCGGCGGCTCTCCAAGAGCGGGCTCCGCCGCGGCAGAAAGTCTGCTCGGCCGCGGAGCTTCAGAACGCGGCCGCGGCGTGCGGGGGCGGCTTTGACTCGGCAGCCTGCGGCACGTTTACGACCTTCGAGTACAACTCGAATTTAGCATGCAGCGTTTGCCTGCAGAACTTCGAGTACGACTTCGCGACGCAAGTCGGGATTCGATCGTGCGTCGCTCCCTATCTGGACGCGACGTGCAACCACAACAACGCGTGCATCGATGACTGCGTCACGCAGAGCTGTTACAACTGCGCGGACTTGGCGTCGACGATCACGTGCGATACGGCCGTCCAGACTGGAGTCTGCTCGGCCTATTTCCAGGCCGATGCGTGCGTGACGCAGGCCCTCGATGGCGCTGGTGCCGTGTGCAACCCTGCTACGTACCAAGGAAACTTCGGAGCCTGGTTGCAAGCGGTCGGCACCTTGTACTGCGGACCCTGACTAGTCCATCGCCGAAGGGTTCGGCGGGGCCCGTCGGGTTGAAAAATGCGTAAGACCATGGGGTCCGCGAGTGCCGCTCCGCACAAGTTCTGTCCTGTGATTGCCAGGCCGAGCGGCGCTAGCAAAACCGCAGGAGCGGTCAGAATTCCAGCTGGACGGGACTAGCGGGTGGCCACCATGAACAACCTCGGAAACGGCAGGAGAACAGTGCCGTCCGCGAGTGCAGGGTACGCGTCCGCCAGCGCGACCCGATAGCGTTCAAGGTACGCTGGGCGCTCGTCATCGTCGAGCGGCGCCAGGAACGGGCGAAGGCCGCTCCCTTTGAACCACTCCACCACCGACTCGGGGCCACCCGCGAGTGCGTGATGGTACGTGGTGCGCCAGACGTCGACTCTCGCGCAAGACCCGCGCAGTAGGCGGTAGTACCAGTCCGCTCCAGCCATCGACGTTCGAGCCCCGGTCGCGGCAGCGAGCTTGCGAGCCCAGGGTCCGTGCGAAGCGATCTCGCGCATCAGCCGATGCGCGGGTTCCTCGATGTTGTCTGGCATCTGAACCGCCAGGCTGCCGCCCTTCGAGAGCTTGGTGGTGAGAGACGGCAGCAGACCGGCATGATCGGGCACCCATTGAAAAACCGCATTGGCCAGAATGATGTCGAACGGTCCCGGGTCGCTCCACTCTGCGACGTCCAACAGGTCAAATTGCACATGCGGAAGCCGTCGGCGCGCGGCATCGATCATGTCGGACGAAGCGTCGAATCCCCGGATGTTTGCGCCGGGGAAACGGGCGGCCAGAACCTCGGTCGAATTGCCGGGCCCGCACCCGACGTCAACGGCCACGCGCGCGCTGACGGCTGGGACTGCGGCGAGGAGGTCGCGAACGGGGCGAGTACGCTCGTCTTCGAACGTCGTGTACTGTCTAGCAGACCAGGCCATGGTCCTCCGAGTTCGGGGTCGCCATCAGTTCGTCGCTCCCGACGCACCGTACCGATTTCAGCCCTTGTCGTCGAAGCCGGTCGACACGTGCGTGCCGTCGCAAAATGGCTTGTTCCTGGATGCGCCGCATCGGCACAGCGTGACCCGATTGCGCACTTCGTAAGCGTGACCGTCCGCGCCGATGACCGGAATGCCTCCGCGTACCCAAATTGGACCGCTTACCCCCTGAGCCGTGTCCTGCACCAGGCCGATCGACGGTTCGAGATGTGGCTCGACGGCTTGCCCGGTCGCCCGCAATCTCGCCACCAGTCGCCCGGAAGGACAGTGACCCGCCTCGTGCTCCACGAGCTTGGCCGCGTGCGGCGCGTCGCTCTTCCCAATGAGGTTCCAAACCTGCCCGTGCGGATCGCAGAAGCGCGCCCCTGCGCACAGGCTCTCGGCGTCGTCGAGCGCCATCGCCGGCCCGTCGAATCGCTCGGCTTGCTTCTCGTACGGTTCGCGGCTCGCCGTCTCCGTTCCGTCGAACCCGATTCGCTTGTGCGTCCCGTCGCAGAACGGCTTGGTGCGCGAGCTCCCGCAACGACAGAGAGCGTATGCGTTGGATCGAGGAAACGCATCTCCCTCTCGCCACTCGAGGGACTCGCCCTGTTCGTTCGTGACGATGTGCTGAGTCGCGAGCGGCACACCGCCCGAGACGAGATACGGCCCATTTTCGGTGACTGCGATCTTTTTCATGTGCATGCCTTCTCGTCTTCGGGATCGGATGTCCGATGGCTCGGCGCTTCCGCCGACGACTTGGTTGCGAGCGCTCGCGGGAGGATTGCTACCCGGAATCGGCTCGATTTGCACGGGCGCACGGCTACACATTCTGGTTTGGAGGTTGTCCATGGCAAAGACGGCTCTTGTCACGGGGGCATCGGCGGGTCTCGGGAGGGAGATCGCGCGTCTTTTTGCGGCCGAAAAGCACGACGTAGTCTTGGTCGCGCGCCGCCGCGATCGGCTCGAGAAGCTCGCCGCGGAGCTCGAGAAGGTGCACGGAGCTCGCGTGGTCGCCCTGCCTGAGGACCTGAACGACGATCGCGCCCCGGAAAGAATCGCCGCCGAGCTTTCGCGTCGCGGGCTCCACGTCGACTTTCTCGTCAACAACGCCGGCTTCGGAGCGACCGGAGCGTTCGCTAGGCTCGATGCCGCACGCGAGATCGAAATGGTGCGCGTGAACGTCACCGCGGTCGTCCACCTGACGCGACTGCTCCTGCCGGCCATGGTGGCGAGGGGCAGCGGTCGCATCCTGAACATGGGCTCCACCGCGGGCTTCCAGCCCGGGCCGTTCATGGCGGTGTACTACGCGTCGAAGGCGTTCATGAATTCGTTCACCGAGGCGCTTTCGTTCGAGCTTCGAGGCACGGGCGTGACCGCGACGCTCTGCTGCCCCGGGCCGACGGCCACGGAGTTTTCGGAGATCGCGGGCAACGAAAGAACCCGCCTTTTCCGGATGGCCGTCATGGGGGCGCCGGCGGTCGCGGGAAAGGCCTATCGCGCCATGATGCGAGGACAGACAATGGTGGTCCCGGGGCTGTGGAACAAGGTCGGTTTGCAGTCGCTACGGGTCGCGCCTCGCGCGACGGTCTTGCGCTTGGCCGCAGCGCTCAATCGAAGCCCGAGCGCGAGCTGAAACACCCTCGGTACGGTGACGGACACAGCGCCCGGGTAGGGCTAGAGTGGCCCTCGATGCTGCACCGTCTCTACTTTTCGCCGGGGATGTTCGGCTTCGGTCGGCTTGCTTCGTACGACTACTTCGTCCACCTGGATCGGGCGATTTCTGAGCGCCTTCAAGCACGCGGCGAGCTAGTCCAGACCCGCGTCCTTGAGGTGTCCCCAACGGCGTCGATTCGTCGCCGCGCGGCTAAGCTCGCTGAGCTCGTCGCCGCGACCTGCGACAGCGATGGTCCAGGTGGCGGACCGATTCACCTGATCGGGCACTCCACGGGCGGACTCGACGCGAGGCTCGTTGCCTCGCCCAGCGCCTCGCTCGGGGCGCCACCCGGCGCCCTGGAATGGCGCAGTCGACTGGCGAGCATTACGACCATCAACGCACCGCATTTCGGAACGCCGCTGGCGAGCTTCTTCACGACGGTGAGCGGGGCGCGCGTTCTGCGCGCTCTGAGCGCACTCACGGTCCTGGGGCTCTCGCTCGGTTCGCCGCCGCTTGCGGCCGTGGGTGGGCTCGTGGCGGCGTTCTCCCGAGTCGATCGCGCCCTCGGACTCGAGCTCGCGGTGCTCGACCGCGCGACGGACGCGTTCCTCCGGATGTTGGACGACGCCCGGAGCAATGACGTGCGCCGATACGTCGACGCGATCCAGAAGGACCAGGGCGCCATGGTGCAGCTCATGCCCGAGGCGATGGACCTGTTCGCGGCAGGGATCGAAGACCGTCCGGGCATCCTGTGTCAGTCGGTCGCGTCGATGGCGCCCCCTCCGGGACCGCGGATGTTTCTTCCAGCGTTCCTCCGACCTTGGAATGTCCTCAGCGCGGCGATCTTCGCGACCCTCTATCGAATCGCGGCGAGGTACGACCCCCGTTACCCGTGCGTAGCTCCCGACATGTCCGAAGCAGACGAGCAGATGCTCACCCGCGCGTTCGGTCGCACCCCTGGCATACGGGAGAACGACGGTGTCGTCCCTCTCCGCTCGCAACTCTGGGGCAAGCTCGTCTGGGTGGGATATGCCGACCACCTCGACGTGATCGGGCATTTTCGAGACGCCAAGCCGGACCCGCGGGCGCCCGGCACACGAGGCCGCAGGGACGGCGCTCCGCCGCACGTCGACTGGCTTTACAGCGCGAGCGCCTTCGACCGCGCGGGATTCGCGTCGATGGTGGACTCGATCGTGCCCGGGCTCGTCTCGAGTGCCCGAGCCAACTCTATTGCCGCCTGAGGCTGCAGCGGGCGCTCCACATCACGCGGCGCTTCGTGGATCGACCGCGTGCTCGCTCTCCGAGACGGTCAATGCCTCGCGCACAAGCGCTTCGACGCCGGGGGCCAACCCCGTCACGGCGGGGGCCACTTCCACGGGGTTCAACCACGCGAACGGGTTGGACAAGCGACGCAGATTCGCCAGTCGGCGCATGGGGCGGCTCACCTCGACCGTGAACGCGAGCGTGCCGTACTCTGCGTCGAGCCAATCGTCGAGATCGCCGACCGTGGAGAACCACTCGGTGGCTTGCATGACTCGGTAGCTCGCGCCCCGAAGCGCGTCGACGAAGGCGCGGCCGGCTCGCTCGTAACTCGCGCGGCGCGGGTTCGGGCGGTCCGTGAACGCCCATGGGTAGAGCAGCAAGTCGCCGAAGGAGTGAAAGCCGACGGACACACGCGGCCGCTCCTGGTCGGCGATGTCGCGCAGCGTGCGGGTCTCGGGTTCTGACAGCGGGTGGGGACCCACGTAGTGCATGGCCCGGCGCCAGCGCGATCCGCCGAGCGGGTTCAGCGGCATCGTGTCGCGGAGGCGTGGGAAGTTCCGGTTCAGGTCGACTCCTCGAGCGTTGCAGCGTTGATAGGCGCGGCGACCGGCGGCGATGCGCGTGCAGTTTGCGTGAAGCCCGTCGGGATTGACGATCGGGACGACGACGAGTCGCGCATGGCGCAGCAGATCACTGCACCCCCCAGCAACTACCGATCGGACGAACTCGAGGAGGGCGACGGAACCGACGAATTCAACTCCATGCACAAGGCCGGTGAGAAGAACGGGCGCTCCCGCCGGGGCGCCGAAATCGTATCGGCGGATGGGGTGACCCTGTACCGAGTAGCCGGCGCATGAGGAGCGAGCCCCGACATCAACCGCAAGCGCCTCCCAGGCCGTCTCGAACCCCTCGGCGTCCCTATACTCGTGCCACGGAGCCGGCAACCACCCCATCCAGTCACGATAGCGTATCGCTTCCGAAGCACAATCGTCACGAATCGCCGGACCGAGGTAGAGCCACGTTTCCCCGCGCCTTTCGGACCGCCATGAGAGCGAGCCCCTCGTAGATGAGGTGTGCGGCCAGATGCGACGTGATGTCCGCGTGATCGAGCGCCGGGCACACTTCCACCAGGTCCATTCCTGCGAGCGTTACCCCCGCAAGGCCGCGGAGGAGGGCGATCGCTTCGCGCGACGTGAGTCCCCCGGGAACGGGCGTCCCGGTGCCAGGCGCGAACGCGGGATCAATTGCGTCGACGTCGAAAGTGACGTACGCGGGGCGCCGTCCGACAGATGCGACGATGCGCGACGCCACTCTGGCGACTCCGTCGTTGGAGACATCGTGGAGCGTCGCTCCGTAATCGGCCGCGAGGTCCCCTTCGCGGCCGTCTCCCCAGCTCGCTCGAACGCCGACCTGATGGAGCTGTCCACGCTCGACGAGCCCCTCCTTGATCGCGTGCCGAAGCGGAGTCCCGTGGTGATAGGCGTCGCCCCAGACTTCAGCGTCGCTCGTGTCGAGGTGCGCGTCGATATGCACGACGGCCAGAGGGCCATGCTTCTTGGCGACCGCGCGCAGGGCGGGAAGCGCGACTGAGTGATCGCCCCCGACGACGAATGGCACGGCTCCCGCGCCCACGATCGACGCGATCTCGTTCTCGATGACGTCACGAGCGAGCGGGGCGGAGAACGGCGGAACCGCGACATTGCCGCCGTCTGCAACCATTAACGCCCCGAACACGTCGACCTTGTGCGCGGGATGAAAGGTCTGCAAGAGAGCGCTTACCCTGCGCACCTCGTACGGCGCAAAGCGTGCTCCTGGATGGTACGTCGTCGCCATGTCGTAAGGGACGCCGACGACGACGGCGTCGAGCCCGGAATAGGGCGCCGCCGCGTGAACGTCGACTTGTGGCAGCCGGAAGAATGGCGTGATCCCTTGACGAATGTAGGGTAGCGCTGGGGTTTGCGGCATGGGACTCCTCCTCGAGTCAATTCAATCATCGCAATCATGGAGCCCGGCGACGACCTCGCGAACGCGGGCAGCGACCGAGCGGGGATCCTCGGACGCATCCGCGGCGATGGGCCGCGCGAAACGAACCCGTGCCCGGACGCTCGCCACACGCGAGAGCTCCCAATAGTGGGGAGCCAACGTTTGCCCGCCGAACCAGGCGACGCGATCGTCGTCGTACGAGACGTGCGCGGGAACGACTTCGACGCCGGCCATTGCGGCAAGCCCAAAGATGCCTCTACGGAAGGGGGCGACGGCGTGACCATCGCTGGTCGTCCCCTCGGGAAAGTTGAGAACCATCGCCCCCCTATCGAGAGCCCGCCACGTTCGCCGGAGCGCCACTGCGCCGCTGTGCGCGTCGCCACGTCGCACGAATACGACTCCGAGGGCACGCAATCCCGCGCCAAACAGCGGCCAACTCCGCACCTCCCCCTTGGCGATGGCGATGCACGGCACGACGGCTGCGATGACGAGTGGGTCGAGGTAACTGATGTGGTTGGCCACGAGAATGGCCGGCGGACGCGGGGTGGGGCCGCTGCATCGAAGGTCGACGCCATGAACTCGAAGCAACGCACGAGCTGTCCGTTGCGCACGCACAGCGAGTCCTGGGGCGTCGAGCTCGACGCGCCCCTCGACAATGAGGCGCGCGGTCGTTACGAAGAGGCCCGCCGCGCGGCGGGCGCTGCGCAGCTCGGGAATGCCGATGCCAGCGGGCCGCGACTGGCCGTCGGGCTCGCTCCGGGCAGAGGGGGGCGCGGAACTGGCCGATGCCGTGTCGATCGGCGCCATCGGCTAGGAGACCGCGGCGGGGCGCAAGAGTCCCAGCCGGTGCATGCGCGCGCATAGCTTGTCGAACGCGGCGCGATCGATGCGCGAAATGATGCGCGGTTCTCCGGGGCCGTAGTAGGCCTCCGCATGCCCCGTCTCGCGTGCGCCAAGCGTTGCATGGAGCGCGCGCGCGTCGGTGTTCGACTCGTGCACAGTGAACCATAGCGAATCGACGCGCGCAGAGATGGCGGCGACCAACACCTGCATGAAGCGAAACACCAGGCGCGTACGCTGATGCGGTGGGGTGATGGCCAGCGTCGAGCAATAGGCCTCCCGCCCCCGCACGAACGACAGCATGTAGCCTACGGGCTCGCCATCGGCGAACGCCAGAAAGCAGGTATCTCTGAACAAGTCGCAGCAGAGCCGCACATAAAACGGCCCGAGCGTTTTCTCTCCCTTGTCGCCGAAGAGCACGTCTTCGAGCGCCATGATTGTCTCGAAATCGTCAGGCCCGAGCGCACGAACCTCGTAGTCCGCCATCGAGTCGCCCTCCGCGCTGGCACGACGACGATGCCAAGCATGCGTGCCAACGACGCGAAGCGGGTGCGAAATCTCAGAGTCAATTTCGGGGCGGACATGTTCACATGGTTCCGCCGTTTCCCCGGCGGCCTTTTCGGTGCCTTCCGTGGCAAGATAGGGATTGGTGCGTCCAGAGGACATCGCTTGGAGCCCTGGCGCCTTCTCTAGGCGCGGCGGTCCGGACGACGTGCGCCTGCAATGGCTGGGGGCTGCGGGCTTCGCCCTCGAGCACCGCGGGCACGTTCTGCTCGTCGATCCGTACGTAACGCGCGCGCCGCTGGTGCGAGCCCTGCTCACCCGTCTGCGCCCGGACCTCGATGCGATCGCACGCTACGTGCCGCGCGCAGACGCCATCATCGTCAGTCACACCCACTTCGACCATGTACTCGACGTGCCGGAAATCGCTCGCCGTTCGGGGGCACGCGTCTTTGGTTCGCGGTCGGCAGCCGCGCTTTGCCTCGTCAGTGGAGTTTCGGCCGATCGCGTCGAGATCGTCGAGCGCGAAGCCGGCGTCGCGCCACCCGAGCACGAAGTGGGGCCCTTCAGGTTGCGATTCGTGCCAAGCGCCCATTCGCGCCTCGTGCTCGGACACGTTCCCTTTCCCGGCGAAATTGCCGACTGCGCAGATATCCCCATGCACGCCGGTGCCTACCGATGTGGCGCCGTCTTCGGCTTGGAGATCCGCGTAGCGGGTCGCGTCGTCTATCACATGGGAAGCGCAGAGTTGATAGACGCGAGCGTCCGGCTGCGAAACGTCGACCTCTTGCTCCTGTGCGTAGCCGGCTGGACCGCCAGCTTCGACCTGCCCGAGCGGGTGGGGCGCTGCCTCGCGCCCGGCGCCGTGCTCCTCTCGCACTGGGACGACTTCTTGCGACCCATGCGTGAACCGGCGCGTTCGCTGCCAGCGATGCAAATGCCCCGCCTCGTGGAGAGGCTTTCTGTCGCCGTTCGGGGGGTGAAGGTCGGGACGCTACCGCTGCTTGGCGAGCTGTGGCTCTAGTGCCGTTCCCGGCAGAAGTTCTCGGCCAGCCGGTCCGGGTCGCGTGCTGCTTCGCAGCGCCGGACGGCCCTATATTCGTTTCTCGTTGGCTTCGCCCCGAACCCCAGGCGGTGCCAAATGGTCATCCAACGCCTCGCGACCTATTGAATACGAGGCGGCGGGGCGATCAGATCGAGGTTGAGTCCGCCCGGATACATGTAACTCGTGTAAGCCCCATAGCCCACGACCTGGATGCCGACGGGGAGCGACGACGTGAGCACGTGGGCGCCCGCCTGTCCGGGTCCGAGCTTCTGGCGGTACACGCTATAGCCGCTCGTGCCGATGGCTTGTGGCGCCGCCGTGACGGTCTGGCCATCGAGAAGGATAGACGCGCTCGGCTTGCCGACAATGTCGACGTAGCTCACGGTGTAGTCGTCCGGTGCAAGAAAGACGTACTTCACCCGGAACTGCTCGATTGCCGGCACCATGCTTTGTGCTGGATCCCCTTCCTGGTTGGGCGGCAGCGTGTTCGGATCCACGACGGACGCCGCGAGCGTAAATGTGCCTACGGCAAACGGCTGATCGCCGTTGATTTCGAAATCGGCACTGGTGGTGCCGCAGTTCGCCCCTACCGTCTGGTTGATGTCGACGAGTGCGGGGCATTGCGGATTGCCGCATTCGACGACCTGGCCCGCATTGATGGTCGCCGGGCATCCGGGAGGGGCAGCCGGGTTGTAGGTCAGGTGCGTGCCGTCAACGTTGCCGAAGATGCGTACCTGGTGGGGAACGGCGGCGCCACTCGGCCCGGCGGGGCGAGTCACCACGTAGTCCTTGCCCAATGTCTCGGCGGGGAAGACCGATTCCTCCATGTGGTCGCACGCCGGCGCGAGCGGCGGGACCAGCGCGCACGGCATCCCCGTGATGACCTGCACGGGGGCGCTCGCCTGCACGATGGAGCCGCTCAGATCGCTCCCCGCTGCGCCCAGGAGCTCTGCTACGTCGCCCGCGTTCAGCGTGAAGGTCAGCACGCCGCCGGGTCCCGTCGCGGCGATGCCCATATTGCCCGCTGCGACCCTTCCGGTGGTCGACACTTTGACGTTCACCATCGTGCCATTTTGCGTGCCCGTGACGGCCACGTAGGTGTTCACATCCGCGGTTTGGATCGGCACCACCGCTCGGTCTTCGAGCGTCCAGCCTTCGTGGCCGACGACTCGATAGTTTCCCGTCATTGCAGTGCTCGGTAGGAGCAGCGAAGCGTCGTTCGTGAACGAGTAGCACCCCGCGGTGCTGCCGAAGTTGGGGTTGAGCATATCCGAGCACGGCTTGTTCCCGGGGCATGCTTTCCAGCTCTTGCCGACCGGTCCGCCCTGCCCCTGGTACTCGAGTGAGTTGAACTGGTAAACCGTGACCGGCACGGTGGACGTCAAGTGATACGCCTTGCCCGGCGCTATCACGCTCGCTGCAATGGGCATGGCTACCGCCGAGCAGTTGTCTTGGTCGGGGCCTTTGAGCTCCGGAACCCAGGGAAGGTAGATCTTTGCGAGCTGCCCCGGCGGTACCGCGGTGGTGCCCGCCACTCCTGCCACGGTGACGGTTGCCATGGTCGTGCCGGCGTTGGCGACGACGACGGCGAAGTCGAAAATGCTCCAAACCTGATTTGCGACGACCGTGGGCCAGTAGTCGCAGCCCACGTACGTATGGGCCTGCGCCGCCTGGTCGCAGGTGGTGGGGTCGCCCGTGCTGGTCGACAGGCGGGCATCGAAGAGGCTCGCGTCGCCGCTCAACAGACTCTGAACCGCCGCGTCGCTCGCAGGCGGAAGGATGCTCGCGCCGCTGCCGCCGCTGTTGCTGGTGCCGAAATTACCGCCGCTGCCGGCTCCGGTGCCGGCGTCGCTACCGCTACCGCTACCGCTCTCTCCGCCGAGGCTGTCGATGGGCCCATTTGCGCTCGTACCGCAGCCCACCGCGATCAGAATGGCACCGGCGCTCGGCAGGAAGAAGTGATGCCGCATGCGCAAACGATTGCACAAAAAAGGAAGTGCGGCTTGCCCCTTCTTCCTGCTCCGGGGTAGCAGGAGACAGCCCCGCGCAGGGACAGGCTACGCCGCGGTGCAAGCACGGCGCACTTTTCTGCCTGGCCAGCGGCCACCGCTCCCATTGGCCGTTCGATTTCCGCGAACAGCAAACGCGACCGACGCGCCGAACGCCGGGGGCTGCAAGGGACGAATTGGTCGCGACTCGCTCCGCGCCCGCGAGATGGCCGGTTGCGCTCAGTTAAAGGGCGGCATCGCGTACGGCGTAGCGGGGGAGATTCCGTCGTTCCGGTGAGTTTGCGTGACCGTCGGTTCGTTGAGCCAGGCCTGCAATGTCGCAACCTGGCACGCGGTAAGCGGCGTTCCACTCGGAGGCATGACTCGCGATTTCGAGCACGAGGGGGGATTGGCCTGCTGGATGGTGGCCATCACCACTTGGAAGCGGAATGGAGTGGGCATCTCCGGGCATGACGACGAATGGGACGTTCCGGTGATCCAATCGTAGGCGTGATCGTACCCACCGTTCGCGGTGGTGGACGTCGCGTCCAGCACATGGCAGCCGCTGGCACCGTTGGCGCCGCCGTTGCCGCACCCCGAGGCCAAAAACGGTTGCACGTCCGTCTTGAAGCTCACGGTTGCGGGCAGCGTGCATCCGGGGGGTACCACCACGCCGGCGTCGCTGCCTCCTCCGCTGCTCGTCATGTGTCCCGCATCCGGTGAGCCGCCCGACGCGCCGCCCCCCGAGCTGCTCGACCCGCCCGGCTTGCCGCCGCTGCTGGAACCGGCCCCCGCCTCGGGGACCCCACCTGCGGCCGCGTCGATGCCCACGGGAGTGCCCGACCCGCTGCTCGACGACCCCGTGCCGCTCGACGATGAGATGCCGCTCGACGACCCCGCGCCGCTCGACGAAGACGAGCTCCCCGGGTTGTCTCCGCTGCCCGATCCGCCGCTACTGCTTCCGCCGGAGCTTCCCGACGAGCTCCCACTGCCCCCAAAGCTGCCTTCCACTCCGGACGACGATCCTCCGAAGCCGGGGCTCTGTGTCGCGGGTTGGGAGCTGCATGCGGCCCACACGCCAGCACCGAGAACCACGAGGCCTACCAGGGGGGAACGGGCGGGTCGCTTCATGAAACGATCTCTTTGCTAAGTGGTGAACAGCTCTGTTCTTCACCGTCGCTCGGGATGAGGCGCGGCTTGGAAAGGCCAGGAGACAATTCATCCTAACCCTGTAAACCACCCGGAACAAGCAACGCAGGCGGGGATGTGCCCACATCACTCGATGCAGCCGTGAAAAAAAACGCTGTGGTCGTCACATCCGCTCGCCGATGGGGGCCTCAACGATCCTCGTGAAGCAACGAATGGCGGCTCGCTTGCGTTGATGGGGATGGCCACCGCTCGCCCCTGGCCCGTCAACCGCCCTCTGCGTTAGGCTCTCGCCTCGCCCCGAGGCGACATCCATGGCACATCCATCCAGCGCCACGAGCCCGCGCTTCTCTCGCATCGTCTACGGGACATGGAGGCTCTTGGACGATCCAGCGGCCGCGGCGCCTGAACCGCTCGCCGCGCGGCTAGAGGCGTGCGCCGAGCTCGGGCTCACCACGATCGACACAGCCGAAGTGTACGGCAAGTACGAAGTCGAAGATCGCATTGGGGCCGCGCTTGAACGGATTCCGGGGCTTCGTCCAAAGCTACAGATCGTCTCCAAGTGCGGAATATACGTTCCCGTCGAGCGGCATCCCGAGCGCACGGTGGCCCATTACGACGCCTCGGCGGCCCGAATCATCAAGAGTGCCGAGAAGTCGTTGCGCCTGCTGAAAACGGACTATCTCGATCTTCTGCTGATTCATCGGCCCGACTGGTTGGCGCCGGCCGACGAAACGGCAGCAGGACTCGAGCGTTTGCTCCGTGACGGGAAAATTCTGAGCGCCGGCGTCTCAAATTATTCGGTCGATCAGTTTGACACGTTGCAAAGCCGACTGAATGCGCGACTCGTTACCAATCAGATCGAACTCTCCTTGTTTCGGATGGCTCCGATTACCGACGGAACCCTGTCGCAGTGCGAGCGGCTTCGCGTTTGCCCAATGGCCTGGTCTCCCCTCGGAGGCGGGCGTCTCTTTCGGGACGACGACGAGACAGCTGCGCGGATCCTGGCCGCGTGCCGGGAGATCGCGCCCCGCTACGGTCACGCGCCACCGGAAGCCCTCGCCCTCGCGTGGGTCTTGGCCTTGCCCGCCCAGCCCATGGTCGTCATCGGCACGAACCGAACGGACCGTATACGCATCGCCGCCCAGGCAGTGCACATTCAGCTGGACCGCGTCGATTGGTATCGACTGTGGGAGGCTGCGCAAGGGAGGCGTATCCCGTAGGTTGCGCTCGCGTCCTCGCACGCGCCCGTTCCGACGACCGCATGCACGGTCGGCCCCTTCGCGAATATATCACCGCCCCTTCTTTGCGCCTTTCTTGGCGCCCTTCTTTGCGGGCTTCGCCTTCGTCCAGACCCCGAGCGTCGCGCCGGTCGGATCCACGAAGATTCCAATGCTCCCGTTCTTCCCGATGTCCATCATCGGCAGGATGACTTTCGCGCCGCCCTTTTCGGCCTTCGCGAGGGTCTTCTTCACGTTGTCCACCTCGACGTAAGGCAGCCAGGTAACCGGCGCCCCCGGCATCGGCTGCGCCTGCATCCCCCCGCCCGGGCCCTTGCCCGCGGCGATCATCGTGTATACGGCGCCGTCCCCCATCGGCGTGTCCGTGAGCTTCCAGTCGAAGAGCTTCTTGTAGAACTTCTTTGCCGCGCCGAGGTCACCGGTCGTCAATTCGATGTGGGCAAACTGATTGGCCATTGGCTTTCTCCTTGCGAGAACACTTTGGTGCGCGTGTAGGGCTCCCCGCCACCAGAACACGTTCCGGCTTCCGAGCAAAGAGCGTTCGCTCGCCGTCGAGGCGCTTGCCGCAGCGCTCTCCGGAAAACCGCGCCGCGGCCAAGGGCTAGCGACAGCGGCGTCGCACATCCTCGATGCGGCGGGCTCGATCGATTGGAGGAGGGGATGCGGTACGCTTCGGAGACGCGTCGACATGGGCTTGCTCCCTTCCACACTGCCCGTCGCCACCTCGAGCGCCGCACTGCGACACCCAGGCCGCCTGCGGGCATGGGTGCTGCGTTTGGTCGGGTGTTTGCTCGGCACGGTCGCGCTCGTCGTGTTGGCCGGAGTCATCCTCCTTCATTCGCTGGATCGGCCTTGGCTCAAGCGTCGGCTCCAGGTGCTCGTTCGCGCTGCGGCAGGAGTCGAGATCGACTATCGCGCTGTGCGGATCGACTTGCGCTCCGGGGCCGAAGTCGACGGGCTGATCGTACAATCGCCGGCGGAGGTGCGTCCGTTCGCGCCCGACCTCGTCCGCGTCGATCGTGTGGCGCTGCGCTGGTCGCCGAGGTCCATCCTCGCGGGTCGCGGGCCCGTGATCGGGCGCGTGACGGTGTCGGACGTTACGGTCACGGCAGTCGTCGACGAACACGGAAGGACGTCCTTCGACGCGCTCCCTCATTCCGCGCCTGGTCCGACCGTGCCGCTCTCCCGCCGAGCCGCGAAGCTCCTGGCGACAGCGCCCCCTGTCGGCCAGGTCGACGTCGATCACGTCACGTTGGAGCTGGTACGAACGGACCGTGGAGCAGTGGTTGAGCGCGACGAGTTGCGGGGAGTGTCGATGACGTTGGTTACGACCTCCGCGGAGCCAACCGCGAGGGGCTGGCAGGTTGGGGTCGCATTCGGCACGCCGCAGGCGCCTCTCGAGGTATCTCTCCAGCGCGCTGGAGGGAGTGCGCGGGCCGCGACCGCCCGGGCGAGTCTGTCGGTCACGGCCAACGTCACGTCGTTGGCGCTGACTGCCGCCGTGGACTTGCGTATGATCGATCAGACGTTCTCCCCCCGTGTCTCCGCGGATCACTGGCTCCGCGCCGAAGCGAACCTCAGCTTCGACCCGGCCGCGGGTCGCACCGAGGTCAAGCTCGAACGTGCGGAGGCGGGCGACGGCGCCGCGACCGCGGAGGCGTCGATCGATGTCTTCGACGCTGGCGACCCGATCGTGCAGCACGCCCAGGGGGATATCGACCTCGCGCGGCTGCTCCGGTGGCTCCCCGCCGATCTCGTCCCAGTCACCGCCGAGCGGGCGCGTGTGCGCTACGAGGTCGATTCGCTTGTCGTGGGCCCCGTCATGCGGCTATCAGCGGGCGGGGCGGCCGCCGTGGACGCGAGCCTCTCGAACGTGGCCTTCGCGACCCCTTTCGGATCGATCCATGTCGGGCGAGGAGCGCTCTCGCTGCACGCGCAGCCGGCAGCGGACGGCGGCGGGGTCGCGGGCGGGGGGTCGGTGACGCTCGCCGCGGCTCGGCTCGTGACCGGAAATGACCGTCTCGAGGCGGACGACCTCGTGCTCGATTTCGACGGCCAGCAACGCGCTGACGGCACGGTCGCCGGCCGCGTCGGTTTGCGCTTCGCGACGGTGCGGCGCGGCGCTCGCCTCGTCGCCCGCGATGGTCACGTCGAGCTTCGCGCGCAGGGGCTGCACACCGACAGCGCCCAGCCTTTGGCCACGCGAGGAGATCTTGCCCTGACCACGGAGCTGGCCTCGCTCGACATGCGATCCCCCGGAATGCGCGCGATTGCCGACCACATCGCGCTGCACGCGCACACCGTCCTCGACGGGCACCCTCCCTTCGCCGTCGACCTTGGGGCGACTGCGGCGCGCCTCCGGGTGCTCGGCCGCGACGGCAGCGGTCTCGCGGACGCCCCGGCACGTATCGAAGTGCAGGCCCGCGACGTCCAACCCGACCCGAGCCATCCGGCAGCGAGCCGTGGCGCCGTTCGCGTGGCCGTCGACCTCGGTGAGATGCGAGCGTCGCTCGACGCGACCAAGCAAGTCGACGCGTTCGATTTCGGCCTCCACGCCATGGCACCCAGCCTTTCGGCCGTCCGCCCCATCCTTCCGTCCGCCCTGACCGACCGGGTCCCCTGGGATCGGATCGCCGTTGCGGTGCGAACGAGCGGGCGCGCGGAGGGCCTCGCCGCTGGAGATCCCGTGATCTCGCAGAAGACCGAGGTCGACTTCGATCGCCCCGCGTTCGACAACGTCGCGGCGAAATCGCTTTCATTGACCGTCGAGACGCGAGGCAACGCGCTCCACCACAAAGCCAACGTGGACATGCGGGCGATGGGGCTCACGGTCGACGGCGGCAGCCCGAGCGATGACCGCGTCGCGCTCTCGGCCACCGTGGACCGGGAGCATCTGTCGCTCCAGCTCCAGCTTGCGACCGAAGGCCTGGCGACTTCGAAGCTATCGGGACGGCTGTCGTTCGACCCGTTGCGGCGGGCTCTGTCGTATGACGTCGACGCGCGCGTCGCGGGGCTCGCGCTTTTGGCGCCCTTCGCCGCCAAGATACGCGGGCTCGCTCCGTTCGACCTCTCCGAGCTCGAGGTCGGACTCTCCGGACGCGGCGCGCTCCTCGGGGTCGTGGCGGGGATTGCGCGCGACGGGACGATCCGGCTCGAGCCGAGCCCTGCGCACACGGCCGCCGTCGAAGGGACGGCGGACCTTCGGGTCGCTCACTTCCGCTGGAGCAAGGGGGACACAGCGATCGCGACGCCGGCGCTCGCCTGGCACGGCGCGATGCGCTCCCTCGGAGAGCGGCGCACCTTGGACAGCCGACTCGACGTTGGCAGCCTGCACCTCGACCTGGGGAGCCGTGACGTCGACCTGAACGGGATCACCGACGAGGCCACGGCCGCGTTTAGCGGAGACCTCGCCGATCCGGCGGTCGAGCTCACCCAACGCCTCTCCGTCCGCGCCGTCGAGCAGACCGTTGCCCCTGAGTATCCCCTGGGCGACATCACCTTCACGCTTTCGGCCGAGCGCGGGACGGAAGGCGTGGTGCACGTCTCCGACATGAAAATCGCGAACGGCTCGGGGGGGACGGCGCTCGCGGTGACCGGCAACGTGGATCTCGGGGAAGGGCGCCGCACCATCTCGGTCACCACGTCGCTGACCCAGGACCTGGCGCGGCTCTCGAGCATCCCGGAACGCTTCAACGGACGGGGAACGATGGCCGTCGAGGCAAACATCGTCTCGCCGGACTTAGAGCACTACCAGCTGCGGACCGCAGTCAAGGCGGAGGACGTGAGCGTCTCGCTTCCCCGCGCGGGCGTCGAGGTAGATAGCGCGAACGGCGAGGTACCGATCACGATGGCCCTCGAGGTCGGTGCCAACGGCGTCGCGCTCCAACGGAGCGAGAAGGGTAGCCCGTACTCGATGCTGCGCTTCGCCGATCAGCACCCGCTCCTCACCCGCAGCGGCTTTTTCTCGATCACCCGCTTGAGAACGCCGTTCGTGTCGATCGCCCCGCTGGTCGGGAACCTCGAGATCGAGCAGAACGTGGTCTCGCTCCGGCAGTTCGAGATGGGGGTCCGCGGCGGGAGCATCACCGGACAGTGCGGCCTCGATTGGGACGGGCCCAAGTCGACCGTCGAGGTCCACGTGCGTG
This sequence comes from uncultured Polyangiaceae bacterium, assembly GCA_964531095.1. Classification (GTDB taxonomy): domain Bacteria; phylum Myxococcota_A; class Polyangia; order Polyangiales; family Polyangiaceae; genus Palsa-1150. The sequence continues at coordinate 75,821 of CAZHED010000011.1, read as the reverse complement.
CGAGCGGCGTGCAGTCGTCTCACGGCGAACCGTTCGACGGGAACATCGCCGTCGTGATCTCCGCCGCCGACCGCACGATTGACGGGCGCGCGGAGATCCTTCGCATCGGCGAGCGCCATCTGCTGGATCTGCTCGATCTGCAAGACCCGCTTCACGTCGATCCGGCGATGAACCGCATCCGCACTGCGCTGCGCTTCGGCTATCCCGATAGCGTGCGCCTCGTCTTCGACCATGGTTTCGCGAGCGCCCACCTGCAGCTAGGCGGCCTCGCGCGGCTCGTCAGCATCGGCGAGCTCCGCGGAATTCCCATGGGGCCCATCGTCGACAAGATGCTCGCGCCGATGCTCGCCGGGTTCGAGATGAAGGAAGCGGAATGAACCGAGTCGTCCCCCTCGCTGCGGCCGTCGCCCTCCTCGGTTTCGAGGGATGCTTCAAGCCGCCGGAGATCGTCATGGTCGATCGCGCGACGGCCCTCGAACAGCAGGCGTCCGGCTCCTTCGACGATCTCGAGCAAAAGCTGGATCGGGCGGGGATCGAGCCGCGCCCCGTGCCCCTGACGCCCGACCAGCTCGAAGCCCTGGGCATTCGCCCGGCACCGCTTGTCGACGAGAGCGATCTCACCGATGCCGACCGCCTCGATGGCCTGCTCGCGCAGCACTGCGTCGGCGAAGGCAAGGAAGGCTTGGTCGTCGAGACACACGAGGCCTGCAAGGGGGCGGCGGACGCCCAAGAAGCCCATACGCTGGTCGACAGGGTGAATCGGGCGCGCCGTCAGCTCTGGCGATGGATGCACGAGCAGCGCCCGGACGTTCCGGAGGCGGAGCTGAAGCGCGCATGGGGCGAGAATCACGCGCGGAATCTGGTCTGCGGCGGTTGGATCCAAGGGGGCGACGGAAAGTGGCAGGCAAAGGCGTGCTGAGCCCGCGTGCAAAGGCTGCCGCCGCAGCGCTTGCGTCGTCGGTCGTCATGGGCGCGGGGTGGGCGTCCGCCGACAACGTTGACGACGACGATCTGCGAAGGCCGGAGCGCTTGACTGTGGGCGTGGCCGACGATCTCCTCGGCCAGCTCGGCAATGACGGCAAGACTCTCTACTTCGTGTCGAATCGCGACACGACCAACTTGATCTTCGCCCAGAGCATGGCGGATGGCCGCGCCCGCCAGCTTTTCGACGACGGCGCGGACGTCACTTGGCCGCGGGTGAGCCCGGACGGGCACGCGCTCTTGTACATCTCGTTCCGCGACAGTGCCGCGGGGCAGCTCTGTGTGCGCCGCCTGCCCGATGGGGACGAGCGCAGGTGTCTGCAGGACCCCGGAGCCGCCCTGCAGGGCGAGTGGATCGACGAGCGTCGGATCGCGCTCGTCAGCCGGCAGTCGATCCAAGGGGATCTGCGCGTGCTGGAGGTCACCGTTGGCTCTGCGCTGTCGGCGCGGCCCCTCCTCGACCGGAACATGACGAGCCCCGCGGCGTCGCCGGACGGTCGCTGGCTCGTCTACGTCCCGGTCGCGCGGACGGTGCGTAGCGTCGGGCCGGGGTTTGCCGCCCACGCGGCGCAGGCCCTCGAAGCGATCCCGCTGGCGTCGGCCACGTCGGTCCCGCCGTCGAAGATCGTCCTCGATCTCCCCGGGCAGACGGGTCAGCCGGTGTTCGCGAAGGACGGCCGCTCGCTCTACGTCGTGCAGTTTTTCACCGACACGAACCACGACGGCACGGTCGACGCGGGCGATCACGGAGTTCTCTTCCGTGTGCCGATCTCGTTCACGAGTGGGACGCCGGTCGTCGGCCCGCCGGAACAGCTCACCGAGACGTCCTGGAACTGCGAGTACCCGGCGCCGTTCGTCGATCGGCTGATCGCGACGTGCTCGAAGGACGCGAGCCTTGACGTGTATTCCTTGCCGCTCGACGGCGAAGTCCCCGCCGATTGGACGATGCCGATGCTCGAGAACGCGATCGACGACGCGGACACTCTCGTCGAAGAACAGCTCCTCACGAGCCGCCGCCTAGCGCGCGAGACCACCCCCGCCGGTAGGCGGCGCGCGATGCTCGCGCTGTCGATGGTTCACCTGGAGCGCGAAGAGTTCCGCGCCGCGGGGTATTACGCCAGCCGGTTGGATGAGCTGCGCGACGAGGCGACAGCGGGGATCGCGCTGCCGCTGCGCCTGATCGTCGAGCAGCGTCGGGCCGAGCGTCGCCGGGAGCAGGGGCGCTTGGTCGAAGGGTTTCGCCGAGAGGCGGAAGAGCGGCTCGCCGGGCTCAAGGGGGATACGGCCGAGAGCCCGATGGCCGAGGATCTGACCCACCTCGCGCGGAGCGAGATTTTCGACTCGCTGGGCGACGCGGCACGGGCCCGGGCCGAGCTCGAGGCGGTCACCGTCGACGAGACGACGCCGGCGCCGATTGTCCAAGAGTACTACCGGCAGGCGGATGCCTTCTACCGCCAGCTCGACGACCCGGAGGCGCTCATCGCCGTATGCCGGAGGCTTTCCACCAACGGCGGCTTGACGCCCGACGAGCAGCTCCGTTACGCACGCGCCGCGGTGCGGGCCATGGTGCGAGGGCTCCCGTACGACGCCGCTGAGGCTCGGCTTGCCCGCGAGCGGGTCGGCGCGGCCGCGCACGAGGCGGAGCTGGCGTTCGCGATCGACCTCGCGCGCGACGTGCTCGCGATCCGCGACTCCCACGTGCCGCAAGGGGTGGGCGACGAGATGCTCGCCCTCTATGCCGCGCAGACTCGCCCCGGTCGGCGCCGCGCTCTCATCGTCGACGGAGTGCAAAGGGCGGACGACGTCGACGCGGACGACGTGCTCGATGCGCTCGTGCAGAGGGACATTCGGGACGTCCGGCGCGGGACACACGAGAGGGGCGAGGCCGAGGACGTGTTCGAGCGGCTGATCCTCGCGCGCGCATACGAGCGTGTGGCGGCGCAGCGGTACGACGGTGCGCGCGACGACTTCGACGCGGTTGCCGAGCAGACCGGCTCGCTCGAGGCGGTCGTGGGAGCGGTCGACATGCGTCTGAAGATGGGCGTGAGCTCGGCGGCGATCGAAGCGCAATACGACAGGCCCGGGACCCCTGCAGCGCGCGCGCGCTTCGCGAAGGCGTATCTGATCGCCCGGCAGCTTCCGTTGCTCGAGGGAGAAGCACACGCGAAGGCTGCGGCTGCGGCGCGCGCAGCGCTTGACGCCTCGTGGTCGGAGCTCAAAGACGAGCGGATGGCACAGGCACTCTTCGGAGCGCTCCTTCACGAGGAGTACCTCGAGACCGGCGATTTGGCGGCGGCCGAGCGTGCGAATGGCCATTACCTCGTTGCCCTGGAGCTCGTGGGGGACAATGCCCGCCTTCGGGCGATGACTCTCGGGCAGCTCGGTCTCTTGCATACCGACGTGGGAAATTACCGTATCGCTCTCGGCTACCTGCTCGAGCGCGACAAGCTCCCGTACACCGACAACGCGGAGGGGCTGGACGTCCTGCTGTCGAAAGCGCAGGCGCTGCTTCACGTGGGGCGCGATGCCGAAGCGGCGGCGGCGGGCGACGCAGCGCTCGCGATGATCGCGCGAAACCCTGCGCTCGCGCGCTACCGGCCCCTCGCCCTCGACTGGGCTGCGATGGACAACCTCGCCTCGGGGCACTTCGCGCGTGCTCTGGCGCTCTACGACCAACAGATTCCGCTGCTCGACCCGTCGCACACCTCAGTTGCCGAGCGAAATCGCGTCGTTGCGCGTGTCTCACGGGCGGCCGCTGCCGTCGGCGCGAAGCAGCCTTCTCGCGCCCTCTCCGACCTCGACTACGTGGAAGGGCGCCTCCGCGATCCGTGGACCGTCGCGGCGCTCCAGTGGCCCCACGCAACCCCCGATCAAGTGGCCCGCGAGTACCGGCTCATCGCAAGCGGCCTGCGGGCGAGCGCCAGCCGCGAGGCCGGCCGTTTGGACGCGGAAGCGGGAGCCATCGGCGTCCGGCGCACGATCCTGCAGGAGCGGCTGGACGAGACGAATCGGGCGGAGATCGAGCGGGAGCAGATGCTGGCCGAGGCGCAGCTCGCGTTGAACGCGAGCCGGCGTCATGACGCCGCGGCCGCCAGGGCCTGGCTTGGTCGAGCGCTCGCGCGGGCGGACGATCTTCGCGCGCGAGCGAACGGCGCGAGCGACAGAGAGCAGCTCGACGTCCTCTGGCTGGCTGCGGAGCTCACGATGTCCATGAAGGAGACGCTCGTGGCGGAGCTACCGAAGCGGCTCGCCGCGGCGTCCGCCGAGTTGGCGGCGCGCCGCGAGCCTTCCCTTCGATCGTATGCGCGGTGGTTCGAGATCTATGGCCCGCTCGTGATCAGCGGCGCCGGCGCCACCGGGACGGCGCGACCGTGAACCCGAGTGGCGGGCGTTCGTAGTCGCGGGTTGCAGCTACTTTCGTCCGGCCTCGGCGGCGAGCTTGTCGCGATACTTCTTGACCATCTCCTCTTGCTCCTGTTTCGGCACCGTGGCGTACCGCGCGAACTCCATCGTGAAGGTGCCTTTGCCCTGGGTCGCCGAGCGCAAGTCGGTCGAGTACCCGAACATGGCGTTGAGCGGCACCTCGCAGGTGACGCTCACGTTGTCGCCGCCGACGGTCTCCTGAATGACTCCGCGCCGCTGATTGACCTGTCCCACGACGGCCCCCTGAAACTCGATCGGGGCATCGATCTCCACCTTCATGATGGGCTCCAAAATCGTGGGCGCGGACTTCGTGTACGCCTCGCGAAACCCCATCAAAGCGGCCGTCTTGAAGGCCATCTCGGACGAGTCGACGGCGTGGGACGCGCCGTCGTTGACCACGCACCGGATGCCCACGACGGGGAACCCGATCATCGTGCCCTTGCGTACCCCCTCCCGGAAGCCCTTGTCGCATGAAGGAATGTACTCGCGGGGTATCGATCCTCCGGTGACGTCGTCGACGAACTCGTAGGTCTCGACAGCGTCTGCCGGCAGCGGCTCGATGTATCCGAGAACGCGCGCGTACTGTCCGGATCCGCCCGTCTGCTTCTTGTGCGTGTAGTTGATCTCCGCACGCCGCGTGATCGTTTCGCGATAGGCGACCTGCGGTTTGCCTGCGACGACATCGCAGTTGTACTCGCGCCGCATCCGCTCCATGTAGATCTCGAGATGCAGCTCGCCCATTCCGCTGATGATCGTCTGCTGGGACTCTTCGTCCTGATGCACGCGGAAGGTGGGATCTTCCTTCGTGAATCGGTTCAGCGCCTTCGAGAAGTTGGTCTCCCCCGCGCGGTCTTTCGGGGCGACCGCGAGCGAGATGACGGGCGCCGGCACGTGCATCGACGTCAGGGTGACGTTGACTTTGCCGTCGGTGAACGTTTCTCCCGAGCTCGCCTCCACTCCGTAAAGCGCGACGATGTCCCCGGCCTCCGCCAACTCGATCTCTTCGCGATCGTCCGAGTGCATCCGGAACATCCGCGGAACACGCACTTTCCGGAGCTCGTTGCTGGCGTTGTAAATCGTATCGCCTGCCGCAACCTTGCCCTGGTACACGCGGAAGTAGGTCAGCTGGCCGTACTTGTCCTGGGTCAGCTTGAACGCGAGCCCGACGAACGGCTTGTTCGGATCGGACTCGATGATGATCTTCTCTTCTTTCCTGGCCTGATCGTGTGCCTCGTTGACGACTTCGGTCGGATTGGGCAGGTAGTGCACCACGCCGTCGAGCAAGAGCTGAACGCCCTTGTTCTTGATTGCCGAGCCGCACATGACGGGGGTCATCTTGAGGGCCAACGTCGCGCGACGGATCGCAGCGCGGAGCTCGTCGGTCGAGATGGGCTCCTCGTTGACGAACTTCTCGGCGAGCGTGTCGTCGACGTCGGCGACTTCGTGGATGATCTGCTGACGAGCTTCGGCGGCCCGCGCGGCGAATTCGGCCGGGACCGCCTCCTCGCGCACGACCTCGCCGTCGTCCCCGTCGAAGTAGAACGCTTTGCCCACGATTGGGTCGATGATTCCCTTGAACGACGACTCTTCGCCTATCGGAACCTGGAGCTTGACCGGATGATGCCCGAGCTTCTCCTTGAGCATCGCCGCGACGCGGTCGTAGTTCGCCCCCGGATTGTCCATCTTGTTGACGAAGGCGATGCGCGGCACCCGGTACCGCTTCATCTGCTTGTCGACGGTGATCGACTGGCTTTGGACACCCTTGCCCGAGTCGAGCACGAGAATCGCACCGTCGAGCACGCGGAGCGCGCGCTCGACTTCGATGGTGAAGTCGACGTGCCCGGGCGTGTCGATGATGTTGATGTTGTGAGGTTGCAGCTGTTGCTGTGAGCCGTTCCAGACGCAGTACGTCGCCGCGGACTGGATCGTGATGCCCTTTTCGCGCTCGAGGTCCATCGAATCCATCTTGGCGCCGACCCCGTCTTTGCCGCGTACCTCGTGTATCTTGTGGATGCGCCCCGTGTAGAAGAGGATGCGCTCCGTAAGCGTTGTCTTGCCCGAGTCGATGTGGGCGGAGATGCCGATGTTGCGGATGCGTTCGAGGGGGATGCGTGCTGCCACGGGACTGTCTTTCTACCTTGGTGAATGAGCCGATAATCCTGGCTCGGAGCGGGGAGGACCGCGGCGGATGTAACTCAGTCCAACGGCCTCCGCAAAACAAACTGGTGGCGTCTCGGTGACCGGCCTCGATCGCCGCGATCGTGGGCGTGGGCTCGGGGGCGCCCGGTGAGACGCAGGAATGGCATGTCATCGTACCTGGCGTACCTGGCGCCCTCCTCTCTCAGGATGGCACCCTCCTCTCCCAGGATGGCGCCGTCCTCTCTCGGGATGGCGCCCTCCTCTCCCAGGATGGCGCCGTCCTCCCTCGGGATGGCGCCGTCCTCCCTCGGGATGGCACCCTCCTCTCCCAGGATGGCGCCGTCCTCCCTCGGGATGGCACCCTCCTCTCTTCGTGTGGCGCCATGCGAGGTCGTCTTGGTGCCATCCTCGTCAGTATTGGCACCATCCCAAGCCTGATTGGCTCCATCCGATGCCTGGGTGTCACCCGGCGAGCGCATACCGTTGCCAGCCCGGGCGCAGGCGGCGCCACATTGGGGGGTGATCTGGCATCGTCGTGTAGGGACGGAGGACAATTCGCCCGAGCAGCTGCCGCATCGATGAGGTCGTATGCCCGGCAGAGGCCCGTGCGGTGCACATCGTCGCGTGCGGATGCCCCGTGCCGAACCACCTCGTCCACGTCGAGACGCGGCTCTTCCAAGGAGCGTCGGTCGGCGTCGCAGTCTGCACCGGTTGAGGAGCATTGCGATCGCCGCCTACGCATCCGCTGTCAGCACTTGGTCGCCGACGACCAGTCGCAGACTCGCAACGTCGAAGCGGCGGACCGCGAAGCCCAGGGGTCGTGGAGGAGTTGCGCGCAATGAGGCTCCGGCGGCGTTCGAATCGAACCATGGGCAGCGTATGGAGGCGCGCACGAATACAGACCATCCGGACAGAAGAGGCGCGACTGCTCGCCGCGCCGACGCTCAACCTCCGCCGTTCGACCGCGCCGACGGCTTGGCACTTGCACTTTGGGATGAGCGCCTCGTGCATACCAAGGAGAAGAACGAGATGAAAACCCAAGCTGTCATCGCGCTCCACTCGGCTTCGGCAGTCCTTGCAGCCTTTGCCTGGACCGGGCCTGCACTCGCCCAAACGAGCGTCGTCACGGAACCAGCCCCGCAACCTCAGCCAGTGGTCGTCACGCCAGCCCCGATACCTCAACCCGTGGTGGCGGAACAGACGACCTACAGGGCACCGAACCTCCCAATCCTCGTTGGAGGGTTGGTCATGTTCGCCGGGGCCTACGTTCCGTCCGTGATTGTCGCTGCGGCCAACGACAACTCGTACGACAACCATCTCTATATCCCCGTCGTCGGACCTTGGCTCGACCTAGGCGATCGTCCCGGCTGCGGTGGATTCAATCAGACTTCCTGCAGTACGGAGGGGTGGTACACGGCGCTGCTCATCGGCAGCGGCGTTTTCCAGGGGCTAGGTGCCATCTCTACGGTCGTGGGTCTATTCGTGCCCGAGAGGCGTACGACGATCGTCACGGCCCGGGCCGACAAGCCCAGCCTGCACGTCCTTCCGGCACAAGTGAGCCGGGACGGCTACGGGGTGGCGGCCCTCGGCACGTTCTGAGCCGCGTACGTCGTGTTCGGAAAGCGGCGCGTGTTGCCTCCCCCGCCGGCCCCGCCGGGCGGGGGAGGGCCCGATTCCGACGAGTATCGTCAACCGCCGCGTGCCCCGCGTTCAAGGGGCGGCAATCAGCGAGAGCCGCCGTTCTGCATGGCGAGAACACGGTTCTCAGCGATATCCGCGGTCGTGCGTCCAGTCTTCCGCAGCGCACCGTAGCCCCGCTCGAATGCCGCATCGAAGGAGCTTTTCATCTCGTTGCCGAGCGTTACGAGTCGCTCCTTTCCCAGGGCTCTTTCGACTTTCGGAAACAGTGACTCTTCTTCTTCTTCGATGTGACGCTCGAGAAGGGTCCTGAGCACCGTCACCCGAGCTACGAACGCCTCGTCCTTCGGATCGGTCGCAAGAAGCCGCCTCAGTGCGAGCTCGGCCAGCGCGTGCTCCTCGAAGCTCTCGATCACGAGCTCTTCGTCCGCTCGGCGCGCAGCCGGGTAAAAGATGTTCTGCTCGATCGCCATGTGAGCGCTGAGCGAGTTCGCGATCTCGATCAGCAGGCCGCGCTTGTCGGGGCTCACCTGGAGCCTCTTGAGGTTGGCCTTCACCTGCCGGTGTTGTTGCATGAGGAATAGTATCGCGTTCATGACGTAGTCCTCCGAGATGCTCGCACGGAGGGCAATCTTCGCGCCGCGCAGAGCGCCCGGAATGGCCCGGATCTCAAAGGGTGGCGCGCACCCGTCGCCGCTTCAGACAACCGCTCGTCGGCCGAGGAGAAGCGATATGCCGGCAAGCACGAGAAAGACGACAAACAGGACTTTGGCGACGCCAGCGGCGCTGGCGGCGATTCCGCCGAAGCCGAATGCGGCTGCGACGATTGCAACGACGAAAAATACTGCGGCCCAATACAGCATGGCGTGCCTCCCTTCGGCTTCATCGTCCTGGCGGTGTCGGTCGTCTCAGCAAGCATTGGGCCAACCTGACCGGTAACGATTGCCGCTGCATCGCTTGTCGCGGTCCTTGCGCCCATCCGATGCCGCACCCGCTCAGCAAACCCCCGTTCGCTGGAGGACGGCCGCGTTCGGGCCGCCGCTCGGGTGGCCTCCGTCGTCTCGCGGCTGCCCTCGCACGCGCCAAAGCCGCACCCGCGGCGGCACGGAGGACGGTCATTTCACGAGCTGGGTGATGACTCCGCCCGGTTGACCCGCGGCCCCGAAATTCGTCGTGGGAACGCCCGCTGCCGTCAGCAGCGTGTTGCACATCTGATTCGTCGTCGCACCCGCACCGGGCAAAACGACGTATTGTCCGGTCTTGAGGTATCCGTTCGCGGTGCCCGCGATGATCCAGGGCACTCCCTTGTACGAATGGGCCCCGTTGGCGACCTGATTCGTCCAGATTGCCAGCCCCATATCGAGGAGCGTCCCCGTCGGGGTGGTGACTGCCGCGAGCGCGTCTAGGAAGTACTTGTACAACCCGAAGTGCGTCCGCACGATGCGATCGTGCTTGGTCACCGCGTTCGGAACGCCACGGTGACTGATCGTGTGAAAGGTGGTTCCACCATCTTCCGTAAACGGATGATCGTCCTCACGGTCGCCGATTTTCAGCGTGATGGCCCTCGTGTAGTCCGAGCTCAAGGCGAACACCATCAGGTCCATGTGGAGCTTGATGATGGCCAGGTGATTCGCCGTGTCGTACGGAGCCGGATCGACGGCCTGCATCGAGGCGACTTCGGTCGCGGAAAGGCGGTTCGTCACCTGCACTTCGAGGTCGCGAATCGCCGCGAAGTGTTGGTTCAGCCGCTGGATGTCGCCACTCGATAGATCCTTTCGCGCAAGCAGCTGTTGAATTTGGCCCCTGACGAGGTCGTTGACACTCTTGCGCCGCGTCGCGATCAGCTGCTGCGCAGTCGCAGAGACGTTCGCGCTCGCCCCATTGCCGACGATTTGAAGATACGCCTGGTAAGGCGACGCCTGCGGAGACCGGGGCTGCGAAGCAGCAATATAGGAAATATAACCGGGAATGTCGAACCCAGTGCCACCGGGCGAATACCGTCCCGCATGGAGCGCCAGAGGATCCACGGTGCCGCCAGGAGGGTTCTTCTGTGTAGCAATGATCGTGTCGATCGATGGGCCGCCCGCGAGCGCCTTGTTGGAAGAGCCCACCACGGTCGAGCCCGTGAGAAGCTGAGCGTCGCCGCTCGCGTGCATGCAGCCGGTCGCAGGAAATGAGTGGTTGACTCCGTTGACGATCAGAAGCTGGGTGGCATAAGCGGCGAGCTCGCCCGTTTCTCTCGTGGGCTGGTCGGTCGTCATGCCGGCCTGGGTCAGCGCTCCTGCCGTCGTCGGCCAGAACATCTCCGGGTCCGTCGAACCGCCGATGGCCATCCCGGCCTGGACGACTCCGTTGCCGTTGACGACGACGGCGACATACGGCGAGCGGACCGCGGCCATTTGCGCGCGGGCCGATCGCGCGACCAGCCCCTCGAGCAGGGGCAGGCCCAATGTCACCCCACCAAAGCCGCGCAGGAAGTGCCGACGGTGCATCGTGACATTATTCCGTGTGGCCATGTCAATTCACCTGAGGTGAACGTGCGAGGAACGTATCGTTGGTCGAGATGGACAAAACCAGGTTCTTGATGGGCAATCCGTTGTGCAACGATTCTTGCCCCAGGTAGGTGACCGTCGGTGCGTCGGCGTCGAGAAGCACGCCGGTGGTCACGTCGACGACGGAGCGAGCGTAAAGGTAGCTAGCCCAGTTTTGCACGTAGCACTGGTGGCTCTGCCTACTCTTCGCGATGTCTTGTTCGAAGTCGATCGCGTTTTGGAAGCTCGTCGGAGGGTCTCCCGGCGCGAAGGAGTAAGAATCGGCCGCATTCACAAGTTGGCCCTGATCGGTCGTGCGATAGGCCCCGATCGAGTCGTAGTTTTCGAAGGCGAAGCCGGGCGGGTTCAGGATGGTGGCGTGGCACGACTCGGCGCACGTGCCCTTCCCGGTGAAGCTGTCGACCCGAACTCGGTCAGGCAGGTTCGCCGTCGTGACCGGGAGGGGCTTCGCGAGAGGCGACGGAGGCGGCAAGACAACGCACAGGACCCTGGTATTCACGAAGACCCCGCGGTGGATCGTGTCGACGTCGTTCGCCGTGGCCTCGGAGGCGAGGAATCCGAGCTGGGTCAACAGGCCAGAGCGCCGCGTCGGGTCCAGGTTGACTTGTTGGAAGTCGCTCGTAAACGAGCCCGCCAGCCCATAGGTCGGGGCGAGAAGGTTGTTCACGAACGTTACGGGCGATGTGTAGATGTCGGCCACCCCTTTGCCGTTGGTGAAGACCCAGTCGAGAAAGAGCAGACCCTCCTGGCGCATCGCCGGCCCCGTCGCGCTCGTGAACTGGGGGTAGACCGCGGGGTCCTTCGTTATGGTGTCGTATACGCCGAGCCGATACATCTGGAAGTGAAAGTGCTCTTCCGCCGCGATCGCGGCGGGCGTCGCAAGCAGTCGCGTCGCCTGCGCCGCCAGATCCGTCGGATTGGCCACCTTTCCCTGCGCGCCCGCCGCGAAGAGCGTCGCGTCCGGCATGGTATTCGTGAGCGCGTACGAGAGCTTCGAGGCCGCTTCGTAGTCGTTGAGAGGAATACGATCGCCGACGACCTGATCGCTGAGCTCCATCCGGTAGAGAAAGTACGGAGACTGGAGAAAGAGCTCCAGGACCAGCTCTGCGCCAGCAGCAAAGGCGTCGGTTCCGCCAATCAAAGTCAGGCCTTGATTGAACAAGGTGAGGGCTTCCTGCAATTCGGCTGCGGCGAGCGGCCTTCGGTAGGCGCGCAATCCCAGGCTCTGGATGAAGGCCGTCGCCTTGCCAGTGGGGTCCGTCGGTGCGTTCGCAGGAACGAGCTGCGCGAGCACCGTGGGGGTGGTCGCGACCGTGTGGGCGTACTGCTCGGCGACCTGCTGGAGGTTCGACCAGAGTTGATCGGTCACGAAAAGCGAGCTCGCCTCGTTGTCGAAATTGACGACGGCGTCGAGCGTCAGCATCGTGTCCGCTGCGCTCACGTCCTTGAGGCCCAAAAGGTCGCGGTAGGTATTCAGGAGCTGGGTATGACTGAGGCGCGCGAGCCGCGGGCTCGGCGACAGCACCACCGCTGGTGCCGCGCTGTCTCCGAAAGCCACGCCGCCCTCGGCCGAAACCGTTTGCGCTCCAGACGAGGTCCCTGCCGAACCGCTGCCCGAGCCTCCGACACCGGCTGCGCCCCGGGACGAGCCCGGGGGCGCTCCAGTCGCCCCGGCGCCGCTTGAGGAGCCGGAAACGCCCCCGCCGATCGCTCCTGCGCTGCACGCGGCGAGCGCCAACGCAGCGGCGAACCATAGCAGCAGGCCGCGAGCCGGATGCTCGACGAGACCAGTCTCGGAGCGCCTGGGCGCGCTCTCATGAATCAACATGGGCTTACCTCTTCGCGGCAAGCGGCACCCGAGGGCGAGCGACGCATCTTGGGCACCTGCATTTTTCTCTTCTTACGCTGCGACTGGTCCGGATTGATCGAAGCCCGCCTCCCTACGTGGCCGGGAGCCAAGCTTTTCATGATGAAATATCGGCGCCAGGAAAGAACGACCAAAGCGGGCACCCGCGCGTTCATGCCTCGCTCGCCGGTGTCGTCCTCGGTCGCCACTACGGCGCGGGCGTCGAAAGGGTGCCGCCGCACGAGGCTCGAATAGGCCCGGCATGCGGGGACTGCGGCGCCGCACGCAGGAACCGATCCGCGGTCTCTCGAGCCTCCGCCACGCGACCGAGCGCGCAGAGCGCCGCGATTCGGGCCGCATCGCGCTCCTCGCCGAGAGCGCCCTTCGGATAGCGGCGCGCGTGCTCGTCGAGAAGAACGAGCGCACGCTCTGCGTCGCCCCTGCGCATGACCGCGTGCGCTTCGCCGATCAGTCGCACCTCGGCGGCCACGTCGCCGGTGGCCACTGCGGCGCGGGCGGACGATGCGACCGCGGGGGCCACGACCGGCCCTGGAACCGCTCGCGCACCCGAACGAAAGCCGACCCCATGCGCGTCGTCAATCGGCGGCGCCGTTGGGTTCGTGGCGCCAGTCGGCGACCCCCTCGCCGAAACGGGCGCATCGAATCCGACTGCCACTGTGGGGTGGGCAGGTGCCGGCAGAGGTGCGACGGGACGGGGGAACGCCCGATGGATGAACACGGCGCTCGCACCGAGCGCGCCGACGAGGGTCGCCACTGCCAGCGCCTTGGCCGCCAACCCGACAGGAATGGCCGCTGACGCGGGAGCTCCACCAGCGGCTCCGAGCGTCGAGCTAGCCCATTTCCCCGCCGCCATCACTCCAATCCCCGCGGCCGCGCCGGCCGCCACGCGCGTCGCGATCGCCGCGCGGACCCGTTCCCGATCCGCATCGGTCGGTTCGTCGCCGCTCCGCGCCGCCTCGAGAAGCGCGCTGGCTTCTGGCCCTAGCCCTGTCATCGGATCCTCCATTGGTCGGTCGCTCGCGCCCTGCTGATCGCTCGCTCGAAGTCCGCTCGCGCCGCGCGCAGGCGGGAGTAAACTGTGTTCGTGTTCGCCTGCACGGCGGCGGCGATGTCTGCGACGGTCATCTGTTCGAGCTCGGCAAGGATGAAGACTTCGCGCCGCTCCTTGCGCATCGCGTCCAGCACGGTGTGCAGGGTACGCACCGCTTCCCCGTTGGCCGCGGTGTCGTGCGGGCTCGGCGCGATGTCGGCGACGAGGTCGACGTCGTCGGCGACCCGCCCACGACCCCCCAAGTTGCCCGGCTTGCGCCGCAGCGAGCGTCGCGAATCGCGCACGATGCGCGACGCGATGGCAAACAGCCAGGAACGAATGGACGAGTCGCCGCGAAAGCGGGGAAGCTGGCGGTGCACCACGAGAAACACGTCTTGCACCACGTCGTCGACCGCACTGTCGACGACGCCGAGGCGGCGTACACTTCGCCAGACGAACGCGAAGTGCGCGTCGTAGACCGCAGCAAACGTCCACGGGACAGCTTCGTCGGCGGTCACCGCCGCTCCTCCGTGAAATCTCGCGGCGCGTGTGGACACTGCCGATAAGTGGCCGGTCATGCGCTCCCTCGTGTTCAAAACCGCAGCTCTAGCCCCAATGCGCCTCGTGCAGTGTAGCGGGCCGGCCGGTGGATGAGCCCTTGTTCCGCGCCCGCCGACACGAACTCCGGTTGGGTCACGTCGAACCCGCCCCCCAGATCGGCCCGGATCGCCCACGCGGGGAAAAAGGCATACGCCGCCGTCGCGCGAACGCGGAGCACTGCCCATTCTGCCTCGCCCCGCGACACGGCGCTCTCGTACAGGCCGGCGGCGGACAGCCACGCAAGCTCGACATTCGCGCAGGCGCCGAGCTCCAATCGCCCTACTGGGGTGACCATGCACCCACCCGCGTCAAACGTGCGCAGCGAAAATGTACCGCTCCGTGTCCGCGGGCTGGTCGTTGCATCGTCCGCAAAGATGCCCGCGCCGAGCTCCAAGCGCAGCGAGGACAGCGTCGCCGGAGTTGCCGCAAGTCTAGCGGCAAGTCCCGCGGCAACCGCCGGTAGTGTGCCCGTATCGAGGACTGCCGATGCGGCCACCGCAAAGCGGACCGGCGGTGGGGAGGTGGATCGCGGCACGTCTTGCTCCGGGTGTGTGGGGGTCTGGGGGCTGGCCGAGGGCGAGGGCCCGCCGGTACTTGCCGATGCGGCGTCCGGGACCGACTGCGCAGTTGCCGAAGGGGCCGCCGTTGTAGTCGACCGATTCGCCGCCACGCGCTGGGGATCGATGGCAAGCGCGAGAATCAGCGCGGCCGCGTCCGCGAGCGCAGGGCAGGACTCCGCGGTCACCGTGCGAACCCCGGGACCTTGACGGCCCATGGTCCGGAGCTCGATGTGCCAGCGACCGGACTTCTCCTGGCGCACTTGAGCGCGCGCCTGCATGTACGGACTGCCGGCGCTCGCGTCCCCGAGCAGTCGATGCACTTCGCGCTCGACGTACGCTCCGTCCGGACACCCCTCGGGAGCTGCCCATTCGAGCACAACCAGAGCCGCTGCATCGGACGCCACTGCGCGCCCGGCGGCCAACCCGACGCTGGCGAGACCCAAGGCGAGCGCGCAGCGCAGCTGCCGACTCAGGTACCGCGGGCACTCGGCCATCATCCGCGTGTGTACCCCGAGTCACGGTGGCTCGGGGAGAACGTTCTTCGGATCGCAAGGTCGACGCGCAGGCGTTATGGTCACGCGAAGGCGACCGGATGTCTCATCCCGTGCACGCGAATCGTAGCATTGTGGCGCGCCTTGCCGTCGGCCTGGTCTCCGTCGGCTGCTCCAATGGGCCAGTGGTTCTCGGCTGGAACGCGACCGATGCCAGTCTTTCCTCATCACTCGACGGACCACCGGACGCGCCGCCCGATGATTCCGGGTCATTCGATGGATCGCCCGACGCGCCGCCCGATGATTCCGGGTCATTCGATGGATCGCCCGACGCGCCGCCCGATGATTCCGGGTCATTCGATGGATCGCCCGACGCGCCGACGATGGATTCTGGCAACATCACCGCGCCGAGTTGCCTGACTGGTGGGCCCGGCTCGACCAATTGCGGAGGGGGAAGCGAAAGCTGTTGTACGAGCCTGCCGGTCGCGGGTGGCACGTTCAACCGGACATACACCAATACGGGAAATGGTGCGACTGGCCTGGCGGATCCGGCGACCGTAAGTGACTTTCGACTGGACAAGTACCTGGTCACCGTGGGGCGGTTTCGCCGGTTCGTCGCGGCATGGACCGCTGGCTGGAGGCCGGTCGCCGGGTCGGGCAAGCACACGCACCTCAACGGAGGAAAGGGATTGGCTACGATGGGGGGAGCCAACGAGCGGGGCTGGATGGCGGCGGACACCCCGAACGTTTCTCCGACGAGCACCAACCTCGCGTGTACCGGAACTCTGTATCCTGACCTTGCGGCCGGGTCGCATTACGATACCTGGACGCCCTCGGCGGGCAGCCAGGAGAATCTGCCCATCACGTGCGCAAACTGGTACGAGGCGTATGCATTTTGTATTTGGGACGGAGGTTTTCTGCCGAGCGAGGCGGAATTCGTTTATGCGGCAGCGGGCGGTAACGAACAGCGCCAGTATCCGTGGGGTTCGGCGAATCCGGGCGTTGGTTACCAGTACGCGGTGTACGCTTGCTACTTTCCGAGCCTGTCCGGAACTTGCACGGGAGTAGCAAACGTCGCTCCCGTAGGAACCGCCGCCCTGGGCGCTGGCAAGTGGGGTCACGTGGAACTTGCGGGCAGCCTTTGGGAGTGGAACCTTGACTGGTCAGGCCCTTACGTGAATCCTTGCGTGGATTGCGCGAATCTTACGACGGGATCTGTGCGCTCGACCCAGGGCGGCAACTTCAATACAGGGACATCCGCCTTTCCGCCTCTTCGACACCCCGACAACCCCGCAGATACGGGCGCGTATGCCTACGGCATGCGGTGCGCCAGGACACCATAAGCCGCGAGCGCCAGACGGGCCAGCCCGACACATGTCGCGGGCCGGCCCACGGGCACGCATTGTGACAGCACCGGCCAATCAGGAGCCGATGGCCGGATCGCTGATGCTGTCGCTCCCAGTCTCAACGTGGCCTGCGAGCTGCCGTTTGAAGGTCGAGTCCGACTCGACCTCAACCGTGAGATCATACCAACCGTGGGAGTCGTCCAACGTCCAATGCCAAGTCAGAGTCTCGCCGGCCTCGACGGACCGCGGAATGGTGCGCTTGGTATAAGCGTCGAAGATGCGCACCTTGGCCACGTTGTTGCCCCGATTTTGGATCTCGAGCGTAATACCGACGCAGTCTGTTTGGTAGGTGCTCTTGACGGTCAGGTTGGCTTTGTCTTCGCCGGAGACGCTGCCCTTGAACGCGCGAAAAAAGCCGTTCGGACCGTAGACGGAAAGATCGTACGCGGTCTGCCCGGTTGCACCCAGAGCCCATGTGTCGAAAAGGCGCGCGTTGGCCTCGACCGTGTACGTCCACGGGCCAGTTCGGCCTGAACGAACCTGAAATACCGCCGCCGACTTGCCCGAGTTGCCGAAGTGGAGCTTCACGGCGGCCTCCGAGAAGTCGACCTCTCCGAGCACGTGCAATTCGTAGGGAACTGGGCGCGCCGGCCTCGTCCCCGGTTCCTGCTTCGGCAGCGACTGCGCCGAGGGCGGAACCGGCGAGTAATCCGGGTGCCTTACACTGTCCGGCGGCACGTAGCCGGCGGTGGTCGGCAACGAGACCACTGCGTCGTTGGGCGACTTGAAGTTGAACGCCGACGTGAGGTCTCCGGAAACCGCGCGACGCCATGGGGTGATATTCGACTCGCTCAGTTCAGGGCAGTCGCGGCCGAAGCGCCGTTCGATGAAGCGGATGAGCGACGTGTGATCGAACACTTCGGAGCTCACCCAACCTCCCTTGCTCCAAGGAGAGATCACGATCATCGGGACGCGCACGCCCAGCCCGTACGGACCAGCCGCGTATTGAGAATTGCCCTCAAAAATTTCGTTGATCGTGTCGACCGTGGACAAGCCCTGCGCACGCGACTCTGGCGGTGTGGGCGGCACCACGTGATCGAAGAAGCCGTCGTTCTCGTCGTACATCAGGAAGAGTGCCGTCTTGCTCCAGACCTCAGGATTGGAGGTCAGCGCGTCAAGGAATTGCGAGATGTACCACGCCCCGTAGTTCGCGGGCCAGTTGGGGTGCTCGGTATAGGCCTCCGGGGCGACGATCCACGAAACCTGCGGGAGCTTGTTCGCAAGAAGGTCCTCACGGAAAACGTCGAACAGCGTGCCGCCTTGCGAGATGTTCGTGCCAGTCAGGGCTCCTTCGAAGAGCGGACTGTTGGGTTGCGCGTTCTGGTACTGATGAAAGTAGAGGAGCGAATTGTCACCGTAGTTGCCGATGTACGCATCGTCTCCCCAGCCCCAGTAGTGCGCCGCGTCGAGTCCCGCGCCGACGTCTTGATAGATCTTCCACGTGATGCCCGCTTTCTGAAGACGCTCCGGGTAGGTCGACCAGTCGTAGCCGGCTTCGGCGTTGTCGAGAACGGGCCCGCCGTTCTTGCCGTCGTTGCCGGTCCAACCCGTCCACATGTGATAGCGGTTGGGATCGGTCGCCCCCATGAACGAGCAATGGTATGCGTCGCAAACCGTAAACGCGTCGGCCAGTGCGTAATGGAACGGTATGTCGCTCCTCGTCAGATACGCCATCGTCGTGGTGCCTTTGCTCGGCACCCACTGATCGTACTTGCCCGCATTCCAGGCCTTGTGCGTGTCCGTCCAGCCGTGCGGCAGATCCTCGAGAAACTGTAAACCTAGATCGGGCGCGTTCGGATGGAACGGGAGGACGCGGCCGGTGCCGTCGGGCTGGAACCATACCGGCTCTCCAGACGGGAGGGAAACCGCTCGCGGATCGCCGAAGCCCCGTACGCCTCGCAGCGTCCCGAAGTAATGATCGAACGAACGGTTCTCCTGCATGAGGATGACGATATGCTCTACGTCGGCGATGGTGCCGGTGCGGTGATTGGCGGGAAGCGCCAGTGCTCGCTTGATGCTGGACGGGAAAGCGGACGCGAGCGCGCCTGCGCTCACGAGCTTGAGGAATGTGCGACGGTCGTTGGCCATGTGGAAACCTCCGGCGGACACGCGTTTCGTTGCTTGATCGACGGCGCGACGCTATCCGCGGTCTGCTTCGGCCTTCCGACGATATCGTCGCAATCCTGCAACGGGTCGCCGATGGCCAGGAGTTCAGGTGAGGCGGCGCGCGTGCCCCCGGGCCCACTACCGGGACCGCAACGTGGTCGCGTTCAATCCCCGCTGCGAGAGTTGCGCATGCTGCAGCGCGCAGCGCCCCCGGAGCTCGGATGCCTCCCGACGACATGCACGGAGCTCGAGCTCGCCCGCCTGGCCGCGATCGCTGTCCCTACGCTTTCTTGCCGCGCCCGCGCTGACCGGGCGGCGTGACCGGATACGTGCCCCCGTCGCAGCGATCGCAGGGCGCATTCCGCGTCGTGGGTGCGAGGCGCCGCAGATGACGATCAGGCACGCACCGAGCGCCCCCGTGTAGAGTGTCGGCCTTGATGCGCCCCACAAGAAACGCCGCCCTCGCGCTCATCACTCTGTGTGTCTTGTTGCTCGGCGTTCGAGCGTTCGTTCGCAGGCGAACCCCCGAGATTGGGCGCCCGGTGCCCAGCGCCGCCGGTTCGGTCGTCACCGCGCCGCACGCCACTGTGTCGATTGCCAAGCTTTCGAACGGCGGCACGCTCGACAACTGCGCGGACGTCATTTTTGCAGCGAGCCGAACGATCGACGTCAAACAATTGGAGGCGAGGGGCTTCGTGCTGCTGGCATCTCCCTGCGCCACGGCGTACCCGAGCTCGGTGCCACTCGCGTCGTGCACGCGAACCGAGCTTGAAGGCGAGGGGCAGCCCGTTCATGCGATTGGGTACTACTTCGACGCTTCGACGCTCCAAGCGGAAGACGACACCTATCGCGGACAGTGCCTTGGCAACAACGGCACTTGGGCGGCCAAGCCGCAAGACGACCCGAGTCTCGCGCGCGCGAGATTGACCCTCTCGAAGCCGCACCACGAGTTCGACAGCTTGATGGAGCTCGTGCCGTGAGTCGGCACGGATCAGGATGCCGACTCGGGTTACGGCGTCACGACCACCTTGAGATCCATGAAATTGGCCGAGTCGGGCGCCGTGAACGTCGCCGTCGTGGGTCCCTTGGTGAAGCTCACGAACGTGTTCGGGCCGGGCACGTTCTGATCGGTCGTCTCGAAGTACACGCGGTATGCCCCGTCCGGCATCGTCTTTCCAGTCGTGTCCGTGAAATTCCAATACACCACGTGAGTTCCGAAGCTCTGTTGGGTTGCGCTCGTGATCGCGTCAACGGTGTTGCGCGAGAGCCCCGCCGCCTTCGTTGCGGAGTTCCAGAGAACCAAGTGATCGATTCTTGTCTTCGCCCAGAGCTGGAGCGTCTTGACGAAGGCCCCCGAGCTCTGGGCGATCCAGATCGCGCCCACGTTTTGGGGGCTGTAGCACTGAAAGTCGTCCACCGTCGTGACGACGATCGTGGCCGCGTGCTGCCTCGGCGGTCCGGCATCGGGCGGCTGGTGGGGGGCCGCATCCACGACGACGACCGGTTCGGTGCCGCTGTCGAACGGTACCGCTGAAGCGTCCATTCCGGCGGGCTGGCGCTGCGGAGGCGGTCCAGAGTCGTCCGGCGGCGGCAGCGGAGCGATATACCAGACATCGAAGTATGGATTGCTGGTAGGAGTGGGCGAGGCGCCCGCCGCGTCGTCCACGACCGGGGTGCCGTAGTCGGACGGGACCGTCGACGCGTCGGGCGTCGCCGGCCAAAGCTCCAACTCCGGAGTGTACGGCGCCGTGCAGCTCACCAAGAGGCCAAGCAGGCATGCGCCCGACGCCACGACATGGTAGCCGCTTAGAAACGCCATGGGGTTCTCTCGACTTCGACGGGACGAACGACGCCAACGCACGATGGCTTCGCGGTCCAATGTAAAGCCCTCGTAGCCTTATAGCATGCTCATCTCGCGCAGCGCCGGCGTCCTCCCCGAACAGATAGTTTCATCGGGGCCGCATTTCGCGACCAAGCGCGCCAATCAGTTGACGAAGAAGCTCTTCGAGAGCGTGACATCGCCTCCTGCGAAGACGGGGACCATGGCCGTTCGCAGCTGATCTCCGATACACGCGAGAGCAGCGGGCGGCGGCGCCGTCGGGCTCTGGACGGCGGCGCGGACGACGCGTCCGCTGTCCTCAAACGTGACCCTCATGTGCAGATATCCTGCCTGCAGTCCCTGTTCCCGACACGAGGCCAGATCAAGCTGTCCGAGTGCGCCGTACCCGGCGCCCAGGCGGAAGAGGGCCGCGTCGGGTTGGCGTGGGGCGGGCGGCGGAGGGCTCACGGCATCCGGTTCCGGGGCCCCCTCGATGGGCTGGTCGGGCGGCAGTTCGACGGTACGGATCTCCATGGGCTCGGCCGCGGGTTCGGCCGACTCTTCGACGGGGAGGAAGTCCCTCGTCGTTCGACGGACGCAGCCCGGGACGATGACCAGCGAGGCGACGAGCGACAGGGGAATCGTCCTTCTCACAGGTCCGTGTCGTAGCACCGCAGCTGGGCCCCGGCACTACCGCGGCGATCCGGCGTGCGGGACGGCGGACGGCGGAAACCCCCCAGTCATCCGGCCGATTCGTTCGACAAGTTGAAGAGCACGTCGAGCGCCCACGCCCGGGGAGCACTGGAGAGCTCGGCGACCGCGACAGCGATGGCGCGTCTCGACGCATGCCGAGGGATCGCCAGCATCGCCCATGCTGCCCCGTCATTCCCCCACTTGCGCCCTTGCTCCACCCGCAGTCGCGTCGCATCCCGGCAGATCGCGACGGTCATTCGAGGCGGGCGCACCAGATCCAGCGCCCGGAGGGCGAACTCCCCGCGGTCGAAGCGTTCGTCGCTCACCTCCGCGGCTGCGGGGTCGTGCTCCAGCGAGATGTCGAGGGTATTCTTGGGATGCGACATCGGAAGAACTCGAGCCCCAGACTATCTCCGCGCTCGGCTTCGCGCACGGCAGCCAACCGCGGGGCGGCGGTCGGAAGCCCATCGGAAGGGGTTGCTGATGCTAGGAGAGCCGCATGCGCTCGACCGTCGTTCAAGATGCCTCCCTCGCCCAGCGCCTGCGCCTGAGCGGGATGTTGCTAGAGCGGCAAATAGCTATGCGTTGGCGCATGTGGGCGCCATTGTCCGTGCTCGTCGCTTGCGGGATCCACCCCGGCATGTCGGAGATGGCTACCCCCAGAGCCTCTGGCAGCGACCCGAACACTGCTAGAACCGCGGGGATGACCTCGGACGCGTCAGGTAGGCTCGAGTTAAGCCTCAACCGCGAGTGGAAGTTCGCGCTGGGCGACGTGGAGGGTGCGGAGAGACCCGGTTTCCCCGACGACGACTGGAACCCCGTGGGCCTTCCGCACTCGTTCAGCGAGCCCTACTTCCTATCTTCCGAGTTTTACACGGGATACGGCTGGTATCGCAAACGCCTGACGATCCCGAAGGAATGGGGGAAAAGGCGGGTCTTTCTCGAATTCGACGGGGTCTTTCAGGTCGCGGAGGTATTCGTGAACGGCCGCGTCGTCGGCGCCCACCGCGGGGGCTACACCGGCTTCTCATTCGATGTCACGGAGTCCGTTCATTCGGGCGAGAACGTACTGGCGGTGCGGGTCGACAACTCGTGGAATCCCGAGATCGCGCCCCGTGCCGGGGAGCACGTTTTTTCGGGCGGTATTTATCGCAACGTGCGTCTCGTGGTCACCGACCCGTTGCACGTCACGTGGTACGGCACGTTCGTGACCACGCCCCGAGTCTCCGCGGAGTCGGGCGCCGTGAGCGTGAAGACCGAGATTCGAAATGACGCCGGCAACGAGACGGCTTGCACGGTGGAGTCCGAGGTCGTCGACGGCAGCGGCCGGATCGTGGCGGCTGCACGATCGTCGCAATCCGTCGCGCCGGGTGCTTCGGTGACATTCGATCAGAACGCCCCGGACGTTCCCCGTCCCAGCCTCTGGTCTCCGAGCCATCCGAATCTGTACTCGTTGGTGACGAAGGTATTCGACGGAGACTCGCTCGTGGACACGTACCGCACCACGTTCGGTTTCCGCTGGGTCCAGTGGACTGCGGACCGTGGGTTTTTTCTGAACGGCGAGCACCTTTACTTCAAGGGCGTGAATGCGCATCAGGACCACGCCGGTTGGGGCGACGCGGTGACGGACGGCGGATTTGAGCGTGACATACGACTCATCAAGGATGCCGGGTTCGATTTTGTTCGTGGATCGCATTACCCGCACGCCCCGGCTTTCTCCGCGGCGTGTGACCGCCAGGGCTTGCTCTTCTGGTCGGAGAACTGCTTTTGGGGCACCGCACCCTTCAAGAGCCCATGGGGCGCCAGCGCGTACCCACCCGAGCGAAAGCATCGAGCGGCCTTCGAGAAGAGCGTCGAAGACAGCCTGCGCGATGAAATCCGCATCCATCGCAATCATCCCAGCATCGTCGTCTGGAGTCTGGGGAACGAGGCGTTTTTTACCGCGCCATCCACGTTGCCCGACGTGCGCCGGTTTCTGAAGGATTTGGTCGCTCTCGCCCACCAGTTGGACCCGACACGAGCCGTCGCCGTCGGCGGCGCGCAGCGCGGAGACATCGACAAGCTCGGGGACGTGGCGGGATACAACGGCGACGGCGCGAGCCTGTTCTTGAACCCAGGAATTCCCAATGTGGTGAGCGAGTACGGCTCCACCGTGGTCGATCGACCGGGCAGTTACGAGCCGGGCTGGGGTGACTTGCAGACGGAAGAGTACGCATGGCGAAGCGGCCAGGCGCTCTGGTGCGCCTTCGATCACGGCAGCATCGCCGGGCACTTTGGCAGCATGGGCATGGTGGACTATTTCCGCCTACCTAAGCGCCAATGGTATTGGTATCGGAACCAATACCGCCACATTCCGCCGCCTCCTTGGCCGGGTCCGGGAGCACCGGCCAGGCTGCAACTGACGGCCGACAAGACGGTCATTCACGGAACCGACGCGCTCGACGATGCGCACGTCGTGGTCACCGTTTTGGATGCCGACGGCCGACCGATCAACCATTCGCCGGAGGTCACGCTGACTATCGAAAGCGGTCCGGGGGAATTTCCGACGGGTCCTTCCATCACGTTTCGCGCGGACAGCGACATTGCGATTCGGGACGGTCAGGCCGCGATTGAATTCAGATCGTATCACGCGGGAAAGACGCTCATCCGAGCGCGCTCGACCGGGTTGGAGGAGGCGACCGCGACCGTCGTGACCGAGGGCTCACCCAGGTTCGTCCCCGGCGTGACGCCAGCGGTCGCCCCTCGCCCTTATCAGCGCTTCTCGACGTCAAGCGCGCAGTCCGCGACGGACGTCGCCCTCGGTAGAGACGCCCCGGCCCGGGCCTCTGGCGAGGCGCCCGATCATCCAGCACGGCTGGCCAACGACGGCAACGACGACACGTTCTGGTCCGCTCCCGGCGACGGGCCGAACGCCTGGTGGGAAGTCGATCTCGAGCGGCTGTGCGTGCTGAAGGAAGCGAGGATTGCCTTCCCGACTGCCGGAGACTATCGGTACAAGATCGAGGCGTCCGACGATCGGCGAGAGTGGCAGCTGGTCGTCGATGAGTCACGGGCGCCCAACGTCGATCGAACGCGCAGCGACGCCTTCACACCCGGAGCCGTCGGTCGGTTCGTCCGGATCACGTTCACCGGCTTGCCCCCAAACACGCCAGCTCGCATCAGCGAAGTGCGCATCGTCGGTAGAGTTCGCTCGCAGTGACCCGGCTTCCCCCCGGCGTGTGACCAACCGCCCCGGGTGCACGAGCGCGACCATTCGCAGGCCACGGCTCGTCAACGTGACGGAGAAGACCTACCGTACGAAAACGACGGAGGTGGGAAACATGGCTCTGGCATCTTTCGGCGCGCGCGCGCGTGGCCTGCGACTCGAACGCATGAAGTCCTCCCCGCGCCATGCGGATGGCGCCTTCCACAACACCGCGTCGGTGCCGCAGGGCCTCAAGAAAGGGACCGTCGCCCCGACGATCTCCGAGTTTCTCTGCGGAGGCCAGCGACGCACGCCCCCGGGCCCGCTGCCGTCGACCAGTCCCCTGCCGCATTGGTCGCGCCCGCCCGAAACGGGGCTGCGCGCGACGTGGCTCGGGCATTCGACGGCGCTCCTCGAGATCGACGGGTTGTGCGTCTTGACGGACCCGGTCTGGGGCGAGCGGGCGTCACCGGTCACGTTCGCCGGCCCCAAGCGCTTTCAGCCGGTTCCGGCGCCGATCGCCTCTTTGCCGAAGCTCGACGCGGTCGTGATCTCACACGACCATTTCGATCACCTAGACTACCCTACAATCCTCGAGCTCGCGCGGCTCGACGTCCCGTTCGTGACTTCGCTGGGCGTCGGGGCGCACCTCGAGGCGTGGGGAGTGCCGGCCGCGCGCATCACGGAGCTCGACTGGTGGGAGAGCGCGGAGCTGCGCGGTGGGCTGACGATCACCGCCGCGCCGTCGCAGCACTTCTCCGGCCGCGCGCTCAGCGGGCGCAACCTCACCTTGTGGTCGTCGCTTGCGCTGCGCGGACCGCGGCATGCGGTGTTCTTTAGCGGCGACACCGGCCTGACGCCCGAGTATGCCGAAATCCTGCAACGCTTGGGGCCGTTCGACCTCGTGATGCTCGAGGTTGGAGCCTTCCATCCGGCGTGGGGCGACATCCACCTCGGGCCCGAGAACGCGCTGCAAGCCCTGACGCTCCTCGGAGGCGGGACCTTCCTGCCGGTCCACTGGGGCACGTTCAACCTCGCGATTCATGCGTGGGACGAGCCGGCCGAGACGCTGATTAAGCTCGCGCCTTCCCGCGGCGCGCACCTTCTGATGCCGCGCCTGGGCGAGCCTGTCGAGCCCTCTCGAGCCGAGCGAGTGACGCCGTGGTGGCGCGCTACTGAGGCGCCCGCGGGGAGCCAGAGGCGGACGGTCGTCGAGGAGGAGCCCGTGTCGTTGCCCCCCGTGACCGAGGGTGGCGACACCGTCGCTTGGCCGATGGACTGAAACGCCAGATGCAGAGGCAGGGGCTCAGGAGGCGGCGCGACGTGCTGCCGGGCCTCGCGTCACTTCTCGAAGAGCGAGAGCTGGCGGCTATTCGCCGCCTTCTTGCTTCTGATCGCGCGGGCCGGAGGCGCCCGCTCCGGTCCGCCACGCTCGGGGACGCGCGCGACCAACGACGACAGGGGGTCGGCCTCGCTCGGGGACTTGTCCTCTCGATAACGGACAACGCGGGCGAAGCGCAGCGCGACGCCGCCGGGGTAGCGACGACTCCGCTGGACGTCATTGAAGCGGATCTCGACCACGAGCTCCGGTCGCACGTGCACGATGTGCCCATCCGTGTCGGTCGCGAGCGCCTGCAAGCGGTCGGTCTGCCAGCGCAAGAGCTGGTCGGTCAGTCCTTTGAACGTCTTGCCGACCATGCAAAGCGTTCCGTCGTCTCGCCGCGCGCCGAGGTGAAGGTTCGACAGAAGCCCCTTGCGTCGGCCGCTGCCCCACTCGGCAGCCAGGACCACGAGGTCTACTGTGGTGAACTCTTTGACCTTCTGCCACGCGCGGCCTCGGGCGCCGAAGCCGTAGGTCGAGGCCGGATCTTTGACCATCACGCCCTCGTGTCCCGCCTCGAGGGTGGCACGCAGGAAGGGCGTCGCCTCGTCCGCTGTCTTGGCCAGCACCGCGGGCATCTGAAGGGCCTGCGGCGCGATCTCCGCGAGCGCCTGGCGCCGACTGGAGAGCGGCTGGTCCACGAGATCGCGTCCATCGCGGTGAATGCAGTCGAACAGATACACGCGAAGCGATTCGCCCTGGCGGGTCGACCCCTTCGACGCGATCGCCGAGAACGTCTCCTGGAACGGTCGGGCGACCCCGTTCGGCCCGACGAGGACAACCTCGCCGTCGACGATCGCGGACTCGACCGCCATCGACGCGAGCGCGCCAAGCACTGGCGCGCAGCCTGCCGTGATGTCGTTTCCTTGCCGGGAGAAGACGGCGAGCTGCTCGCCGCGCTTGTGAATCTGCGCGCGGAGGCCGTCGACCTTCCATTCGACCAGGCGCTCGGCGCCAGTCGAGAAGACATCTTCCAGAGAAGGGGCCGGCGACGCGAGCATCGGCGCGACCGGGCGAAAGAGCTCGAGGTCTTTCGGCCCCGCATCGCCGGCGGCCGGCCCGAGCAGCGCGTCGGCGGCGCGTGGAGTCGAGCCGGTCACCATGACCGCGCGCCGCACGGCTCTCTCCTCGAGCCCGGAGAGCTCGACCAAGGCAAGCAACATCACTCCGCCGAGGCTCCCCTGGCGCAGCGAGCCGGCGAGCGCACCGACGAAGAGCGCGCGCTCGGGCAGGGTGAGCTTCGCGAAGAGCCCGGCGACGCGCGCGGCAAGACTCTCCCTCGGGCCGAGCTTAGCTTCCTCGAGCGTGCCCTCCACCTCGCGGAGCGTGACCGTCGCTTCACTTGTCGCAAGCGTCTGCGACAGCGCCCGTAAGTGCGCTGGCCCTACGCCGAGCGGACCGCAGAGTGGCTCCGCGACCAGCCAACCCACCGCCGGTGCGATCTCTTCGTCCGGCAACTTCGCCAGCGCTTCGACGAGGATGCGCACTTTCTGAAGCCGTGAACGCGTGCGCGCGACGCGCTCCGAGGCCCAGGCGATGTCCACGAAGAGCGCTGGCGAACGCGGCCCCTCCATGCGCCGGAACGGCTTCCCGGGGCTCGCTTCGGGCGGCTCGGAAAATGGCATTTCGGAAGATGGTAGCGCACCTCGCGAAGCACCTCGGGCGCGGCTCTTCATCCTGCCCCGAGGCCCAAATGTACCAGGTGACGGGCGTACCCATCGGCGGGTGCTCGAGCCGGGCCCCGGCCATCGCTCTGGCCACGCGCGCGAATGTCGGGACAAAATCGATTTCCTCTTGGACTAGACTATAGACTAGGACCGGCGGATCACGCTCCAACGAGTCATACCGGCTCGGAGGTGCCTCTGTCGGGGAGACGCGGCTCGCTGTCGACGGCGGGTCTCAGAAGCAGTTCGCCCAAGTAATGTCCGCGGAGCGCGAGAAATGGCCTCTCAATCAAGGCATACGTAAGCCCCGAGAACACCAGCGTTACCGGGAGCAAGACCAACGTCGATGCAAGAAAGGCGCTCCAGTTTGGATTGTCAGAAAGGTGGGGAAAGAAGCCGTTCGTGTTGAAGACCGCGGCCACCACGTAATGCAGGAGATACATCGAATAGCTGAGCTCTCCCACGAGCTCGAGAGCGCGACTGATCGCTCGCGGCCAGAGCCACGCGACCCGCATGTAGGAGAGGATGAAGAGCCCCCAGACAAGAGCCTCTAGATCCATCCAGACCAGCTTCCAATTGGCGACGCTGGCGAATCCGCCCGCCCGATGAAGCAATTCGGCACCGGCGAGGACCAAACCGACGGCCAAGGGAAATCCCCATGCGAGGACGCGTTCGCCACCTGGCTTTGTCGCGCGATGGACCCGCGCGAGGACCATACCAATCAAGAACTGATCCAGGCGGCCGAGGATGGTCCAATAGCATACGCTCGTGACATCGTTCTCCCCGGCGAGAACGACAAATGTCCGGACCACGACGAACAGTCCCAGGGACGCAACGATCCATTTGAATCCATGCCGGCAGTACATTCCGTGCAAAAACGGAAACAGCAGGTAAAATTGGAACTCGACTGTCAACGTCCACGCATTATTGAGGAACAAATCCCCGGAAAAATTGGAGCCGGGAAGATTCCCGAGCAAGAAGACGCTTTGCAGAAAGCTCGAGAAGCTGAACCGTTGGGGCGCGCCGTACGACGTCACCACCATCAGGAAGAGGAACAATGGATACGTGCGAAGGATGCGATTCCGCAAGAACGGCCAGTAACGCACCGATCGATCCCGCGCTCCGAATTCGAAAATGAATCCGCTCAAGACCAGAAACAACGAGACGCCCGTGTAGCCTTCTTGGATTAGATTCCAGATCGGATTCGAGGCGCCAGCTTCGTTCGTGTAGCCGACGATGGTACCACGGCCATGATAGAACATGACCAGCAGCGCGGCGAATGCGCGCAGATGAGCGACGGCCGGGATACGGGCGATGTTTTTGCTGTTCGAGAACATGTCGGGTGAGTCCGCCGGACTTTCCATTCATCTGTCGCTGGGGTGGGATCAGTAGATTCGCCTATGCACGCGCTGCCCGCCACGCAATCGAGGTATCAGCGTGTCCCCCACACGAAGAAGCATCCGCTCGTTGACGGACTCGCCGCCAAGCCCGAGCACGACATCGTCGCATCGTAGGCTGGCAACCCCGCCACGGTCCGAAGAGGCTTGCGCGCAGCCTCCCTCCAGCCGAGGCATGCGCGCCGCTTGGTTCCGGCGCTACCGAGGGGGGGACGGATTTCCGAGTTTGGAGAAAGATTCCACGGTTGGCGGACTGCTTCCCCGTCGACCTCGGGCGTGCTGAAGTCAGTCGAAGCTGGCAATTGCACCCGGTGTGAGCCAGAACGGACGTCAACGGCAACTGCGTGACGACGGTCGTACCCTTGCTCGCGAGTGCCCCAATATTCGCATGAATCTCATCCGCTCCCCCCATCGCATTCCTCTCACCTCGCCCGCGGCGCGTTCGTGGCCACTGGTGATCGCCGGCCTGTCCTTGCTGCTGGTCGATCCCGGATGCTCGCCGTCCGCCTCGAAGACCGGAGGCACCTCGCCCTCCACGACGCTCGAAGGTGGGTCGTCGAGCGGCGTGCCCGGCGGCTCGTCTTCGTCGTCGGGCAGCGGCTCCTCGAGCGGCAACCCTGTCACCGGGTCGAGCTCCGGCTCGGCGGGGTCGAACGGCAGCAGCTCGAGCAGCGGTGGGCCAAGCACCGGCAGCGGGTCGGGGAGCGGCAGCGGGGCGGGGGGAAGCGGCGGGGTAGGGGGAAGCAGCGGAACGGCCGGCAGCGGCTCTTCGAGTGGCAGCGGCTCTTCGAGTGGGCAGCCGGGTCCTCTTTCGGACGCCGCTGCGGGCGTCGACGGCAGCCTAGCGGCAACTGGATGCGCAGGGAAGACGTACAAGCTGTGCGAGGACTTCGAAGTGGGCACGCCGGGTAGCCTCGGGCCCATGTGGACCAAGTTTGCCGGCTACGGCGCGGCGGGGCCCACCGACGTCGCCCTTGCCAACGATGAAGCGCATTCGGGAACGATGTCGCTCAAGAGCGACTCGATGGCACGCGGCCAGACGCGGGCGCAGCGCAGTCTCATGGCCATCGGCGCGACGGCCTACAACCACTGGGGGCGGATCTTCTACAAGGTCCAAGAGCCGTCTCCCAAGCCCCTGAAGACGGCCACGAACACGGTGATTCACATCACGTGGACGTCGCTGGTCGGGCCAAGCGGCGAGAATCGCGTCGTCGACATCGTCGAGAACATGGCCGGAGCCCATCAGTGGCTCTTCAACATCCCGAGCGACGGCTGTTGCACGAGCTCGCCGTACAATTATACCTTCGACGCTCCGGATGCTGCGGCCAGTTGGCATTGCGCAGAATGGTGGGTCGACGTTGCGACCAATAGCTACCGCTTCTTCTCCGATTCGACGGAGGTCACGTCGCTAGCGTTCACCGGGAACACGAAGTCGACGATGTCCAACTACACCTCGATCGTCGTAGGGGCCACCTGGTATCAGCAGGACGGGACCATCTTGAGCCCGTTCGTGATCTGGTTTGACGACCTCGCCATCGACGACAATCGAATCGGTTGTCAGTAGCCGTCGGTCCGCGTGAAAAGCAGTAGCGGCGTGCCTCGCGTTGCCGCTTGACCTCGCCCGTCGCGAGGGGCATCGCGCACAGTTCGCCATGGCTCGACCGATGGCAACACGTTCCACCGCTCGGCGGGCGCTCGCCTCCCTCGGAGCCATCGCATGGTTCAAGCGCTACAACGAGCTGCCAGCCGCCAACAATCCGAGCGGCCCGACGACCATCGCCGAGGGGCGCGCCGACTGGACTCGGCGCACGGGGGCCACGTCGGCGGCGCGCGCCTTTGCGTTCAAGCTCGTCACGCGGTAGGCCCGGTTCATGGCAAAGGCGACTTGGTGTGTGTGGATCCAGGCGCTCATGACGGCCACGGCTTGCGTCGGTCCCAAAGGTCATGGACCATCCGCGCCGCCGCCCGCGGCCTCTACTGTGGCCGGGGCGCGTGCCGAGAGCGCCGCGCCGGCACCCGCGAGCTCGGCGATTGCGTCCGAGGCTGCGCTCCAGGTTGCCGACGAGCTTCATCGGTCCGCCATCGTCGTCGACACGCACAACGACGTGACGCAGCGCCTCACGCTCGAAGACGCGGATATCTCGCAACCATTCCCCGACGCGCAGACAGACATCCCACGAATGCGGGCGGGTGGGCTGGACGCCGAATTCTTGTCCGTCTGGGTGCCCCCGGAGCTCTATCCCGGTGAAAAGGCGTACCCGCATTCGATCGCGCAGTTTGACGCGATCGACCGGCTTGTCTCGCGGAGCGCGGGTAGCGCGGTTCTCGCGCGCTCCGTCTCCGAGGTTCGAAGCGCCGCTGCGGCGAACAAGGTCGCGTTCTTGATCGGCGTCGAGGGCGGGCACGGCCTCGGCGACGTCCCTGACGAGCAGCTGATCGCCCGGCTGCACAAGTTCTACGCTCGCGGGGCGCGCTACATGACGCTCACGTGGTCGACGTCGAATCGGCTCGGCGGCAGCTCCGGCGACGCGGGCAAGACGCGTGGCCTGACGCCGTTCGGTGCCCGCGTGATTGACGTCATGAACGAGCTCGGAATGATCGTCGACATTTCGCACGTCTCGGACGCCACGTTCTTCGACGCGGTGAAGGCATCGAAAAAGCCTGTGCTCGCCTCGCATTCGTCGGCCCGCGCGATCTGCGATCATCCGAGGAACATGACAGACGACATGCTACGCGCGGTCCGCGACAACGGCGGCGCGGTTTGCGTGAACTTCGGCCAGGATTTTCTCGACCAGGGCTGGCACAACCAGTGGGCGGAGCTGCAGAAGTCGCTCGGCGCCGGGATCAAAGACATCGCGAAAGACCACCCAGGAGACCCGAAAGCAGTCCAGCTCGCATTCTTGCCGAGATACAGGGCGCTCGCGGCACAGCTTCCGAGAGTCCCCGCGTCACGGGTCGTCGATCACATCGAGCACATCGCTGGCGTCGCGGGCGTCGACCACGTCTGCCTCGGGAGCGACTTCGACGGCATACCGCTTGGCCCCGCGGGCCTCGACGACGTATCGAAGTTTCCGTTCATCACCGAAGAGCTGTCGCGTCGCGGCTTCAGCGAGAGTGACATCCGAAAGGTCCTGGGCGAGAACGTGCTGCGGGTGCTTGCCGCGAACGAGAAGAACCACTGATTCCGACCCGGTTTCCCGGTCCCACGAGGGCCCCATTCGAAGTCCCGAAGTCTGCGGTGCGCGCCGAGCGGAACACATCCGCATACGACACGCCTATCGTATAGTTCCGTTCTTGGCGGCGCCGCTGTCGCGAAGGCCAGCCTCGGGTTACTTCATTGGGCGAGTCCCGCTTGGAGGAAGTACCGATGACGACGACGAGCACCACGATCGAGTCTCCGGTCGAGGCCGGACCGAGCAGCGAGCCGGCGGAGCCGCGTGTCGACATCGCGCCGAGCAGGGAGCCGGCCGAGTCGTGGGTCGACCTAGCGCCGAGCAGCGAGTCGGCCGAATGGCACCTCGAGCCGGTGCCGAGCAGCGAGCCGCCACCCAAGTCGCAGCCGCCCCCTCTCCCTGAAAGTGCGAGTCGTCCGGCGCCCGGGCGCGTCGCCGCCGACTCGGCGTGTGCGGATCGGATGCTCGAGCGGCTCGCCGCCAGCGACTATTCCGGGGCGCTGATGGCAGCGGACGCTCTACTCTTGCACCACCCTCTGCATGGCGACGCCCTCGAATGCGCGCAGATCGCCCGCTCCGAGCTTCGCAGGCTATACGTCGCGCGCCTCGGTTCACTCGACCGCGTGCCGCACGTCACCGTCGGGCTGCAGGGTCTCTCGACGTTGTCGCTGGACTTCGGCGCCGGATTTCTGGTGTCGCGCATCGACAACCGGAGCACCCTCGAAGAGATTATCGAGGGATGCGGCTTGCCTCGGCTCGACTCACTGCGCATCTTTTCGGAGCTCTACCTCCAGCAGATCATCGCGATGGCCGAAGAGCTCCATTCGTAGCTCTGTCGTCCCAGGCAAGCCGGGGGCCGGGCCTCTCCCAGAGAGGCGAGCGGCTATGAAACGACGCCAAGTGCTTCAGTCGCTCGCCGGGTTTCCGCTGGCGGCCTGCGCACGAACGAGGAGTGGCACCATGGAGTCCGTTGGCTCGAGCGAACCGGTAGTGAGCACGTCCTCGCCGAAGATGCCTGCGATCTTCGCAGCGCATGGAGCGCCGGTGCTCCTCGACGACGAAGTCTGGGTGGGCGAGCTGGCGCGCTGGTCCAAAGCGATGCCGAGGCCGAAGGGCGTCCTCATGGTGTCGGCCCATTGGGAGGAGCGGCCGACGACTCTCGGCGCGACGCGCTCCGTCCCTCTCGTCTACGACTTTTACGGCTTCCCCGAGCGCTACTACCTCACGAAGTACCCGGCGCCGGGCGCACCCGGGCTCGCCGCGCGGGTGCGCGCGCTCTTGGGGCAGAAGAACATCGACGTCGCCGAAGATCCTCGGCGCGGGCTCGATCATGGAGCTTACGTGCCCCTCGTCGCCATGTACCCCGAGGCCGACGTTCCGGTGCTCCAGGTGTCGATGCCTGCGCTCGACACGCAGGAGTTGTTCCGAATGGGGAGAGCCCTGGCACCGTTGCGCGACGAGGGGGTGCTCATCTTCGGCAGCGGGTTTCTCACGCACAACATGCGGTACGCGTTTCGCCCCGGAGTCCCCCAATGGGCACGGGACTTCGACAACTGGGCCGAGGACGCACTTTCGCACTTCGACGTGGACGCGCTGCTCGACTTCCAGGTGCGCGCGCCTGCGGCTCAGGTGGCGCTGCCCACGTGGGAGCACTTCGCGCCGTTGCTCGTCGCGTTGGGTGCCATCGGCGACGATCGGCCCGCGGTCTCGTTCCCCATCGCCGGCTTCTGGATGGACGGGGCGTTCACCAAGCGCTCGGTCCAGTTCGGATGAGCCCGCGAGCGCCGGCTCTCCGTGCCGCGCGACCGCCCCGGGCGTAGGCTGGTCGCGTGAAGAAAATCTTAGGGGTCGCACTCATCGGGGGAGTTCTTTTCGTTGTCTTCGTGTGGGCCGTCGCACGTGGCAGGAAGGGCACCATCAGTTCCGACGATCCTGCCGCGATGGCTACGTTGGCGCCGGGGACCGCGTCCGCCGCCACCTCGGGATCGTCGGTGCTGCCGGTGACGGCAGCGGCCGCCCAGCCGACCGATCCGCCGCGGAACGAAGCGACCGTCTGCGCGCGCCTGGAGGCGCTCTGCTCGACGACGGAAAAGAAGGTCGACGCCTCGGAGTGCGAACAGCAGTTCGCCGATGCGCGCAAAATGTCCGGCGAAAAGAACGTCGAGCGATCGGAAGCGTGCGTGGCGGACGCACAAACGTGCGCCGCCGCGACCGGCTGTTTGGCGGGCGGGGTCGGGATGGGCGCAGTCGGTGAGTTTCTGAAAGGCCTCGGTGCAGCCATCTCGAAGTGACCAACGACCCGCGCAGACGCTCAGTCGCCAGGAGCCGTCAATGATACGTTGCGGCCCTGTGGAACAGCCCGCGTCGCCGGTATGCGCCCGCTGTGGAGCGCCATTGCGGCGCGAGCTCGATGCGCCGAGCGCCGTCTGCACCTACTGCGGCGCGCAAACGGAGCTCGGCTCACCTGACCGACCGGCCGCCGGCGAGCCGCGCGCCAGGACTTTTCCGATCCCGACGCGGCACATCCTTCGCCTCAGCGTCGTCGTTGGCGCCTTCTGCGTTGTGCTCGCGCTGGTGGAGGCGATCATGATTCGCCGCTCGACGGAGTCGCGGGTCGATCCAGCTCCCATCACCGTCGACCATGGCACCATCCAGCCATCGCCGAGCGCTCCTCCCAGACCGCTCCCCAGGCGCCCTATCGCCGTGCGCCCCGGCTTGCTTCTGTTCGACGTCGACGACGACGGAGCGGAGGACGCCATCAGCGTATTCAAGAGCGACGGGGACCGATTCCAACTGGGCGCACTCAGCGGCGCAAACGGCGACGTGCTCTGGACATTGGACGACGACGTGCCCTTGTCCTCCGCCAGCGCGGAGCGAAGCCTCTGGGCCGTCATCGGGGATAGCCTGTTTTTGGTCGATTCCGGACGAATCGTGGCCGCGAATCCGAAGAACGGCCGGCCCCTCTGGCGCGGTTCGTTCTCGGGCGCGCCGCTCGACATTTGCGGGAGCGACGACGTGGTGGGGATTCGCCACGCCGATGGCCCGATGTCCGGTTTCGTCCGGACGACGGGCCTGCCGGCGCCGGTGTCCCCTTCGTCTTGTTCGCCGGCGACCACGTCGAAGTCCGAGGGCCCGAACTTTCGCGTCGTCGAGGGTGCCGATGCCGGCAAGATGTCGGGCCCGCTCCGCTCGACTCTCGACGTACGGCGCGCGCTCGTCCCGCTCGTCGGCACCGCGCGCGTGCTGTTCGGCGCCGAGCGCTCGGGCGGCGCTCCAGCGGTGGCGGTAGTGGCAGGGGGAAAGCTCCTCTGGCGCGATACGATCGCCGCAACTGCCTCCGGGCAGACAACGGAGGCGAGGCTCTTCGGCCCGGGGTATTCGACCGTTCGTTTCGACCGTGTGATCGTCCCGTACCTCGTCAAGAACCCATCGCCCGTACACGTCGCGGCCTTCGATATCGCCTCGGGAACGAGATCTTGGGATGTTTCCCTGGCCGGCGAATCGACGGACGCCGGGGGCGAGGTCGCCATCTCCCAAGACCACCGCGTCTTTCTGCATACCGGTGCAGGGCGCCTTCGGGTGCTCGATCTGGCCCGCGGAACCGTTCTCGTGGATGTCGGCGGGCCTTGAATCCGGACAGGGCTACCGACATAACCGCCGCATGCGTGACTCCGTCCTGGCCGCTCTCCTCTTCTTCGCCGCGGCCTGCACACCAGCGTCGACCCTCCCCGTCGTGGTGAACGATCACGTCACGGTGACGGTGTTCAACATCCGAGCGGACGGACCGAGCGCTCCGATCGTACATCCCGACGATCCTCGGATCGCCGCCTCGGGCCGCGCGATCGCGGAGCTCTTGGGCCACCCGGTCCGTTACGAAGTCGACGCGGCACTCGCGGCGAAGTTCGGCGCGGGGCTCCACGAAGAGTTCGTGGCGGCGATGGAGGCGACCGTCGACGGTCTGAAAGTGAGTCAAAAACGCTCGCCCGATGCATTCACCTTCGCGAGCCCGCTCCTTCGCACGATCGCGCTTGCGTATACGCCCGCGGCGGAAGGGCTGCCGCCAGCGCTCGATCCGCGGACCGGCGTGCTTCGCGTCGTCTCCCCGCCTCGCGAGGAGTCTCTCTTGACGCCCGGCGTGGTCGAGGACGCGATCGTGGACGCGTTCCGTGCCGCAGTGGCAAAGCGCTACGCCGACAAAGCTCCGGAATCGATTCCATCGTCCGAGCAGCGGGCTTACTTCGGCTACCTATCCGAGAGAGAACCGTCGACCCCTTACGATCAGCGCGCCGAGGACGCGAGCCTGTTGAAGCGGACGGCGCTTCTGATTCGGCTTTTCGATGCGGTCACCGACGAAACTCTCCGCGCCGACCTGCGCAAGGCGCTTGTCGACCACGGCGAACGGCTCGTGTACGTCGCCAAGAGAGGCGGTGAGAAGCTGCCGGCCGCCTGGGGCGCGGTCCAGTCCGCGTTCGTCCGCTGGGTGAACGCCCGTGGCCCCGACGAATGGACCCCGCGCGAACGGCGAACCTTGGTCGATCTCATGCTCCCGCGCGACGCCGCCGCGAACGAGCCGCTCCGACGGGGGTTCGATGCGCTTCGCTTCGGGCGGCCCGTCGTGCAGGCGTTCGCGCGATCGGGAGCCGGTGGACGTGCGTCCGCGGGCGATGACGAGTACGTCGAGCGGGCGGTCGTTTGCCCCTATTTCCGCGGCGGGAGCTCGCTGATACGCCCTGGAGGTTGCAGTCCGGTTTTTTACGTCGAGGTTCTCGCGTCGCCAAACGGAGCGCGCCGTCTGGCCGACCTTGTGTCCGAGGTGAAGAGCGACGCGTTCACCGAAAGCGCGGTCTTGAACGTGCTTGACGGAAAAGGGACCGCCGCGAGCCTCGACTTCATCGAGGGACTCGGGTCCGGCGGAGGCGCCCAGGAGGCAGCCTTGCGCGCGCTGGCGGAGTTCCGCGGCTGGAAGCGCAACTATACCCCCCCAGACGGGCAACCCGCACCGGACGGCAACCTGGTCGTCGCGCGGGTGCTTCGCTGGTGGACGTCCAGGCCCAAGCTGCGCGGGGCGCTGCTCTACGTCCTGACGGAGGTCGGAGGGGCGCAAGAGGGAACGGTGGTGTGGAGCCATCTCGCCCAGACGCTCGGCGGGCCCGTCACGGCCGACGAGTACGGGTCGTTTCTCGACCAGGATTCGCGGACCCTCTGGTCGGTCACCACTGTCGAGCATGGTCTCGGTCGTTGGCCGCGCGCGCCTGTTGTCCTCCCGAGGTTCCAGCGCTGGTTGGACGACTTTGCCAGCAACAGCGGCAACGGCCTCCCCGACCGCAGCGCGATCGCCCAGCGAGTCGTAGAGAGTTTTTGCGAAAACGGCATCGCCGACGTGACGGCGTTGCAGGCGTTCCTGCGAACGCGGTTCGATGCCCATCCCAGTGAAAAGTCGGATCTTGGACCGGTCGTCGAATCCCGCCCGGCCGATCTCTGCGCCGCCGACAGCCCCGCGGCGCGAGCCGCGAGAGCGACCGGTGCCAACCATGCGCAGCCGATTCTCTTCGGCAATTGACTCCCGGCAGGGGTTGGACGCTCGTACCGCGGTGACAGGTCACCCCGTGACGCGTCAGAACCTTGGGCCGGCGACTGGTGCGCGCGCGACCTTGCGCGATCCGCCGAAAGCTTCCTCGTGTCGCCCACTTGCCCACGATGGCGCTGAGGACGGGTACGAGATTTTCCAGTGACGCCAAAGATTTGTGGAAGGGAGAGACCGAGGGCCTTGCCATTGGGTCATACGCAAATCTCGCTCTCCGAGACATCGTCAAAACACGGCGTTCACAGTCCTGACTTGGAAGCGCGGTACGAAGGTACTCTTGTCATGACGTTCTCCATTTTGCTCTCGGCGGTTGCAGTGCTCGTGGCCATCATTAGCGACAGCGTGAGAAGCCTCTAACGTTTCAGCGAACGCGACGCTGCGGCGGCCGGACACCGTGTCGGAACGCTCGGCCAGTCCTCCCCGCGGCTCGAGATGCTGCTCCTATGGCAAGCAGCCCACGCGCTTGGTGTCGAGGACGATATCGTCGTAGTAAATGTCGATCGGGGCGGATGCCGGGTGCCAGGCGTAGTACCCGAACCCGAAGTCGGTGAAGCCGCCGACCAGCCCGGAGCTCACACCATTCAGGTTGATGCTGGGGAACGCCACGCTCTGCGCGCCATCGACATAAACCGTTTCCTGGTCCGGAGTGTCGTTGACCTCCCACTCCAGGCAAGCCCATTTTTGCACCGGGACTGTGCCACCGCCCGAGTACTTCTCTTGCGTGCCGGGGGAGCTCGCAGCTTGCCCATTGGCCACCATGAGATCGACGAACGTCAGCTGCCAGGCCGCGCCCGCCGCCGCCACTTCGATGTACCTGAGGTTCGGGAATCCTGACGTGCCCGCGAAGAAAAATTCCATGTGTGTCGCGGGCGGGTTGGGGGTGATGTAGAAGTAGGCGCGCCCAAAGAAATGCCTGCTCAGCGCGGCGGGAGCGCCCTTCGTGATGATGAAGTCGTAGCTGACGAGGTTCGGGGTCGCGTGGAATTGCACGGCGTACTTCCCGTGGGCGACCGTCGTGGACTGCACGGTCACGGTTTGACCGCCGAACGTCTTAATATCCCAAACGGCGGGGTCGATCTTGCCCGATTCGAAATCCTCGCAAAAAAGACCCATGCAATTCGGCTGGTCCGCAGATCCATCCGGGCTCATGCTCGGCAGCAGGGCCGCGTCGATCGGCGCGGCGGCATCCTCGTCTGGAGCCACGCTGGAACCGGCGTCTCCAGGGCCTTCCTTCACGTCCATAGCTGCGCCTGACCCGGCGTCGGGCTCTCGCGGGCCTACATCCGACGCGACGGTGGCGTCGCTCGTCGGAGCGCTAGTGCCGGCACTTGCCTCGGCAGCGACTCGAGTCGTCCCGCCTTCCGAAGCCTCGTGGCCGGAGCTGGACGCGCTCGCCCCGCCACCCTCGAGAAGGAGACCATTCCCCTGGCTCGCGGAACATGCAGCGACCAACAACGGAGCGCTGACCCAGGCGCGCTTCCACCCCGCGCTCAGCACCACCACGTTGCGAACCGCGCTTCGGATGAAATATCCAGTGCGAACGGGAGGCTGCACGGTTCTGCCCTTCGTGACGATAGTCCTTCTGGGCGTTGGTGGCCGGCGCTGCCACGTTTCGTGATGCAAACCTCGGGCAGATGACGCGACAGGTAACCCCCCGAACGACGCCGCGGCGTGTTCATTCGGTAGGACGCTCGATGGGTCCTAGCGTCGTCGCCAGGAGACCGCTCCGTTCGTCGATGGCGCGGCGAAACCGTTCGCTCTTCGCGAACAGACTGTCCAAACGCCGGAGCGAGACCTCGGCCAATTGGCCCTCTTGCGCCCCTAGCGCGCATTGCAGGAAGACCGCGATCTTGAGCAAAGGCTCGAGGTCGCCCGCGCAATGCCGCGACCATTCCCCATCGCTCAACGCGTCGCGCACGATCGCCATGTCGAAGTCGATTGGCACCACGTCGAGCGGTGCATAGCAGACGATGAAGTTGTGCAGCTCGGCGTCGCCGTGCGCAAGCCCGGCGTCGTGAAGCGTCGTCAACGCAGTCATGGCCCGCTCGGCCAGGAGCCACAGCCCAGCCGCGGCCGCCAGAGAAAGGCTGTCCGCGTGCCTGATGTTGCTGTCCTCGGGCTCGGTCCCGAAGGGCATGATTCGGTCGAGCGGTCGACCCGGTAGGAGGCAGCTTCGAAAGCTGCCCCTGGCGTAGCCGATCGGCGGAGGGATGCCGAGCACTTCACTGGCGCGCGTGTGGCGTTCGAACTCGACCTGCGGATCGCCCCGCAGGCGCCCCAAGAAATACGTCTTTCGGAAGTGGAGTGGGTACGTCGCCGCCAGCGGGTACCGATCGCGCGTTGCCCGGCCGGCGATCACCAGCTCGCCCATCATCAGGGGCGCGTCGCCTGCGGCGGTCTTGGCCAGCGTTCGCACCACGAAGTCCTGCTCGGGCGCCCGCTGGATCATCGAGTAATAGTCGTCGTCGACGGCGACCGAATGCCGAGGCGATACCCTGACCGTGTGAATCGTTTCCAAGGCTTCGCATGGCCTGTAGCACTCCTTGCGTTCGAGCGAACGTTTGGTCGCGCGGCCGCCAGTGTCGGGTTCATCGCCTTCGACGAGATGAGGCCGTTCCGCTGATGCGTGGTTCGGTCTCCGCCACGCGGGCGCCGCTCTACCCGGTGAGCGCACTGCGGGCGGCGGCGGCCAGTCGCTCCCTTCGGCGACGCACGCGGCGCCGGAGAACGCCCTGATGATGGTCGCCGTTTGAGGCGTGCGTCGCGGCGCCACGCAGATTGCGTCGTTCACTTGACAGCCAAAGGCGAACGCCCAATACTCAAGTCGATGCTAAACAATGACGCCGTCGATCGGGTCTTCCACGCGCTCGCCGAGCCCACGCGCCGAGCCATCGTGGAACGATTGAGCAGCGGACCCATGTCGGTCAGCGACGTGGCGGAGCCGTTCGATCTGACCTTGGCGGCAATCGTTCAGCACCTCCAGGTCCTCGAGCAAAGCGGCGTGGTCCGGACCGAGAAGGTCGGTCGAGTCCGGACGTGCAGCATCGATCCTGACGGCTTGAGACGCGTCGAACGGTGGATCTCCGACCGCCGTGCCCTATGGGAGCGTCGGCTCGACCGCCTGGGCGACATTCTAAGCGAGGACGAAAACGAACCAAAGCAACCCCGTTCCAGAAAGCAAAGGAAGAAGCCATGACCGAAAAGCCTGTCGTTCACAGCACTTTCACCATCGAGCGCAACTACACCGCACCCCCGTCGCGGGTCTTCGCCGCGTTCGCCGACCGGACCACGAAGCGGCGGTGGTTTGCTGAGGGAAGCAGCTTCGAAGTGAAAGAGTTCGCCATGGATTTTCGCGTCGGAGGACGCGAATCCACTCGCAGCCTCTTCCAAGGAGGCCCGGAAGGGGCGCCACCGAAGGGAACCGAGCTTCGCAACGACACCACCTACCAGGACATCGTACCCAACCGGCGCGTCGTGCTCGCCTACACGATGACCATCGGCGACAAGCGCATCTCTGCCTCGCTGGCGACGATTGAATTGCGTGCGTCAGGCGATGGCACGCATCTCGTCTTCACCGAGCAAGGGGCGTTCTTCGAGGGCGCCGACAGTCCGCAGATGCGCGAAGGCGGATGGCGTGATCTTCTATCGAAGCTGGACGAGGAATTGCGGACGTCGTCTTGAGCACATCGCTTGCGTGGGCGCAGAGAATGCTGCACGCCGGGGATCGCCTTGGGGGCTTCGCCCCGCGTGGGTCCAGCTACTGCACGTCGCTGCCCTCGCGACTTGGAAGGTGGAACTGCTGCTCACACGACGTGCAGTAGTACGTCGAGATCGACGGGTATCTCAGGCCACGGCGACGGGCACGGCCGGCGTTGCCGTGCGGCCGCCTTTGCCGAGCACCTTGTCTTCGAGCGCCGCGTCGATGACCTGGTCCATCCGGCTCGCGAAGACGAACTCGAGCGTCCTCTTGATCTCGTCAGGCACCTCGTCGAGGTCCGCGCGGTTGCGCTCGGGGACGATGACCCTCTTGATGCCGGCCCGGTGCGCCGCGAGGACCTTTTCCTTGAGGCCACCGATGGGCAGCACTCGTCCGCGCAAGGTGATCTCGCCGGTCATCGCGACGTCGTGGCGGACGCGCACGCCGGTGAGAACCGAGACGAGCGCGCTCAGCATCGTCACGCCCGCGCTCGGGCCGTCCTTGGGCATCGCGCCCGCCGGGACGTGGATGTGGATGTCGCTGTCGTCGACGAAGTTGCGCGAGATGCCGAACCGCTCGGCGTTTGCGCGCACGTAGCTGAGCGCCGCGGTGGCGCTCTCCTTCATCACGTCGCCGAGCTGCCCGGTGAGCGTGAGCTTGCCTTTGCCCGGCATTTTGCTCGCCTCGACGAAGAGAATCGCGCCGCCGACCGGCGTCCAGGCAAGGCCGGTCGCCACGCCCGGGTCCTCCGTGCGCTCGGCCACCTCGTTCGTGAACTTTCCCGGACCGAGGCTGCGCCGCAGGTCGTCCTCGGTGCGAACGACCACCTGGCCCTCAACTTGGTCCTCGGCCGCCTGGACCACCACCGCGCGGACGATCGCAGCGATGTGCCGCTCGAGCGAACGGACGCCCGCCTCGCGCGTGTACCGGTCGATGACCGTCTCGATGGCCTCGGCCGTCACGTCGATTTGCTCGGCCGTCATGCCGTGCTCGCGGAGCTGCTTGGGCACCAGGTGGCGCCTGGCGATCGAGAGTTTCTCGGCGGGGGTGTAGCCGGGGATCTCGATGATCTCCATGCGGTCGCGCAGGGGCGGGGGAATGGTGTCCCCGACGTTGGCCGTCGCCACGAACACGACCTTGGACAGGTCGTAGGGGATCTCCATGTAGTGGTCGGCGAAGGTGTCGTTTTGCTCCGGATCGAGCACCTCAAGCAGCGCGGACGACGGATCGCCGCGGTAGTCGCTGCCGAGCTTGTCGACCTCATCGAGCATGAAGACCGGCGTCGTGGTGCCCGCCTTCTTCATGCCCTGGATGATCTGGCCAGGGAGCGCGCCGACATATGTCCGCCGATGCCCGCGGATCTGCCCCTCGTCGTGCACGCCGCCGAGCGACACGCGAACGAACTCGCGGCCGAGGGCCCTGGCGATGCTCTTGCCGAGCGACGTCTTGCCGACGC
The DNA here is from genome assembly GCA_964531095.1 of uncultured Polyangiaceae bacterium. Classification (GTDB taxonomy): domain Bacteria; phylum Myxococcota_A; class Polyangia; order Polyangiales; family Polyangiaceae; genus Palsa-1150. Next base: position 32,980 of record CAZHED010000011.1, on the reverse strand, counting down.
CGGGGGGCCCGATGAGGCACAGGATGGGGCCCTTGGTGTTGCCCTTCACCCTGCGTACCGCCAGGTACTCGAGGATGCGCTTCTTGACCTTCTCGAGCCCGTGGTGGTCGGCGTCGAGCACGGCGCGCACCGTCGCGATGTCGGGTTCGGGCGTGGCGCTCGCCTCCCACGGCAGATCGAGGATCCACTCGAGGTACGTGCGGACCATGCCTGCCTCGGGCGACTGACCCGCCATCGAGCGCAGGCGCTTGAGCTGCTTCTTGGCGACCTCCGTCGCCTCGGGCGAGAGCCTTGCCTTGGCGATGCGCTCAGCCAGTTCGTCGAGATCGTTCGACTCCTCTTCGCCCTCGCCCAGCTCCTCCTGGATCGCCTTGAGCTGGTGTCGAAGGACGTACTCGCGCTGGTTCTTGTCGTTGTCTTCCTTGACCTGCGAGTTGATCTTGTCACGCATGCGGAGGACCTCGGTGCGGCGGCTGAGGTGCACGAGGAGCCTGCGGATCCTTGCCTTCAAATCGACGAGGCCAAGCAGCGCGACTTTCTCCTCGACGGAGGCGTCGAGGTACGTCGAGACGACGTCGGCCAGCTCGCTCGGGGCCTGGATCGCTGCGACGCGCGCCGTGACCTCGCGGGGAACCGGCAATAGCTCGAGGAGTTTGCCCGTCGCCTCGCGCAGGCTCAGGCCGAGGGCCTGGAGCTCGTCGTCGCTGGTCGCGGCCGGCTCGACGGGTTCGACGCGAGCCTGTAGGTAGGGCGTGGTCTGCTCGATGGATCTCAGCCGCACACGGGCGACGCCCTCCACCGCAATCACATAGGCGCCATTGCGCTGCTTCTCGACGGCGACGACGCGCGCGAGCGTTCCAAGATCGTGCAGATCCGAGACGGACGGGTCATCGACGCCCGCCTCGCGTTGCGGAAAGACCACTACGTAAGGGATCCTGTCGGCTACCACGCGCTCGGCCAGGGCCACCGTCTTGGGGCGGCCGATCTCGTAGGGCACCGTCGCCATAGGGAACAGAACGTCGCCGCGCAGCGGCAGCAGCGGGAACGATAAACCGTAGTCGGGAATGGGCTGACCGGACATGGAGGCGCTCCTCGGCCACGCGCGATGCGCTGCGCGGCGGTTCGGGTTCGAGCGAAAAGCCTGGGCGTCGCGCGCTCGTTGGAAGCGTTCACCAAACGAAGGCGAGACAGCCCGGCATCCAGCCAGCGTAATCACGCGGCAGCGCGGCGGAAGTGTCGCCAATCCGACAACGCGGCTACCAAAAGAGTGCAAGCCTTGACGACTTCGGCTTCGAATGCACGTTGTACACGTGGTCGTCGAGTGCCGCTCCTGTGCGAAGATAAACAGGCTCCCGGCGGCGCGGCTCGCGGACCGCGCACGCTGCGGGGCGTGCAAGGCAGACCTGCTTCCGGCGTCTGCTCCTCTCCAGGTGCGTAGCGCCGCCGACTTCAACGAGTTGGTGAGGGACAGCCCCTCGCCCGTGTTGGTCGACTTCTGGGCCGCGTGGTGCGGTCCCTGCCGCTCCGTTGCCCCGGAGCTCGAGGCGCTCGCGCGCGATCGCGCAGGACACCTCGTCGTCGCCAAGGTGGACACGGAGGTACTGCCCGACTTGGCAACACGCTTCGGCATACGGAGCATCCCGTCTCTCTTGCTCTTTCGCGCGGGCCGCGAGGTGCATCGCGAGGCGGGTGCGATGCCAGCCCGTGAGATCGTCGCCCGCATGGGCCTTTAGGCGCCCGCGAGCTTGGCGATCTGCTGTGTCCGCAGCAGTCCACGAGATGCTCATTGATCATGCCCACGCCTGCATGTGCGCGTGGACGATCGTCGACCCCACGAAGGTGAAGCCGCTCCTCTTCAGGGATTCCGAGCATCTCTCGCTTGCGTCAGGCGGCGCCGCGCTTGAGCGGTAGCCCCGCGGTCTCCCAATCTTCGATGCCACCGGCGTAGCGCCGCACGTTCGTGTACTCCTCCTGCACGAGACGGTGGTACGCGGCCACGCTCGCGAGGCACGGCGGGTTGGTGCAATAGACGACGATCTCGTCGTCCTTCCGCAGCGAGGACAGCATGTCGGACGCATCCTTGAAATGCAGCGATCCCGGGATGTGCTTGGTCCGAAACTCCCAGTCGCCGAGCGCCATGACGAGCTTGAACCGCGGATCTTTCGCCTCGACTTTGCGCCAAAGCTCGTCGCGCTCGATCGTTCGTACGGGCGCATCGGAAGAAATCGGACCTTGGATGGGGATGGGCATGGGTCCTGTTTCGGGTGCCTATTCGTGGGGTCAGTTTGAAGGCCGAGCGGAGACCAAACGGCGCGCGGGCAACGTGCGCCAGGTGCGACCAACGCGTCAATCGTGGCGCGCATCTGGGAGCGACGAATGGTACAGGTGTCGCCTGCGAAACCGTTCGTCGCCCATGTTTTGCCCGATCGATCGACGGCGGCGACACGGGATCGTCGCTCCGACGATGGGGTGGCCAAGATCCCCTGCAACGACCCATACCGTGTATTGAGGCGGTAACGTACTACGGGTCGAACTCCTCCGTCTTGCCGGGGAGCACCTCGCTCGGAGGCTCGTACCTCTCCCATCCCTCTGCGCCCTCGACCAGCCATGCCCAGTCGCGTCGCATCGACTGCACTGCGCGTTCCGAGAGGGCGTGCACCTGCGTCGGCGCGATGTTGAGCCGCGCGTGCGCTCTCTCCCGCGCCACCCTTCGAGCGGCGGCGCGCATCGAGGGCTCGCAGCCGCTCGTCGTGCAGAGGAAAAGCGCACGCTCGCCGCCGCCCGTGACCCATTCGCCCGCGAACGCGAGCGCGGCTCGTGGATCGTGAGCCGAGTCGCCAACCACGATTCGACGGTAGGTCTGTGGATCGCGACGCGCGACGAGCGCGACCTGGCCGCCACCCATCGAGAAGCCGGCGAGCACCAAGGATCGGGTGTCCTCGACCCACGAGCCGAAGGTCTTCTTCGTCGCGGCGACGGCGCGGGCGATGCGCTGGTTCGTGTCGGAAGCGTTTATCCATCCCAGCCGCGCTTCGTTCCCGCCCCAGCCGCGCGGGCAGATCACGAAGGGGTACGCCTCCGTGATGCCGCGCCACGCGGGACACGCGCGCTCGGGCTTCTCGCTTCCGCCGTGGAGCGCGATCACTATCGGCCGCGGCTCGCGCGCGCCGAGAGGCACGGAGACGACGCCAACCTTGTCCTTGCCGTCGAGCAGCTCGACCTGCTCGGGAAACCCGCCAAGCGGCGCGCTCTCGGCGGCGTCCCCGGCGGCGCCTGCATCAGACGCACCTTGCGCGTCGCTCCCGTCGTTCCCGTCCCTCGCATTGCTCGCATCGCTGACGACAAGCGGCGGCTGCAACCAGTCGCAAGGCGGGGTCGCCCGTTCGGCCGGCGCGTGCGGAGCGCACGCAACCGCGAAGAGCACGCCTCCGATAGCCGCAAGGTACTCGATCCGCTCCTCGGCGCACACGTTCTACGGCCTCTCGCGGATCTTCCCCCGGATCCCCAAGAAACTCAAAGTGCATCGTGTTGCGCAGAACGTCGTGGTTGAAGCCGATTGCAAACTTCCGCGTCGATCGGTCGCGCCAAGCGCGATCATCGTATGGATCCAGGGGTCCCACTCGATGCTCTCTCGCGAAGTCGTCCCCGACGACGGAGGGCGCTCTTGCACGTTCGATTTGGGGCACCGGCGGCGCGGGGGCCGTCCGGCGCCGTCGTGACGCCGTGGCTTAGAAGGCACACGGATTCGACCGCACGGGCGAGCCGGACACGCTTTCTACAAAGGCCCGGCGCAGCTCAACCCGCGTTCCGATACGTTGTACGGCGAGTCGGGGCGGGCAAGCGTCACGCGGTTCGCGTCGTTCTCCGGGGAAGAGCAGGGCCAGCGGGAGTAGAAGTGCTCGACCCACGGCATGACAAACCACTTCTCGGGCGGCGCAACGCGGATGACGACGGGTGTGGGCGCGGGTCGCTCCACTCCTGGGCACCGAGGAAATTGGTGGCGTAGGGGGCCGGCCCCAAGTCCGCGCTCGCACGAGTCCCGCCCGTTGGCGATGACGTCGTGGACGCTGGCGTCCGCGACCGGACTAGTGCTCAGCGCCGGCACATTGGCGAGACCCGGCTGTACCGTGGTGGCGCAGGCAACCGGCGTCAGCGACACCAACACTCCAACCAAGGCGGCAGCTCGAGGCATGGGACCTCTCCTCATGGCCTCCGTATGGACGTCTGCAAGACAGTCCGGCCCTGGACGGCGCCGTCTCGGAGGCTCAGCAAGCAACGTAAGCATCGACATCAGCGGGCGCCACGCCGTGTCGCAGCCGATGAACTCAGCCGTACCGATGTGGACGCAGGAGACGCGTGGCCCGCACGTCATGGCTCGCTGCGGCTGCGGCCTGCTCGTGCAGGTCGCGGCGGCGGACGCAAGCCTGTCCGGCCCTCCCATTCGTGCATTCGTGCGCTGTCGCTCGGGGGGACCCCACCCCGCCGGCGGCGCCAGACACGACGAGGGTGTCGCCCGCGCTGAGCGACCCGGCATGGACCGCAGCATACGCGGTCGTACCGGCCACGAAGAGGGCGCCGGCTTGCTCCTGGCACGTTGGGAGGGCGGGCGGTCAACTGGCTTCGGGTACGACGACGAGCTCGGCCTCGAAGGCACCCGCACGAATCGCCGCCTCGCCCGGCGTGGCAGGCAGGTAGCTCCATGGCCACTACTTCATGGGGTCGGTTCCCATCGCGTGCTCGATCTCCTCCTTCACTTCCATCTGGACCGGGTCGATGGGGAAACCGTGTGCCTCCCGCGCCGCGGGGTTGTCGAAGGCGAGCGAAACCTTGTACACCTCGAATCGGCCGTCGGCCGCCGTCGGCGCGCATCGTTCGCGGATGCGCTGCATCTCCTCGGCGCTCATCGGCCGGAACCCTTGCGCCACTCTGAGGTTGGCGCGAAGCGCTTCGAGCTTGTCCATCCCGCAGATGGTCGTCGCGACGGGGAGGCTCATCGCGTAGCGGAGCATCTCCTCCGGCGCGAGAATGCCGTGCGCGATGGGACCCGCCTTGCCCGTCATCGGCTTCATCCCGAGCACGGCGATACCGCGCTTGTTGCATTCGGGCAGGACCGATTCAGCGAAGCTGAAGAAGTGCGCGTCGTACGGGTTGAGCGGGAACTGACAGGTGTCCCACGGGTAGCCGCGCGCGATCATCTCCATGTGCACTGCAGGCCTCTTGTGGCCGGTGAAGCCCACGAAGCGCGTCTTGCCTTGGCGCTTGGCGAGATCGAGGGCCTCGAGGACACCGCCCTTGCGGTACGCGAGCTCCGGGTCGTTGTCGAAGACGACGCCGTGGACCTGCCACACGTCGAGGTGGTCCGTACGATGTCGGCGCAGCGACTCCTCGAGCATCTTCATGGCAAGAGTCCCGTCGCGGCCGTGCGTGCAAACCTTGGTCATCAAGATGACCTTGTCGCGACGCCCGCCCGTCGACAGAGCGCGCCCCAGCCACTCTTCGCTGCGGCCGTTGTGGTACTCCCAGCAGTTGTCGAAGAAGTTGATTCCGCCGTCGATCCCCTCTCCGACGATTTGGTCGGCCAACCGGAACTCGACGGCGTCGCCCAGATGATGCCCGCCCTGGGCGAGCGCCGAGACCTGGAGGCCCGTCTTGCCTAGCGGGCGGCGCGGGATGGCGGGCGCGTTCACAGCGGCAGTTCCTGCTGGGGCGGGTACCCGTGCTGCTCGCGTCCCACCTTGGCGTCGAAGGACTTGGTCATCTTGTACAGCTCGAGCCGTCCGTCGGCGGCGAGCGGAAGGACGCGTTCGCGAAGGGCCTGCATCTCCTCCCCGCTCATCGGTTGGAAGGCACGCGCAATGGCGAGATTCTGCCGCAAGACGTCCAGGTGATCGATGCCGCTCACGGTCGTCGACACGCCAGGGACGCTCATCGCGTAGCGTAGCGCCTCCTCGACGAGGACGGCGCCCTTGCGGACCGGATCGCCTGCGCCGCCGAGGCTCTTCATCCCGATGACGCCGAGCCCCTGGCGGCGCGCCTCCGGGACGACGTTGCGCTCGAAGCTGTGGAAGCTTGCGTCGAACGCGTTGAGCGGCATCTGCACCGTGTCGAAGGGAAAGCCGTGCGACAGCATCTTCAGGTGGATGTCCGGATCCTTGTGCCCCGTGAAGCCGACGAACCGCGTCTTGCCCTGCTGCTTGGCCCTCTGGAGGGCCTCGACGACTCCATCCGCCTGGAAGTGAAGCTCCGGGTCGTCGTAGTAGATGCACTCGTGGATCTGCCAGAGGTCGAGGTAGTCGGTCCCCAGGCGTCGCAGCGACTGCTCGAGCTGAGCCATTGCAACGTCGGCCTTGCGCCCGTGCGTACAGACCTTGGTCATCAGGAACGCTCTGTCGCGCCAGCCGCCGGCGAGCGCGCGTCCGAGGATTTCCTCGCTCCGACCATCGTGGTACTCCCATGCGTCGTCGAAGAAGTTGATCCCGGCGTCAATGGCCTCATGGACGATCGCGATCGCTTCGCTCTCGTCGGGCACTGCCCCGAGGTGCCAGCCGCCGAGGCCGAGGATGGACACCTCGGCCCCCGTCTTGCCCAGCACCCTCCTGGGAATGGGCGCGTGAGCGGTAGGCTTGACTGGACCGCGCGGATTACCGGCGGCCTGCGCACCGCCGCAGCTCGTGAGCGTGACGCCGGCGCCCGCGGCGGTGATTGTCAGGAATTGCCTTCGAGTGGCGGGCATCGTCATCGAGATGGTCATCCGGGTCGCGGACCTTCGCAAAAGCCTCCGCAGAAGTTCCTCATCGCGCTGCGCCGCTCGGCCAGTTTCGTGAAACGCATCGTCTTGGCTCGTCTCCTCTCGATCGGTGTTTCGTCATGGACAAGGCGGCGCGGTGCTGAACGGCCGTGCCGTCGCGCAAGCGCGAGAAATGGTTATTAACGCCCGATCAAGGTCCCTTCGAGGCCTCGAGCGTGATTCGCACGCATTTGTGCGCGGGCTGATTGCTGCGGGCGGCCACCGAGCCGACGGGCACGAGCACATTTGCCTCCGGGAAGTACGTCGCGGCGCTACGCCGCGCGATCGGGTACGCGACCGCCTCGAACCTCCGCGCGACGCGCTTCTCCCCCTTGAAGTGGCTGGTGATGTCGACCCACTGGCCAGGCACGATTCCGAGCTCCGCGAGATCGCCGGGATGCACGAATACGACGCGCCGGCCACGGTAGACGCCGCGGTAGCGATCGTTCAGCCCGTAGACCGTCGTGTTGAACTGATCGTGACTCCGGACGGTCGTCATGAGCAGCTCGCCGGGCCCGAGCTCCGGCTCCCGCGCAGTGCACACCGAGAACACGGCCTTGCCCGACGGCGTGTTGAATACGCGCTCCCGCGCGCCGTTGGGGAGGTAGAACGGCCCCCCGCGAATGCGGGCGTTGAAGTTCGCGAATCCGGGGATGACACGGGCGATGTGGTCGCGGATGCGGTCGTTTTCGAGCAGCGACTTCCAGTCGACCGGGCCGCGGTCACCGAAGGTGGCGCGCGCGAGGCGGACGATGATTTCGACCTCGCTCAGGAGCTCCTGCGAGGTGGGCCGCTCGTTGCCCCGAGAGGGGTTGACGATTCCCATGGTGTCTTCGGCGGTCGCGAACTGCTCGGAGCCGCCGCGGACGTCGCGCTCCGCGCGCCCTAGGCACGGGAGGATCAGGGCCGTCTGGCTGGTCACGAGGTGACCGCGATTGATCTTCGTCGACACCTGGACGGTGAGCCGGCACCGCGTGAAAGCCTCCGCCGCGTACTGCGTGTCCGGTGCGGCCGAGAGGAGGTTCCCACTGATCGCGAAGAAGACTTTTGCGCGTCGCTCGTACATTGCGTGGAGGCTCTCGACGGTGTCGTAGCCGCTTTGGCGCGGCGCGCGTATCCCGAACTCGCGGTCGAGCGCGTCGAGGAACTCGGCGTGCGGCCGCTCCCAGATCCCCATGGTCCGGTCGCCCTGCACGTTGCTGTGGCCGCGGACGCATATGGGGCCCGTCCCGGGGCGCCCGATGTGCCCGCCGAGAAGGAGCAGGTTGACCACCTGCTGGACGTTCTCGACTCCGTTCGGATGCTGGGTGAGACCGAGGCACCAGAGGACCACCATGCGCTTGGCGCGGGCGATCCACTCAGCCGTGGCATCGATCGTCGCGCGATCCACACCGCTGCCGGCCACGATCGACGACCACGAAGTCTGCTCGACCGCGTCTCTGAACGCTTCGAATCCCGCCGTGTACTGGTCGATGAAATCCCGATCCACGACGGTTCCAGGCGCGGAGCGCTCCGCTCGAGAAGCGACTTCATGATCCCTTGCAGCAGCGCAGAGTCGCCGTTGACGCGAACGGGTACAAATACGTCCGCGAGCCCGGCGCCCGGCCCGAGGAGCGCGGGGACCAGTCACCGACAGGGCCCGCTCCGACCGGCGGCCGTGCACCCCGAAGGCTAGCCGGATCTCCAGCGGCTCTTCGACGGCAACCAAGTCGTCGTGGGACGCCGAATGTTCGCCGTCGACCCGAAGGACAGGAGCGCTGACTTCGGTGCCAGGAAGCATTCTGAGTATTGTCGAACGGAAAGTGTCCGGCGCAAGGACCACCTCGAGTGTGTCGCAATTGGGACCCACCGAGGCAGTTTGGCGCCCGCGGTGGACCGAGCCGATGCGCGCCGACCGGTCGGCCCTCTGGGTTCGCTCAGAAGGTTTGGCTCAAAAAGGTGACGCTTTCGGCGCATCGTACGTTTGCCGATAGGTGCCGTCTGGTCCCGATACCGACCGCGAGCATGAGGGGCGTGCGCTTGATTAGAGGCGTCCCGCCGCCCTAAGCGCTTTGGATGCCTCCGGAAGACTAAAAAGATGGATGCCCTGACCTGGAGTCGTCTGCAGCTCGCTTTCACGATTAGGTACCACCATCTCCTCCCGCAGTTGACGATGAAGCTCTCGCTCCTCACGAAAGCCTTTGCGCTCGAGGCGAAAGGGCGGCAATGGGACGATCCCGCCCGCTTCTGGGGGCGCATCTTCGCAATCAACTTCGCGGTCGGCGTCGTCACCGGCATCCCGATGGATGCCTTCGAAGGACCTCGTGTAGAGAAAGGCGAGCCGACGACCACGACTTTGGCAGGGCGACGCGACGCATGCTCGTCATGCCCCTCTTTCACGGACATGGGCTTATCGCTGGCCTGCTATCGGCGCTCGCGACTGGCGGCGCCGCCAACGCGCCGGTGGAGGGGCGGTTCTCGGCGCGCGCGTTCTGGAAGGCTATGGTCGACGCGCGCGCGACCTAGTACACGGCGGTGCCGGCCATTTTCCAGATCCTCCTGGCTCCGGTAGCCAGCGAGTACCCAAGGATCACCCTCCGAGAGCGGGCGTGCCTTGAACTCGCCTTGCTTCAGCCGACGCGGGGCCTCGCCAGCTACTGCGCGGGAACGACTCGACAACCGCCCGGACCTTGCGTGCTCCGGCGAGCAGCAACAGCTCGCACGTCGGCGGGCGCGTATCGAGGAGAGACCCGACGAACGGTCCTCTCTTCGACGAAGAAGGACTCTCCCGCCAGGCGAGGCGGAGGCTGAGACGCACGCTGCGAGCGTAGGACCGTTGGAACACTGCGTGCTCGCAGCGGGATGCCGTCAGCGTGTCGAGGAAGGAGAGCTCTCATGGCGAATTGGATGACCCACACCGCGGTCGTGGTCGGCGCCGGTGCTTGTGCGGCGACATGCCCGGCGGCGGCCGCGCCCGTGACGACGACGCAGCCGGTTCCCCAGGCGCAGCAGCCACCCTTGGCCGAGGCGCCCGTCGCGCCACCCGGAGTCCGCGCGAAGCTCATTGGGCAGCAGGGCGCGACTCGAACGTACCAGCTCGTCCTGGCGCCGGGGACCGAGGCCATGGGAGCGATCTCCGAGTTCGTGGTCGCCAACCACATCCAAGCGGCGCACTTCCACGGGCTGGGCGCCTGTACCGACGCGGTGCTCGCGTACTACGACCCAGGCTCACGGGCGTACCAGAAGACCACTTACCGGCAGCAGATGGAGATCGTGTCGATCATCGGCGACGCGGCGCCGACGGCCGGTGACGCTGCGGGGCTGCACGTTCACATAGGGGTGGCGTTCGCGGACGGCACGATGCACGGCGGGCACCTCTTCGAGACGCACGTGTCGCCGACGATGGAGCTCGAGCTGACGGCCTCCCCGAACCCGATTCACCGCGAATACTCGGAGACGTTCAAGGCCTGGTTACTGAAGCCCTGAAGGCCGGCGCCTCCCTTGAAAAGAATGCCGGGCCAGGCGTTCAGCTCGGCCGGAAGGAGACTAGCGCGGAGGTGACCCGTCGTCGCACGCTCCGCGGAATACCTCGCGCTGGCGAAGAAGCGGTTGTGGTCGATGACATCGGTTTCTCCGACTGGTCTAGCGATCCTCCGGCGACGCCGGTCGCGACGTCACTTATCCGGGAACCGAATTCCGAACATGGGTAGGCCGCTCTTCGAGCTGGCCCTTGTTGCTTCGTCCTGCATGACGTCCCAGTGCTCCGTGAGGCGCCCACCGTCGACGCGAAGGATGTCGACGACGATCCTCGTTGGCCGCCCACCTCCGCTGAGGCGTCCGTGGACCATGACGTAGTCGCCTTCCGCGACGGCCAGCGCACTCTCGTATTGCCTGTGGACGGATCGCACCAGAGCGAAGAGGCCATCTCGTCCTTGCCCGATCCCGGCGCTGTGCTGAATGTAATCCGGCGACCAGTAGCGCTCCGCCGCCTCGAAGTCCCTGCGGTTGAAGAGCGCGTCGAAAGCCTCGACAACGAGAGCCTTGTTTCTCGCTTCCTGTTCGAGATCTCGTGCCATCCTCGCACCGCTCCCGGCCGGCTACTCTCGAAAGCCGCCGCTCACCCACCGCGTGAGGATCGCCTCGAACTCGGGCGCTCGCTCCTCCCAGACGCAGTGACCGGCCTCGAGAACATCCAGGCGCGCGTGCGGCAGTCGTTCGCGCAGCACCGCCGCGTCACGAGCGAGCCCGTAAGGGTCGTTTCGACCGACGACGATCGCGACGGGTACCTTGATGGACGCAAGACGTGGCGCCAGGGCAGCCAGGTCTTTCGGGTACGCGCGCACGAGCGCCGCGGATCGCGTCAGCCGATCGCCCTCGTACGAGGCAAGGTAATCGTCGCGGACGAATCGCGGCACGGAGTACCCGCGAATCGACGCCAGGAACCCGCCCACCACTTCGACAGCGTTCAGCGGCGGCAAGGCCGGCGCTTCGATCATCGACTTGAGAACGCCCTCCGCGATGAGCGGATGCGTCGAAGCGCCGGCCCCCACGATGAGGCTGCGGAAGAGCTCTGGCCGCGCGAGCGCTGCGAACAGGGCGGACGGCGCTCCGACGTCGAGTCCGACGGCGTGGACCGACGTGAGCCCGAACGCGTCGATCGCCTTCGCGATGAACTCGCCCATCTTCTGCGGCGCGAAAAGATCCTCGCGGGCCTCGGATCGTCCGAAGCCGGGCAGGTCGAGCGCCAGCACCTCGAATTGCTTCGTCAGCCCTGCCCATACGGGAGCAAAGGCGAAGATGCTCTCCGGCCATGGGCTGAAGAGCACGACCTTCTCGCCGCCCCTCCCATTCGTCGCGTAGCGGATTTTCAGCCCGTCGACGGTCTTCCACGCGACGTCGAACGGCTGCTGCTCTTGGACGCCTTCCTTGCTCACGGCCCCATCCTTCCGTCGGGATGCCCGACTGCTTCGCAAACGGTCTGCGCCGCTACTTCTTCTTCGCAGCGAGCGCAGCGAACTCCTCGCGCCCGAAGGCTGTGCCGGCAATTCCCCAGCCGCCCTCGGCTGCCTCCGTTAGGAGCACCCAGGTTCTGCTCGCCTGGCTCGGGTCGCCCGAGATCCTCGCGACGATTTGCGTCGCCTCCGCAACCAGCTGCTTCTGGCCGTCCCGACTCAGCACCCCCGGCGGCGTCAGCACCTGGACGCGGACAGTGCGTGCATTGCCTTGCGCCGCCGTGTTGACGGCGGACGGCGGAAGGCGATGGATGTACGCGCCCGTGTTGTGCGTGTGCGTCGGTCCGGGATTGACCACACCCTCGGCTCTCAGGAGGGCGCCCGTGAGCTCCTCCGCGAGGCGCCGATCGGCGTCTGTGGGGAAAAGGTCAGCGACGGCGTACACGTCGATCATCGGCATAGGAGGCTCCTCGCGTCGTGCGGTGGCCGTTGCGGAGCAGCACCATGCATCCATGGCGTGGCGGCGAATAGCGTCGGATTCTGACGAACAATCTTGCAGCGGGTGAAAGACTCGCCGCCGCGTCGAACGGCCAGAGGATCATCCAGTGGGGACCGATCGGGATGGGCGGGCTGGTTCGGTCGAACGGATCCGTGGAGCTCCGCTGCAGCGCCCCGTTCAACATGTAGATGAGGCCCGGGGTCGTGTTGGTTGGCTTGGGCTTCTTCGCCATCACGTCCATCATCCACTGCATGCCCATCGGATCGGCGCACATGTCGGCCGCTCCGATGAGTTCTCGTTGGCGGGGACCCACACCCAATGGTTCGTACCTTGTCGCAACACGGTCATCTTGCCGTCAGCGCCCATCTCGACCACGGGGGTCGGCTCGTATACTGCGAGCGCCAAGCGCGGTGCGAGGCCGACGATGGCGAGATCGTAACCCACTGCCGCCTCGAGGGCCTCGAGCGCCAGCGCACCCGCTATGGCGAGGCCCGTGGGTCCCGCACCGACGACGGCTCTGCGGGCACGCTCCTCAGCTCAGTCTGTGAAGTTTCGCGGCCTGGGCGCGCAGCCCCGCGCCCAGAATATCGAGTACTGCCCGGACCGAAGCGGTCTGGCGCGCCTGCTTCGGCATGATCCCGAAGACGCGGATTGGCGGAAGCTTCGCCTCGGGGAGCAATCGGACCAGGCGGCCGTCGCGCAGCTCGTCACCGATGACGTAGTCCGGCAGCCATGCTGCTCCCACCCCGGCGAGGATCGCGTCGCGAATAATCACGACGTTGTTGGTGCACAAAGGCCCGTCCACGGTGATCGACTTCTGCCCGTCGGGCGTTTCGAAATTCCACACGGCGGGGCCGCAACCGTGGAGCACGCAGGGCGTCGCTGCCAAATCTGCAAGAGAGTCGATGGCGCCGTGCCGCGCCAGGAAGGTCGGCGCGGCGCAAAGCACGCGGTTGTAGGTCACAAGCTCCCGCGCCACGAGCGACGCGTGATCCGGCGGAAGCGCCGCGCGGATGGCCAGGTCCACGCCCTCCTTCACGAGATCGACGGCGCGGTCCTCGAGCCGAAGCTCCACGCGGAGGCGAGGATGCCTCGCGGCGAGGGACGGTATGATCGAAGAGAGCTGGTACGTCCCGAGCGCGTTGGGCGCCGTGACGACGACTTTTCCCGCAAGGCTCGGGCCCGGTCGCAGCGTCTGCTTCGCGTCGTCGAGTCCGAGGAGCAGCGCGCGCGCCCGCGTCGCGAACTGCTGGCCGGCGTCGGTCAAGTGAAGCTGCCGTGTGGTGCGGTGCACGAGCGCCGTGCCGAGCTCCTGTTCCAGCCAGCGCAGGTGACGACTCGCCATGGGCAGGGACAGTCCCAGGGAGCGCGCGGCGCGCGTGATGCTCCCCATCTCGGCGATGCGTACGAACGTTTTCATCTGCTCAAACATAGGGACTCCTCACTCCAGAGCCGTGTTCGACGTCGCGCTCCCGCGCCGTCGAGAGGCCACCGTCCGACTGCGGTCGCGCGTCTCGGCCCTGGTTCACGAGCAACAATGTCAGCGCGGCCAGCTCGCACGTGGCGCCGACGAACCCCAGATTGCGCGGGCCGACGTGAAAGAGCGCGAAGCCTCCGAGCGCACCTCCGAGCGAGAAACCGAGGTTCATGAACGACGCGTTCAGCGAGAGCGCGACCGGCGCTGACGGGACGCCGACAAGGGCAGCGGGCCTCCGGGTCGCGGGTGTCGCCAGATGGCGCGTGGACCGGCGGCGGCTGCTCATCGCGTCGATGTCGCTCTTTGCGCTTCTCAACATGGCGGCGGCGATGAGGCACAGTTTCCTGGGAGACGGCAGCGGTTGACTGAGCCTTCATGACTCTCTCCAACATGTACGGCCGTATTGAATGGGTCCAAGCTGAGACATGTCCCCGACGTAACGAGATTCAGCGAGCAGCCCGGCCACGCTGTTTTGACGCGGGATTGCCCTGGGAAAGTAGCTGCTGAAAGAGGACGCGCTCGAAGCGTTCCACGGGTACGGGAGTGCGCTGCGCCTTCGCTACGAGAATGGCGCCTTGGAGCGAGCTGACGATAAACCCTGCGAGGTCCTGTACGTCGGTGTTCGGTGCCAGCTCGCCCGCGTCGATCGCGGCTTCGAGGCAGTAGGCGACCGATGCCTGGTTCTCCGCGAACACTGACGCAACACGAGTGCGAATCGCCTCGCTTTCCTCGCTGGCTTCCGCGCTGAGGTTTCCGTACAGGCACCCTCGCCGCATGTCGTCCTTGCGAAGGTACTCGAGTTGCCCTTGCATCCACGCACGCAACCGGCGAAGTGGAGGCAGCCCGTCATTCCGCAGCGTCGCGCGGACATTGGCGCTCGTCATCTCCCGGTAGCGCTCGAGGATCTCGAGTCCAAACACTTCCTTCGATGCGAAGTGATTCGTGAACGAACCCTGAGGCACGCCGGCCGCCTGGACGATGTCGCGCACGCTGGACGCGCCAAAGCCGCGCTGGTGCACCAGCCGCAGCCCGTCGGAGAGCAGCTTTTCCTTGTGCGATGGGCGTGACATCACATGACACAATGCGTACGTCCGTACTGATTGTCAAGGGCGCTAGGCCCTCGTCGGCGTCGTTCGGTGCGCGAGAACCGCCGTGCCCTGGCGATGGCTTCGGTCCCAGCATCGAGCCCACATCGGTATATCCCAGCCCGGGAACGAGCTTATGAAAGAGACCATCGCGACGACCCAGACAACGACGGAGCCAAACGGCGCGGAATGCGGCACTTGTACCAACGCATCGGCAACGCTGTCGACTGCGGGCGGGTGATTGACCGTCACAAGGTGTTACGGGCTCTCCAGCCCCCGGTGACTTGGGTGTTGTCCTTTCCTTGAGCACGCCGCCGAAGACTAGAAATCGCCTATGCAACCGTTCCCAGCGTCCTGCGGCACGCGCGCTGCACTGCTCCACATCCCCGCGGGACCGCCGCCGGTCCACGAGCCATTCACGAGTCGATCGGTTCCGGGATCGTACGTCATAACGTCCGTCGCGGATGCGACGTTGCCCGTCGGTTGAGACTCGTCGAGTGTGATTTTCTGGGTCGCCGCGACGTACGAACCATGAGCAACTGTAGTCCCTTGGTACGTCGCCAGGTTTGTTGTCAGCCATGAGAAGCTTCCCACGATAGACGCACCATCGCAGGTTGGTGTCTCGGAGGTGATCGTAAGCGTGCCGGTCCAAATTTTTCCTGCCACGTCCAGAGCGTCGCATATGAGCCAGGCGCCACGGGTGAAGTCAGGCACCGTCGCCGACGCGTCGCAACTCGACTCCGCCACCGCGTCGACCGAACCGCCGCCTTCGGCGCCCCCATCGAGCGAAGTACCATCCAATCCGGTATCAACAGCCGCCTCTGCGAGGCCGTCGGTGGCGTCTGCGCGGTCCGCTCCCGTCGTGCTGTCGAGCGATCCGCCGCCATCTGGCGTGCTGCGCGTTCCTCCATCGGGCGAGCCTCCGCTGCTGTCGCTGGAGCAAGCCGGTATCGCGAGCGCCCAGGAGCACACCCCAACCGCCCATTCCCAACGAGCTGAGAGCGTCCTTCGTCGTTTGCGGTAAACCATCGACAGCCAGCCTTTCCGTAGAGAATCAACCCGTATACCCCAGCAACTGCACCAGGGTCATTATCGAACGCCACGGGGCGGTCGGAATTACGCCGGACGAAAAGGGCGCGCACTCCCTACAGGAGCTGCGACGCAAGCCGCTGGCGGAGCACCAGGTTTTCGGCAAACAGGATCGCTCGAGGACGCAGCGCTGCGAACAGCGCACCGACGACGGCCTCAAGGATCCTTTCAAGACGGGCGACCATCGCCCAGTCCATCGTTGAGGTGGACCCCATGGTTTGGACCAGAGAGGGCGGCCGTTAAGGTGGAGCCTTGCTCTGGTTTCTTCTCTACTCTTCTCTTCGATCTAATAATAAAGAGGTAGTCTCTTTTTCGTCGCACTAACCTGATAGTCATCGATGGATACGACGCGCTCGATGCGGAGCGCAGGAGGGGGGAGCGCGAGGGGGGAGACTGGCAAGTTGGGGACGAGGCTGTGGACGGCCGCGAGCATCACGCGGCCCTTGCCCGGGCGCCGCGATAGAAGGCGCCGGGCGTTTGGTACCCGAGCGCCTGATGAGGGCGCTCGCTGTTGTAGAAGGCGAAGTATCGGCCGATGCCGGCGCGCGCATCCTGCACGTTGCCGTAGGCGTGCAAGTAGACCTCCTCGTACTTCAGCGAGCGCCAGAGCCGCTCGACGAACACGTTGTCCAGGCAGCGGCCCTTGCCGTCCATGCTGATCGCGATGCCTCGGTCACGAAGCGGCTGCGTAAAGGCCTCGGCGGTAAACTGAGCGCCTTGGTCGGTGTTGAAGATCTCCGGCGACCCGAATCGCGAGAGCGCCTCCTCGAGCGCGTCGACGCAGAAGTTCGAGTCCAGCGTGTTCGACAAGCGCCAGGACAACACCCGGCGCGAGTACCAATCCATGATGGCGACCAGGTACACGAATCCGTCCTTCATCGGGATGTACGTGATGTCGGTCGCCCAGACTTGATTCGCCCGGCAGATCGCGAGGCCGCGCAGCAAGTACGGGTAGGTCACGTGCTCGCGGCGCGGCTCGCTCGTCTTGGGTTTCGGCGCCATCGCCTCCAGGGCCCATCCGCCGCATCAGGCGCTGCACGCGTTTGCGGTTGGCGGGGAGGCCCTCCTTGCGGAGCGCATCGGAGATCTTGCGGCTACCGTAGAACGGGTACTTCAGGTGCAGCTCGTCGATCCGACGCATCAGCGAGAGCTGTTCCGGCTCGGTCGGCTCGGGCGCGTAGTACAGTCCCGAACGAGATACGCCGAGCAGCTCGCACTGGCGACGCACCGACACCTGCGGCTGTTTGGGGTCGACCATCGCGCGACGCTCCGTCAGCGCAGACGACCGAGCCCTTTGGATAAAAAATCGCGCTCCACCGTGAGCTCCCCGATCTTCTTGAGCAGTTCCTCCTCTCGCTCGCTGCCGCCGCTCTCGCTCCTGGCCGCATCGCCGCCTGCGAACGCGCGCGACGCGTTCTCGATGAACTCGCGCTTCCACTTGTAGATCTGGTTGGGATGCACGTGAAACTGCTTCGCCAATGCCGGTATCGTCGCGTCCTCACGCAACGTCGCGAGCGCAACCTTCGCCTTGAATTCCGCCGTGTACCGCGTTCGGGTGTTCTTCATACTTCCTGCTCCTCTCCGTGCTGGAGCAGGCTCCCCGTACCACCTTAACCCCTGGTCCGAAAATCGGGGTCCACTTCACCCACCGGCGTCACCTTGCCAAAGCAGCGGCCCCATCGTCCGGCATTGCGAGTCATTCTCCCGCGCCGGAGACCAAGGAAGTCCCTCACGAGACCATCCATAGTGATGTGACACGCAGTGATGTCGACGCATCGGCCGCGTCCTGGACGATGCGCTCCGCGCTCGCGCTTTCGCCCTCCGGGCAATCGCCGCCGCGGTCAAGGGCTCGGTGACGCGCCCTCATTCTACGTACGAAACGCCGCGTGAATCCGTCGCGATCGAGAATGGGGACACTTCGGGATCGTGCTCGGCCGCGCGTGCGAGAAGCTGCTCGTCCTCGAGCGGGGGTGGCTCGCCGCGCGAGGCGCGGGAGATCCGATCGATGATTAGCCCTCCGGTACGTGACAAGCTGTCGACCTCACTGAGTCGTCCAGGCAGGCCGGAATCGCCGTGTCGAACCGCATTCCAACCTCGCCGGCGGTCCGCACGCGCAAGAGCGTCACATCTTGGGCTGTGCGTCGTCGGCCTGCTGTACCAGCGACCGGTACGCGCTCGTTTGCACTACGATGCCGCCCTGCGCGCACGACCCAGGGCTCCCGTAGGGGACATAGTAGACGAGAAGGCCCGGCAGCTGCCATAGGCGATTGGCCGCACGTGCGCTGGCTCCAAGCGTCGTCCCGCCATAGGACACTCTGCACTCCGAGAACGTCGACTTGGAGGTGGGAGCTTGCTTGTACTTGGCGGTAAGAATGGCCTCAATCTCGTTTTGCCGGTCGGCGCTGTAGCGGGTCAAGAACGATATGGCCACGGCGTACCCGTGGCGCGTGGCCACGACGAGCGAACAATCCGCCCAGGGGGGGCATCGCGCATCGGGAATCCGCACGGACACGTTCACGATCCCGGGCGCCTCCGGAGCCTCGCCGCCCGTGATGGCCAATGTGTGGAGCGCCCCGAACAGCGCATCGCCAATGGTTTTGGCAGTGGGAATGCAAGGCTCACTGGCACCCTCGGCGACGCATTCGTGCAGGTTCAAGCGCTCGCCCAGCCTGACACCGAATACGCCGAGGTCGACGTTGTTCCGGCGGGCCAGCGCGAGCGTGGGAGCCACCATCGCTGCCCCTTGGGCATCGTCGGCGGGGTCCGCCTTCCCCGCTGCGTCGTCCCCTCGTCCGAGTTGGGTCTGCCCCTGCCCCGCAGACGTCTCCGCGACGTAGGCCTCCAGAGTCGGAAGGGCACGAAGCTCGAAATCGGCTTCGAACGCTGCGCTGGCGTCGCTGGCGACGCGCACGGAGACGTGTGCCGCGCACGGGCCACCCTTCACCGCCGCGGACGCCGCTCCTCCACTCGCTCTTGCCGCGCACGGCGTTCCTGCGACGGGCACTTGCCACGTCACTGAACGGGCATAGGTGCCCGCCGCACGGTCGATCGGCACCGGAGGTCCGACCTCGTGGGGCCGTCCGTACTTGACCGCCAACCTCTCGATGTAGGCATCCGTCGAACCGCCGATCGCAGCCTTGGTGGCCGTGTCCAAGACCTGGTCGACACGGTCGCCGCCCGGTGCAAGCGCAAGATCGAATAGCCCGCGTCCACCGCCGCACGTCATGGATCGAAGCTTGGCTCCCGCCGGGGGCGGGGCGTTCGGGCGAAAGAAGCCCACGGTGTTCTCGTAGTGGAGGAACGGAGTACCTCCCCACGCGTTGCAGGCGGCCACCGCCTCGTCGCGAGTCATCCCGATATGAAACCCATCCACATCCACGCCGGCCAGGTTCGGCGCTACGACCAGCGACGCGCTTGCTCCGGGCCTCGAGATGGGAGGCGGAGTTGCCGTTCCCCCCTCGCCTGACGCCCGCCGCGCAGGCAGCGCGCCGGGCCGAGCACCTCGCGACGCTTGCTCCAACCGCGCGCGCGCCTCCGCGCAGGGGTGCGCGAGCGATTGCATGCGTGCCTTGTCCTGGAGGAGCATGGCCTCCGCGAACTGCGCACATTCCGGGGGCATGGACTCCGGCGACTGCTGGGCGAGGGCCGTGGCCGCAACGAGCAGGCGAGCGGTGCCGAGCATGCAGGCGAGGAGCGCTGCGAGGGACGAACCATGGCGTCGATTGGGCATGACGGGACCGATCTCGAGAGGAGGGTGATCCGCGCAAATGTGGCCCGCGGACCCAGGGAGAGTCAAGCCTGAGGGGAGTGACCGTGCAAGCCACACGCGAGTGGCGAAAATGCACAGCCCCGCTGTTCACCAAGAACCCTGGAGTTTCGCGTTCGCAAGTGCGACAGCTTAGGGAATCATGGAGGATTGCATGCCGCCGCGAGCCGGTGGCCGGGGGGCACATCGATGGCAGGAGACCGCTCGGTTCGGAGCGAGCCGGCGTTCGCGGACCTTCCCCCGCGCGACGACGAGTTCGTCGGGCAGGCTGTTCGCGGTGCCGAGGTACATTTCGTCGGGCGTCTGGCCGGTGAACGCCGAATGCGGCATCTTCGGGTTGTGCTCCTCGACAAAGAAGGCGATGAGCGTTTCGAGATGAGCCATCGAGTCGAGCGTGTTGAGGTACAGCCACTGATGCTTGACTCTGTACCGGCGCTTCGGTCAACGGCGCCGCCGCGGATTTGCTTCTTTTTTGCGTTTTCTTCGAGGGGCTCGCCCATGCAACGGGCTCGGAAGCGCCCCCGTGAGCGACAGGGGCTCCAACGCACTTAGCCGTGTACCGTTCTATTGCGTGGCGGGCGCCTGCGTGTTGTATGGCTGTCCGACCTCGAACTGCTGCCCGTGCGGTCTCTCGATCTGCGGTAGCCAGTCGTGTGTTGATCTGAAGGCGGACGACTTGAACTGCGGCGCCTGCGGTGTCGCCTGCGGGGGGGCGCACTGCAGCGCGGGAAGCTGTGCGTGTCCCGAGGCCTGGCGTACTTCGATGGCGCTTGCATCGACGTCCAGGCGAGCGTCGCAAATTGCGGGGGTTGCGGAGCAACATGTCCGGTTGGCGCCACCTGCGTCGGAGGGACCTGCATTCTTAACTGTTCTGCCGGCCAAGTGCGCGACGAACTGCGTGGACCTGTCGAGCACGAAGGGACCACTGCGGCTTTTGCGATCAAGTTTGCGACGGCACGCTCATCTGCGTGCAGGGGCAGTGCGGTTGCCCGCCCAGGCTGAGCGACTGCGCCGGCTATTGCGTGGACCTGACGTCAAACCCGGACAACTGCGGCAGCTGTGGAATGGCATGTTCCGAGGGAGGCGCCTGCAGCGGAGGTGCCTGCCAATAAGCGTTCTAGGGCGCCGAGACACCCGCGCGCGGGCTCTTCGGAAGGTCGTCGACGAAGCGACGACCTCGCGAAGGGCTGTGGTGGAGAAAAAGTCATTGCCAGCTGTTCTCGCGACAAATCGTGAAAAGGGGCCTGCGGCCAGGATAGCGGATCCGCCAACGCGATTCGCCGGTGAAGGCGATGCGAAACAGAGCGAAGTTGGCGGCGTGGTCACCCTGCTCGAGGCCATCATCGGCGCCCTGTTCGCGGCATTGCGTCCGCGCGCGAGTCTCGTTATCGAGAACCTCGCGCTGCGCCAGCAGCTTTCGATTCTTCGCCGTTCCAGGCCGCGGCCTGGACTTCGGCCGCTCGATCGCGCGCACGGAGAACCCGACCTGGAGCCGCCGCCGAGTCGCGAGTGAACTGGCGCTGCTTGGGCACAGCGTCGATAAGAGCACGGTCGCGAAGTACATGCCGAGGCCGCCCGCACGGCCTCGACGCCCCTCGCAAACATGGGCAAAGTTCGTTCGCAATCAGCTGGTCGGGACGATTGCCATCGACTTTCTCACGGTGCCGACGGCTACCTTCGGCGTCCTGTACGTCTTCTTTGTCCTATCGCTGGGGCGACGCCGAGTTCTGCACGTCAACGTGACTGCGCACCCATACGCCGCGTGGGCGGCTCAACAGATCATCGAGGCGCTCGGACCCGACATCTCGGTCCGGCGCCTCATTCGAGATCGCGATGGCATCTTCGGCTCGGTGTTCGACGCGCGTATTGGCAAGCTCGGAGTTCATCAATGCTCATCGCTCCGCGCTCTCCAGGGCGATGCGCCGATCACGCGCGCCATTGAGACGGCGAGCACCGGCCGTGTCGTGGCCCTTCAAAGAGTCGGCGGACTTCACCACCGCTACGCCAGACGGGCGGCTTGACTCTCCGGACCCTCGAAGAACGAGTTTTTCACGACAGGGCCTCGCCGACGGGATCTCCCTCACCGGCGCCACCCGAGCTATGCGGCTTCGACCTCTTGCCGCTTCAGGACTTTCACCTTACGGACCCATGGGAACCTTCCAGGCATCACATTGAGACGACAAGTACGGGCCAGAGTTCGATCGAGCCGCCACAGGCGTCGGGGCCAGAGTTCTCAAGACGCCCGTGCGCGCCCCGTGGGCGAACGCCGTGTGCGAACGTTTTCTGGGAGGTGTGCGACGCGAGTGCGTGGATCACATTCTCGTGCTCGGCGAACGCCACTTGCTCGCTGTTCTTGTGGAATATGCCCATTACTTCAACGAGTCGCGGCCGCACCAGGGTCTGCACCAATGCATTCCGGTCCGAACCGCTGCGGCTCCAAATCGCACCGGCGCTATCGTCTCCTTCCCGTCCTCCATGGCCTACATCACGATTATCGGCGTGCTGCATGAATGTGCCGGTTGACCGAAGGAGCCAGAACAGTCCGCCACGGCGGCGGCGAGCACGAGTACGGATTGGAGCATGGGCGCGCAAAGGGTAGCGTCGAGGCCCGGGATT
This sequence comes from uncultured Polyangiaceae bacterium, assembly GCA_964531095.1. Lineage (GTDB taxonomy): Bacteria > Myxococcota_A > Polyangia > Polyangiales > Polyangiaceae > Palsa-1150. The sequence goes on along the minus strand of CAZHED010000011.1, from coordinate 10,730 downwards.
TCTCGCTGCTCCGGGAAGTAGCCAGGGCGGCGCGCCGCGCCCTTGCTGGGCCAGTCGCCGAGCGAATCCCCGAGCGCCCCTCGACGCCTGCCGTCTAAGCGGCCGTCCGCTTCGAACCGCGCGAGGACCGCTTCGCCTTCGCCGGATACTTCACGGCATCCGCAGCCTCGACGACGGCGCGAAGCGCAGCATTCACCGCATCCGAGCTCCCAAAGCGTGCGAACAGCTTCGGCTCGACGATCGCGACCGCGAAGGACCGGCGCGCCTTCTCGGCGTACTTGCCACGTGGAAGCCGCTTGGCCTTGGAGAAGTCGACCTCGGGGATCTCCCGCAGCGAACGCTTGGTCGGCTCAGTCTCCTTCGGCATAGGCTCTCCGTTCGCGCTTCGTGGCTCGTCGGGCACTGATGAACCGGATGATACCGCTCGCGACGCGCTCCGTGAAGACGACGAGGACCGTCCGGCCGAGCCGAGACTCTCCGAGACCAGCCGATCCGAATGCTTGCCCTCTTCGAACGGAACGGCCAGCTCATCAAGGAAGACGGTCATCGCTTCCTCGAACGTGACGCCGTGCTCGCGAACGTTCGCGCGAGCTTTCGCATCGTCCGACTCGAACTCTCCGACGCGGACCGTGCCCACCGCCGAGACGCTATCACGGGCGCACTCCCCTCAGGCCGGGGGGACGGTCGGAGCCCGGGCCCACGGCGACCGGCGGCATTCCTCCGACGATGCTCGACGATGCTCAGAGAAGCGGCCGAGCGACCCTCGATGCACACCACTTTGCACACCACCTCGGCGTAACGGCGTGGACGCCCCGGTACCCCGTGGTAACGATTTTCTCGGGAAAAGTAACGTTCAGTACCTCTCAGAAACGCCTTTCGTCACGTTGACACGGTAGGGGTCGCTGGTTCGAACCCAGTCGTGCCTACTTGTTTTCTCGGGTCGGCGTGAGCTTGGCTCGATGCGTGGACTCCGTGAAACCGTGCCCGGGGTTTGGGACCGTGCCCAGCGCTTCCGGGAGCACGGCCGCTATGCGTTCGAACGGGCGCATCGACCCCACAGTCTCCCGTTAGGGTCCGCGCGGAGGACGGCCCCGCGGCTTCGCCGCCGCAGGACTGGTGACCGAGATCGGGTCCAGGACGCTGCCGAGAGCTTCGACGCCTCGCCGCGATGGTACGCTAGGGTCGCAGCGGCGTCCGGCGACGAGCGAGGCGCGTCGCGCGGGCTGGTGGACGAGTGGTCAGGTTAGCGCCATCATCGGCCCGTGATCGCGCCGCCCGACATCTACGCTGGCCGCAGTCCGGAGGACATACCTGCGTACTCGTTCGCTGAGGCGGCGACGCTGGCGGGCGTTCCGACGTCGACCCTGCGAGCGTGGGTGGTCGGTCGACCGTTCCCTGCCCGGAGCGGTCAGCGGTGGTCGCCGGCGGTCATCCGCCTGCCGAAGGGCGAACGCCGGTTCCTCTCGTTCACGAACCTCGTCGAAGTGCACCTGCTCGCAGCGATGCGTCGGAACCACGCACTGAAGCTCGACGCGATCCGCAAGGCCGTGCGCTACGTGCACGATGCCCTCGACGTCGAGCACCCGCTCTCGAGCGAGCAGTTCAAGACCAACGGCGTCGACCTCTTCGTCGAACGGCTCGGCAAAATCATCAACGCGAGCCGCGAAGGTCAGCTTGGCATGAAGGCCGTCCTCGTGGGCTCGCTGGCTCGCGTCGAGTACGATGAGCGCGGCCGCGCGGTGCGCCTCTTTCCCCTGCTTCGTCGCGCGGATGCGCCGAGGAGCATCGTCATCGATCCTCGGCGCGCCTTTGGCCGTCCAGTTATCGTCGGAACAGCGGTGCCGGTGGTCGACGTCCGGTCTCGGTTTGACGCGGGCGACTCCGTCGAGGAACTGGCGCGCGACTTCGACGTGGCGCCCCAGCTGATCGAGGACGCGCTGCGTGCGACGCCGCAGGCTGCCTGAGCCCTTCGTCTTCTTCGTGGACGAATGCTTGGGTCGTCACATCGTCCCCAACGCACTCAGGGAATCGGTCGCCGCGGACGAGCGTGTCGAGATGCGGGCCCAGGGAACGCCGAATCTCGACTGGATCCCCGCAGCGGACGCGGGGGGATGGGCGTGCTTTACGAAAGATCACGCGCTCCGCAGAAGGCCGAACGAGCAGGCCGCGCTCCTTCATGGTGCGTTTGCCGTCTTTCTCTTGGGCGAGGCATCCGGGCTGGAGCACGCGACGCGGGTCGTGCGCGCGTTGCCTGTCGTGCGTCGGATACTTCGTTCGCGAGACGTTCCGCTCATTGCGCGGATTGAGGCGAATGGCGTTGTGGCGGTCCTGTACGAGGGCGGTGAGCGACTCGATTCACCGCGGCGAATCAAGCCGAAGGTACGCGACGGCAGTGCCTGAGCATCGGTGCGGGCAAAGCCGTGGGGTACCGAACGCCTGGTCGGTATCGCTCAGCACGATGCGACGGCCCGTTTGATCGAAGACCGACGAGGACCTCGCATCGCGCCCCGAGGGCTTCCGCGTAGTTGCGAAAGTTGAGACAATCATGTCGGCCTGCGCTCGAGCTTGGACATCCCGGCTTGGTCGCTGCCGAGCGCCGCGCCGACCTCCGTTTGCCTGCAGAGGCAGCAGTGATTCATGCGCTCCCCGGTGGTCTCAGGGGAGTGCGCTCAGCGATTTGGTGCTCGCCTCGAGTGAGCGGAGAGCATTGCCGGCGGCGCGTTCGTTCGGCACGCGGATAGTCGGGTGCGGGTGGCGCTCACGCCCCGCCGCGCTTTGCTTACAGACGTCCAACTCACCGCGTGTGGCCGGATTGATGATCTGCGACTCGGCTCCGCCAGGATCGAGCTCCGCGATGAACACGCGCGCCCAGTCGTGGATCTGAGGCGGCGTGTTCTTGAGGAGATAGGAGTATCCCGACTTCATCGGGACGGCGAAGGTTCTCCCGCCAATCTGACCCCTCATCGTGGCGTTGGATGTCACGCCGCCGAGGTTGATGGGCTGGGTCAAGACCGTGTGGCAGCCGGGCAAGAGCTCGTAGGCACCGCCGAGGGCGGACACATCGCGCTGGTCGACCTTTGAGATCCCGCCGAAGAGATGGGCCCACCCGGTCTTTCGGCAAGCGGCCTTCACCGGACTGCGCGTAGAGCGGGTAGCCGGGCGTGTTGGCCGGCAAGGCACACGCGACCGTCCACGCCGATGCCGCCGCCACCAGGCTCGGCATGCGGCCCCTCGGGCGCGGTCCTACGGTGCGGGCCATCGAGGAGTCGACTGTCCGCGATGGTGTCGCGGTGAAGAACTCCCCGGTCATGAGGCCAGCCCTGACTTACCGATGATGGATAACCCGTCTCAATGTAGTCCGCGGCTTGTACCACTTCGTCCGAGCCGTTACGGCGAGGGGGCCGGCGATGCGTCTTGGCGGGCAAACTGCTCAAGGACCGGCTACTCGCTCCGTGCGCCTCAAGCATGGTCTTGCGGCACCGCGGGCAGGCACGCCGCCGGGTCGATGACCCGTACGGCGCTGTGTCGTGCCCGAGGAACCCGTACCGCTAGGCGGCGCCGGCCTTCCTGCTCGCTGTCGTGGCCGCGCGCGTCGCCGGCTCGGCGAGCTTCGTGGCGGCCCGGAGGCTCAACCGCTTGTTGGAACCATTCACGAACTCCTCCAGCGCGGCACGGTCCGTCACCCGGTCGAGTGAAGCGATGATCTTCTCGGAGCGCGCCCGCGTGTCTGTCTTTGCGACCGTTGCGTTCGAGGTCTGCTTTGCTTTAGCCATCTTTGTTCTCCATTTCCTGTCGGCGAACGCCACCGGACGCGGACCCGCGGTGCCGACCAATTCACTTTGCGAAACGCTGCTGCTGTTTGTCCGGAGGCGCTACTTCCCTTTCGACGGCGCGGGGGCGCGCGTCGCTTTGGCTGTGGCCGCAGCCTTCTTCTGGCTCTTGTCCTGCGTGTCCTGCTTCTTGGCCTTGTCTTTCGACTTCGGAGACTTGTCACCCATGGAGAACACCTCTGCGTGCTGGAGCGGGTTGCCTCGCGCGAATTGGCTAGGGTACCACCGCCGCGACCGGGCCCTGATGAATGTGGCAAGGTTCAAGGGGACGGGCGCAGGGCGAACGTCGCGTACTTAGAAACCGAGAGGGCGGTTGAACAGCGGTCCCGTCGGCGCTTCCGCCGGGTCGGTCGACTGCGAAGCGCTCGTGTACCGGTACGCGCCGCCGCCCTGCCTGACGCGAACCCAGAGACGCGAGGACGGAGCTCGCAAGGAAGTAGGGTAAGGATCTCGGCAGCGCATGGACGCAGATCTCCGCATCGCTTCGCTCCGGCCCGCATTTCTCGCGGCGCTGCGGGCAGGACCGGTCGTCCTGTCATCGCCGACTGGCTCCGGCAAGTCGACCGAGGTGCCCCGGTGGTGCGAAGGACGGGTCGTCGTCGTCGAACCCCGTCGCGTCGCGTGTCGGAGTCTGGCGGCCCGCGTCTCGGACCTCGAAGGGACGCCGCTAGGGCGGACCGTGGGGTACGTCGTTCGCGACGAGGGCGCGCGGGGCGACGAGACGCGGATCCTGTTCGCCACCCCCGGAATCGTGCTCCGTAGCCGATCGCTCCTCGAGCGGGCGGACACTATCATCCTCGATGAGTTCCACGAGCGGAGCCTCGACGTCGACCTGCTTCTGGCGCTTCTCCTCGTCCAGCCCGTCCAGGCGAGGCCAAACCTCGTCGTGATGTCGGCGACGATCGAGGGGGAGCGCGTCGCGCGCCACGTGAACGGGAAATACCTCGCAGCCGAGGGCCGTGCGTTCCCGGTCGACGTCCGCTACCTCGGTCGGGGTGACGCGCTCCCGGATGCGTCGGACCTGATCGCGGGAGTCCGGCGGGCGCTCGATGCGGCCGCGAGCGATCCGGGGGACGTCCTCGTGTTTCTCCCGGGGAAGGCGGAGATCGAGGGGTGCCGCCGAGCGCTGGAGGGATCTCCGTTCGCGGTGATCGCGCTGCATGCGAGCCTCACGCTCGACGAGCAGCGACGCGCGTTCGAGCCGGCAACGCGCCGGAAGGTGATCCTGGCCACCAACGTGGCCGAGACGTCGATCACGATCCCCGGCGTGGGGGTCGTGATCGACGCGGGGCTCGCGCGACAGAACCGGTACCACGAAGGGCGCGGATCGCTGATGCTCGCGCCCATCGCCGAGGACGCGGCGGCGCAACGCGCGGGGCGCGCGGGAAGGACGGCCCCCGGAGTCTGCTACCGCCTGTGGAGCCCGTCGGTCGGGCTCGCGAAGTCGACGCTCCCCGAGATCCACCGCGAGTCGCTCGTCCCGCTCGTACTCTCCGCCGCCGCGTGGGGAGTTCGCGTCGAGGACCTCCCGTTTCTCGACCCACCGAAGCCGTACGCCGTGGAGGCCGCTCGCGCGGATCTCGAGGCATGGGGCGCACTTGGAGAGAAAGGCGCGGTCACCGACAGTGGGCGTGATCTCTTCGCGCTCCCCCTCGGCGCGCCCCTCGGGCGGCTCCTCGTGGAGGCGAAGCGAACGGGCTGCCTCGAGGACGCGATCGATCTCGTCGCCGCGCTCTCCGTCGGACGGCCGATCTTCGCCGCTGGGCCGGCGCCCGAGGACCCGCACGGCGACCTGCGTCTCGCCGGCTGCGACGTCACGGCCGTCGTGCGCGCGGTCCGGATCGGCAGCTGGGACCCCCATCGGGTCGCGGGCTTCGTGGTCGAGGAGGCGCGCCGCGTCCGTTCGCGCCTCCGTCGCCTTCACGGTCTCTCCGACGCGCCGCCACGCGACGTGCCCGTCGATCGCGAGGCGCTCGCGCGGACCGCCCTGCTCGCCGATCCGCGCGTCGTGCATATCGCCCGGCGGCGAGGCGGTCAGCTGGCGTTCAGCAACGGCGGAACGGAGCTCGAGCTGTCGCGCGAAAGCGCGGTGCGGAACGTTCGTGACGTCGAGGCGATCGTGGTCCTCGACGCGCGCGCCTTCGGCGCCGGAAAGGGTACGCACCTCCAGGTCACGTGCGCCACGGCGATCCCGCTCTCGTGGATCGCGCGCGCCGGGCTGGGCGAGGACCGTCTCGGCGCGGTGCACGTCGAGTCGGGGCGCGTGGCGGCGAAGGTGGAGCGCGTCTACGCCGGGCGGGTCGTCGCCGTTCGCGACGAGACGCCGAAGGGTGACGTCGCACGCGAGGCGATCGCTGCGCTGTTTCTGCGCGGCAGCATCTTCAAGGACGCGCTCGCACCAGCGCGCGAGCGTCTTGCCCTCCGGGCTCTCGCGGCGAAGCTCGCGACGCGCGGGCATCCGGCGGGTGTCGCGTCGAACGGCCCCGTCCCGACGCTCGAGGAGTGGGTGAGCTTTCGCGTGAAGGAGCTCGGCGTCGCGAGCGGCGACGACCTCACACTCCTGTCGAGCAAGGACCTTCTGCCGGCGGAAATCCCCTACGAGTCGCGCGCGGCACTCGAGCGCGAATTTCCGGTGAAGGTGAGCGTCGGCGACGCGATGTACGCTGCTGAATACGATCTGGAGCGTGGCCAGGTGATGCTGCGGATGGTGAAAGGGAGCCGGCGCGATCCGCCGCCGCTCGCGTACTTGCCGCGGTTCGCCGGGCTGCGAATCTGCGTGGACGGGCCGCGCGGGGTCACCGTTGTTCGGGAGCGCGGATGACGACTGACGACTGGTCCCGTCTCCTCCACGCCTCGAAGTGCCCTCCTGGGTGATGCTTGCGCATGGCGGGTCCCAGACTTGTGCACGGAGACAGGCTCCCCACCGGGCACCGCATGCATCCGCGGCGGCGACCCCACCCAGGGGAACGGTGAGCCGAGGCAATCCTGTTTGATGGAACGCACGAACTGCTCCGCATAGGCGTTCAGATTTGGGCCCTCGCCGGCAGCCGCACCAGCTCCACCCCGGCGGCCAGGAGGCTCACGAACTGCCCCCGTGAAAAGCGGGTCTCGATCGACAATCAGATGACCAAAGCCCCGGAGAGGACCGGCCATGGCGTCCTTCAGATTGCGGGCGATCTGCGCCATCCAACTCCCATCAGCCCTGCAGGTGACGCCCGCGATGTGAACGCGGCGCGTCTTGAGAAAACAGCACCAGGTAGCGCACCAGGCCCCGCGAGTGAGCACCTCGACGCTGAAGAAGTCCGCGGCTGCAATCGCGCCCCAGTGGGCCTTCAGAAACGTCTTCCACGGCATCGTTTTTCCTCGCAACGGAGCGGGGTCGAGGCCGTGTTCCTTGAGCAGACGCTGAATCGTCGAACGTCCAAGGTCCAGCCCCAAGTTGCGGAGCACTCCGCTCGCTGCGCTAGGTTGTGCCCCGGATGATCGAGATCACGCAGCTCGGCAAGTCGTATGGCGCACGCAGCCTCTTCGAAGGCGTCATGCTCAAGCTGGTCGCCGGCTCGCGGTACGGCCTCGTGGGCGCGAACGGGTCCGGAAAATCGACGTTCCTCGAGATCGTGGCCGGCGACGACGCGGCCAGCGAGGGCTCGGTGGCGATCGCGAAGGGGGCGCGCGTGGGCGTCCTGCGGCAAGACCGCTTCCTGAACGACCAGGACGTGATCCTCGAGCTCGCGATGGCGGGCGACGAGCTCGTCTTCGCCGCGAAGGCCGAGCAGCAGCTCCTCGTTGCGGCGCCAGTGCCCGACGCAACGCGCCTCGCCGAGCTCGAGGACCGCATCGCGGCGCACGACGGCTATACGCTCGAGGCGCGGGCCAGCGCCATCCTCGAGGGTCTCGGCATTCCGGTGCCCGCCCACCGGCGGCCGCTCGCCACCCTCTCCGGAGGTTTCAAGCTGCGCGTGCTGCTGGCCCAGGTGCTCCTCGGCGGGCCCGACGTGCTGCTCCTCGACGAGCCCACCAACCACCTCGACATCCTCTCCATCCGGTGGCTCGAGCAGTTCCTCGCGGGCTACGCCGGCTGCGCTGTCGTCGTCTCGCACGACCAGCGCTTCCTCGACAGCGTCGCCACCCACATCCTCGACGTCGACTACGGCACCATCGCGTCGTATCCGGGCAACTACAGCGCCTTCGTCGTCGAGAAGGCGGCGGTGCACGAGCGCGCCGCGGCCGAGACCGCCCGCGCTGAGGCGATCGTGGCCGAGAAGCGCGCCTGGGTCGAGCGCTTCGGAGCCAAGGCGACCAAGGCGCGGCAGGCGCAGAGCCGCCTCAAGCAGATCGAGAAGATCGAGATTGGCGAGCTCGCCGTCACCTCGCGCCGACGTCCTCTCTTCCAGTTCGTGCCTTCGCGCCAGGGCGGCCGCGACGTCCTCGCGGTCGGGGGCGTCTCCAAGGCGTACGGCGCCAAGCGCGTTCTCGAGGGCGTGTCGCTCACCGTGCGTCGCGGCGAGCGGGTTGCCGTCATCGGACCGAACGGCCTCGGCAAGTCGACGCTCCTCAAGGTCGCGACGGGCAATCTGGCCGCGGACGCGGGCACGGTGAAGTGGGGCCACGAGGCGAACGTCGGCTACTTCCCGCAGGACCACGCCGAGGTCCTCGCCGATCCGGAGACCACCGCCCTCGACGTGGTGTGGAACGCCGTGCCGAACGAGACGACGAGCTACGTGCGCGGCCAGCTCGGGAGCATGCTCTTCTCCGGCGACGACGTCGCGAAGAAGGTCGGCGCGCTCTCCGGCGGCGAGGCCGCGCGCCTGGTCTTCTGCCGCATCGCCGTCGAGCACCCCAACGTGCTTGTCCTCGACGAGCCGACCAACCATCTGGACCTCGAGGCGATCGACGCACTCGGCGGCGCCCTCCGCAGCTTCGAGGGGACGGTCTTCTTCGTCTCGCACGACCGGGCGTTCGTCTCGGCGGTCGCCACGCGCGTCCTGGAGGTCACCGAGCAAGGCTTCCGCGACTTCCCCGGAACCTACGACGAGTACCTGTCGAGACGCGGCAACGATCACCTCGACGCCGATGCGGTGGTCCTGCGCGCCAAGAAAGAGCAGGCCGAGGCGGCGACCCGACCGACCGACGCGGTCAAGAGCTGGGAGGAGCAGAAACGCCGCAAGAACCGGCAGAAACAGCTCCCCGGCCTGCGAGACGCCGCGATGAACGCCATCGAAGACGCCGAGGCGCGGAAGGCCGTCATCCACGCGCGCTGGTGCGAGCCGGGCTACTTCGAGACGACCCCGCCCCAGGAGATCGCCGCGATCGAGGCTGACGAGAAGGCGCTGGGGCCGCGTATCGCGTCGCTCATGGCAGAGTGGGAGGCACTGGAGAAGGAGATCGCGGGCGAATAAGTCGGCGAATAAGTAGTCCAATCCTCGGCTTCTCGCGGCTCGGTGGTCGTCTCGCGCTGCGTCTACCGCTGTGGGCCCTCGTCGGCGTGCAGGACTTCCGGTTGCCCCTCGAGCTCGCGATGCACGCGGCCGCTCGCGAACGCATCATGCCGACGCGCGTGTCGTTCTCCGGGGAGAACTTCGACATCGCGACGGGCGCGACCGCAATCATCCTCGCCGGTCTCCTCGCGCGCGGCCGCGTCCTCCGAGGATGGGTCGTTGCCTGGAACGCCGGGGGCGCCGTGCTTCTCGGTAACATCGTCGTCAACGCGATTCTTGCCTCGCCGACGATTCACGCCTTCGGGAGAGCGCCGAGCGAGATCAACTCGTTCGTCGCCTATCCCCCGTACGTCTGGCTGCCCGCCGTGCTGGTCGTCGCCGCGCTGGTCGGGCACATTCTGGTCGCGCGCCGCTTCGTCGCGGACCCCCGAACGCTTGCAGCTCTGCGATCCTCTTTTGCATCGCCACTCGACAGCGCGCAGTCCGAAACGCCATTCTGCAAGCAAGAACGCCTCCCAAGCATCCCATTGTCCCTCCGATTACCGCCACGAAGGTCGACGCATCTCCCACTAGGCAGGTATTCTCGCGCACCGTGACCGCAGCGTCTATCGTCAGAGGATCGACGCCCAGCCTGAAGGTCAGCGCCGGAGAGACGGCCATCGTCACCTGCCACGAGGGAAGCAACGACGATCCCGGCGCCCGGGCGGCGACGAACGTTTTCGCGCTCGAGGACGGCCGCTTGCGCATGGTTCACCATCACGCGGGCCCGATCGCGAGCCGGTTCCTCGACGCCGGGCTGCGCGTTCGGTGAACTGAGACGCGCGCACGCATTCTTCATGGCCGAGCGTCGGACTCGACGCCTATCGTAGGAATCTCCGCACGGGTGAGGTGGCCCTCAGCAAGATCGGTCGCGCATGCCCGCAAGCGTTCACGGAACGCGTCGAGGTCGACCCCGTGGACCTGCATCGGACACGCATCGAGCTTCGCGAGGCCTTTCGCGAGGAGGCGCGATGCGCCCTCCGCCGACTTCATCACCAGAAGCTTGTGGAATGCCGCAGCTACCTGGATGAGCCCCTGCAGAACGTCGCGCTGCACGTTGTCCGTCGCGACTCTCCAGCGCTCCTCCCACACCTCGTGCGCCTCGAAGAACTCTCCGAGGTCGAAGAGGCGTGCGCCGCGGGCAAAGGAATCGTCCAAGCAACTCTCTTCGTAGCAGGTCCGGCAAGTATACCTTGCCGGTGCGTCATCGCTAATGGCCGGGGTCCGGCTCGCCCCCAATTTCTCCGTACCCGGAGCGGGCACGGTTTACCCGTCCCGAACGGGCTCTAACGAGCTTTTTTGGCCTCTCAGGGCCGCTTTTTTCCCGAAGATCGGCGATCCCGCGAAATTGACACGGTAGGGGTCGGAGGTTCGAAACCTCTCGCGCCTACAAGAGAAGCGGGGAAAATAAGGGCCTTGGGCA
>CAZHED010000010.1:129170-132520 GCA_964531095.1 uncultured Polyangiaceae bacterium | reverse complement strand
GCGCCTGCTGGTAGCTTTCACCCGTCGCCGCCATCCTGGCCCGAACCTCGGCGCGGAGCTTCTTGTGGGCATGTCGATTCGCCATGACTCTCCTCGATGATCAAGCTCCGCCCCGGCGCGGAGCGAACAAATGGAGGGAGGTGCGGAACCGAACCCGAAGGGCCAAGCCCTCTTCGCTCGCTTCGCTCGCCGTGCCGGGCGGCGGCGAGGACCAAGGCTCGGGAGAGCCTGCGGTTCAGAGTACGCGTAGCCTCGTGATCGTCAACGTTCGCGAGGAGGACGTACGATGACGGTGGATATCCAGTCAGCCGCCGAGCGGTCGACGCCAAGCCGAGGGTGACTGCGAGTGACCGCCGTCGTCCTCCCCCGTCCACGCGTCCACTTGGGGCAGCGATGCGCCTGTGGAGCGCGCCTCGGCCAGGCGCTTCTGGTGACTGGCTTTCCCTGGCAGGAGGAGAGCGAGGCCCAGGGCCCTGGCGTAGGAATCGCTGGGGTCGCTCGGCGGCTCCCGCTCCGAGAGCGCGGCGGCCATCACAGGCGCCATGGCCTCGCTGCCCGCGACGCCCAGGTAGCCGAGCCTTCGCAACGCGTCCACCAAGCGTCCGACCGCCAGCGTGCGCGCTCCCACGCCGAACGAACGATCGGCCCACAAGCGCGCGGAGACGGATCCCGCCACCGACAGAATCTCTTCCACGAGCGCGCCGACCGAAGCCGGCGCCGGATCGACAAAGGGAGGACGGCTGTCGCGCACGAGGGCATCGTAGGCGGCGACGTCCGTCCGGCTGCCGTCTCGATAGCTTGCCCGGAGGCGGGTCAGGAGCGCGACGCGCTCCGCGAGGGGGACCCTTGGAATCAGTTGTTCTCGCAGCTGCGCCACCCGTCGCGCCTCGTCCAGGAGGTCGCGCTGCGACGCGCTCCCATGGTCGCGGGCCTCGGCCAACGAAAGTCCGGCCGCGGAGCGCACCAGCACGGGACGAGGAGCCGTGAAGAGTACTTCACTCGACCCGGAGCACAATCGAACGGACAGTGGGTAATCGCCGGTCGACGAGGGCAGGCGCAAGAGAAACCCGTGCCGGTAGTAGCGACCCGGCGTCGGCTCAATCACCGTTTCGCTGATCGGCGACAGGGTGAACACCGTACGCTCTTCGGTCTCGTCGGCGATGGCGACTCGAACCCGACATTCCGAGTCCCATCGCGCATCGCGCGGCGAGATCAGCAACTCGACGCGCAAGAGCGCGCCCGGCGCGCCGACCAAGACCGTCCGACCGGAAAGGAAGGCTTCGATCTCCCCGTTTGCACCGAGGCGAATCGAGCCCGCGTCGGGACGGTTCACCTCGACGAGATCGCGCCGCACGGCGTACGCCGGAACGAAATTCGGGTAGTCTTGCTCCATACTGAACTTGGCGGCGGCGAGGAACTTCGAGCCAACGAGGCCTTGGTCGAACAACCATGCATGATACTCGGCGAGGTCGATCTGCCGCTCGTCGTGCTGGTATCGTCTGACGAGCTCCGGATTCGATCGGACGCGCGCCATCTGGTAGTCCACGAGCGACGCGGTATCCACGAGCTGCATGCCGCCGACCGCCAGGCTTCCCCCGGCATCGGGCAACGCAACGACGGGATAGATCATCCCCAAGTACCGCTGCAGGCGAACGCGCTCGAAGCCTTCGACGTCGGCGATCATCGCGAAGCCGACGTACTGGCCGTGAACGAACTCGCCCGGCCGCTCGCGAACAGAAACAAAGCCGCCGCCGCCGGAACCACACGCGCAATGGCCATGATCGTGCTCGGCCTTCTCCTTTCGGTCCACGCGGCGCAGCACGCAGCGGCGAACGAGAAGTGGCCGAGCATCAGGAAAGCGGTGGCGAACCGATGATGGCCCATCCAGTCGCCCCCGGCGAGCAGAGGCAAAGCGAGGGCGGCGCCCGAAAATGAGACGAGAGCGAGCGCGAGCCTGCGCAAGTGCGCGGTCGCGTGGAGGGCGACGACGCACCCGGAAAAGCCGAAAGCACACCAGTAGTTGCCGAGAAGGGGGCGCACGTACTCGAGATAATTTCGGCGGAGGTCCACGCCCCCCACTTTTGCGTAGTACGTGTTCGGCAACAAACAAGCGAAGAGAGCATAACGGGCGATTGCGCCGATGGTCAGAAGCAACAGTGTGATCGCCGCCGTCGCGAGCAGGCCACGGAACTGGCTTCGCCGTGTGGCCGCGAGCGGCGGTTCCGACGCGAGGATGCCTGCGACCACGACCCACACCAAAGAGAACAGAGGAGCTTCTGGCCTCGTGAGGGCGACGGCTGCAAGGAGGGCCGCGTCGATCGCCGGCGAAAACCCCGCCGTGGTCACCGCTCGCAGCCTCCACAGGAGGGCGAGGATCCCGAGAGTGAGCTGGCCGTTCTCGAGACCGGAGCCGTACCAGATCATCGTGGCGGGTGTACAGACTTCGAGGCCGAGGAAAATCACCAGCCCGAGCCAAGCCACCCACTTCATCGACGCCACGTCTCGCAAGAGGCGAAAGGCGATCCACCCCGCCAGTCCGAATACGATCGCGTCGATCGTGCGATGAGTCGTGAGAGGGTGGAAGGCGTGAGCCGCCGAAAGGATCGCGACGACTGCGACCGTCAGCGGGTTGCTGAAGCCTTCGACCGCCGTGCCCTCGAGGTTGGGCGCCAGCTGCCCGTCTTGCCCGAGGTTCATGCCGTAGACGTAGGAGATGGCGGCATCGTCGACGAGCCACCGGGCCGCTGGGGCCGACGCCCACGCGAACAGGGCGATCGATGCGGCGAGGGCAATCGCTCCCTCGGCACGTGCAGCCGCACAGGGGAGGACGAAACGAGTCCAGGCGTCGCGGAGGCCGGCCACGCGCTCATGGCCTCGCACAGGTTGTGCCGCGCCATTTCGCGCCTTCTCGGCGGCGCCGAGCGCGTCAGAGTGTGCCAATGCGTGCCAGGCAGGGCGTCGTGTGCGTTGTCTCGCGCAGCGTCCGACTCCGGACTTCCGCGACCGTCGGCCGAGGCGCGACGCACGTACGTCGCCCAGACGTTCTCTATCGCGATCCGGACGCACCCGATCGCTATCGAGAAGCTCCTGGCCTCATCCCATCCGGTCCAGGTCGCGATTGAGAAGCTCAGGATCGCGCCCCGTTCCCTCTGGGTCGCGGTCGAGAAGCTCAGGATCGCGCCCCATCCCCTCTGGATCGCGATTGAGAAGCTCAGGATCGCGCCCCATCCCCTCTGGGTCGCGATTGAGAAGCTCAGGATCGCGCCCCGTTCCCTCTGGGTCGCGATTGAGAAGGTCAGGATCGCGCCCCGTTCCCTCTGGGTCGCGATTGAGAAGGTCAGGATCGCGCC
>CAZHED010000010.1:22101-129070 GCA_964531095.1 uncultured Polyangiaceae bacterium | reverse complement strand
TCAGGATCGCGCCCCGTTCCCTCTGGGTCGCGATTGAGAAGGTCAGGATCGCGCCCCGTTCCCTCTGGGTCGCGGTCGAGAAGCTCAGGATCGAGTCTCATCCGCTCTGGATCGTGATTGAGAAGGTCAGGATCGCGCCCCGTCCCCTCTGGGTCGCGGTCGAGAAGCTCAGGATCGAGTCTCATCCGCTCTGGATCGTGATTGAGAAGCTCAGGATCGTGCCCCCTCCGCTCTGGATCGCGGTCGAGAAGCTCAGGATCGCGCCCCGTCCGCTCTGGGTCGCGATTGAGAAGCTCAGGATCGCGCCCCGTTCCCTCTGGGTCGCGATTGAGAAGCTCAGGATCGAGTCTCATCCGCTCTGGATCGAGTCTCATCCGCTCTGGGTCGCGGTCGAGAAGCTCAGGATCGCGTTCCGTCCGCTCTGGATCGCGGTGGAGAAGATCATGATCGCGTTCAAGAGGCTCAAGGCCTCATCCGATTCGCTCTGGATCGCGATCGAGAGGTCCATGATCGAGTCGTGTCCGCTCCGCTTGTCGATCCAGAGGCTCTGAGTCGCGGTTCCGACGCTCACGACCGCGCTTCTTCTGCATTGAATGCCCGGTCGGAAGCTCGCCGGCGCCTCCCTTCCGCCACGGCGCGAGATCCGGGACGCTGCGGCCCCGTATTCCCTGCTCCCGATCGCGGCTCGGAGGCTCAACGGTACGTCTTCCCCCACATGGACCATGGGCCAGAAGGTACGGGGAGCGTCGACTCCGCGACGCGTGGCTCTTGGGAGCCGTCATCCCTCGTCGTCATCCGCTCCAAGTGGCCGCGCGACCACGTCCCGCCAGGCAGCCAGTGCCTGGGGGCCAGCGGCGAGCGCCTACGAGCTCGGCGCGTTCACCCACTTCTCGCTGCTTCCCGCCGGCCCCTCGACCGGAACGACCTCCCGCCCCCGCCACGCCTGGGCCGCGTCTCGACGCACGCGGCCGAGGGCGCGATCGATGGCGGCCGCGTCGCGGTCGGCGGGCACGACGGGCACCGTGCCCCGAGGGGTCCATCGGACCAGCACATCGGCCACGAGCGGTGATGGGCCATCGGGCGCCGTCTCGAGCGCAGGAGAATGGGCGATCGGAACGAACGCGTCGCCGTGCCGCCACCCGATCGCGGCCCGCACCACGCACCCCGGTGGCAGGTCGCGGACGAAGAAGTCGCCCAGGGTCGCGCGCATGTCGTGATCGCGCGTGCTCGAACGCGGCCCGTCCCACGTGGGCAGGACGACCACGATTCGGAGAGCGATCGCACCCTCGGGGCGCGTCGCGCGGACGTATTCGAGGGTGCGCTCGCGCACCTCCCAGTAGACGTACACCGTCTTCGGATCGACCGGAATCGCCACGCACTCGTCCACGTCGTAACGGGGGGGAAGCGGCGCGTCGTCGAGCACGTGCGATGGCTCCCGTGAAGAGCTTTCCTTGTCGAACGCGCGCCCGCCGTGGGACGACGGAACCATCGCCCGAACGGGCTCGCCGTCGACCGGCCCCGTGAACGCCCTTCCTTCCTCTTCTGGTGGATGCTGTGGCTCCGGCGGCATTCGCGGCGGCGGTACCGGGTAGCTCGCGTCCTGAAGCTGCAGGAGCAGCGCACGCGCCGCAGCGTGGTCAGCCTCGCGCGAGAGCACGCCTTCGAGGGTTTCGATCGCGCGGTCCCGGTGCCCCTGGGCGGCGTAGATCTCGGCCAGCGTGACGGTGGGGAGGGCGGCGGGCGCCGCACGCCTGGGAGACGGCGGGGCTCGAATGGTTCGGATGCGCTGGGCGGCGTCGGGCAAGTGGAGTCCGCGCTCGACCACCCGCGCGAGGAGGTCGCGCGCGAGCCCGAAGAAGCCGCGCACCCGCTCCCTGGTTTCGTCGTCGGCGCAGCTTCGGATGAGCAGCTCGTCGACCAATTCCGGGCGAGTCAGGATGCGCGCGCGCGCGACGCCCGCCTCCTCGGCACGTCTGATCAGGGTGTCGCGATCCAGCTGCTCGAGCTCCGCACGACTCATCCCATCTTCATGGGACGCCTGCGCGGCCGGCGCAAGAGGCAGTTGCTCAACCCCCGAAAAGGACCTTACGCGCCTGCGCCACGTCGCGCGCGATCTGCGCCTTGAGCTCGTCCAGGGATCCGAACCGTCGCTCGTCGCGAAGCCGGGCGACGAGGTGAAGGCGGAGGCGACGTCCGTAGAGATCGCCCGCGAAGTCGAACAAGAAGGTCTCGATCGTGCGCTTCGTGCCGCCCGCGGCCGCCACCGTCGGACGCACGCCGACGTTCGTGACCCCCTCCGCGAGCGGGCGCGCCTCGCCCTGGGCGTCGAGGTCGTCGACCTTCACTGCGTAGACGCCGTGCGGCGGAAGCATCTCGGTCACGTCATCGAGGTTCGCCGTCGGGAACCCCAACGCTCGCCCGCGTTCGTCGCCGCGGACGACCACGCCCGAGAGCTCGTGCGGCCGCCCCAGCACGCGAGCCGCCTCTTCGAGCTCTCCGGCAGCAATCGCCTCGCGGGCCCGCGTGCTCGAGAACGGGCCGTGCGCATCGCTCGCCACCGGATGGACGCGCGCCTCGAAGCCGAGGGCCGCCCCGAGCTCCCGCAGCAGCGTCAGGTCACCCGCGCGCTTCGATCCGAAGCGGAAATTGTGGCCCACGACGACGACCCGCGCGCGCAGCGCTTCGACGACCAGGTCGCGAACGAATCGTTCGGCCGTCCACGAGGCGAAAGACGCGTCGAACCGCCGCACGTACGCGCGCTCGATCCCGATCGCCCCCATGAGCTCGACCCGGCGATCCATCCTGGCGAGAAGCGGCGGAGCCCCTGCCCCCACGACCACGGCCGGATGGGGATCGAAGGTCAGAACACTCGACGCGAGCCCGAGCGCGCGGGCTTCGGCCACCACCTGGTGCAGCACGGCCTGGTGCCCCCGATGCACCCCATCGAAATTGCCGATCACGAGGGCGCATTCGCCGCTGGCGAGCGAGCCGGCCGATGTCGCGTCGTCGATCGGGACGAGGATGGCGCGCCGGGTCACGGTGCCGCCTGTAGCACGGAGGCCACTTCACTGGCTCCCGCACGCCACCGGGGGGCTGCGCTCACCCTGGCAGGAGGACGGGTCTTGCGCGGCCACGACCTCGACCACCGCGCGATTGCCCTGCGAATAAAGGACGGGCCTCGGCTTGATCGTGCACGTGAGATGAGGATAGTCGAGGGTCCCCTCGGCGCCGGAGCATACGCCCGCCTCGTTGGGCACCGTCCAAGCTTGGCCGTCCGGGTAGAGCACGCTGATCCCGTACCTCCCGGTGGGAAGGCACGCCGTGACCGCGTCCTTCACCTGCCCGCCCAGCTTGCTGAGGAGATCGGGGGGCGCGATCGGCTGGTCCGGGACTCCGGTCGCCGTACAAGGCAAGGTCGAGCAGTCGAGGTCGGCGCTCGTCGCCGTGGGGTGTGGCGTGACGAGTGTCCCGCGCTCCAAAGGCGACGGGAAGCAAATCACGCTGGGGCGGAGCACGACCGTGAGATGGTCCTGCGACCAGACCGTGGGCCGCCCAGCCGTGGCATCGAAGAGAGAACCGCCGGCCGCGGCGGCCGCCGTGCCGAAGAGCGAGTCGGGTCGATCCGCTGTGTCGCTCGCCAGCAGCGTGATCCCCTCGAGCACCACGATCGGACCCGAGACGCTCGCGGACGCATTCCCGGAGAGCCTCGTGAGCACGACCTGGGGCCAGAGCCGGGGAACGTTTCCTTCGGGGATCTGCTGCGGCTGGTACGCTTGCGTCGTCGGGTCGAGCGTCGCGTTTTGCCAGAGCAAGAACCCCGCCCCGCGGGGTCCCTGTCCGAAGGGCGCGAGCTGCATGCCGAACGGCGACGCAGTCGCGATCGCGAGCTCGCTGCCGGGAACGCCCCACTGCAGACGCAGATGGGGGAATTTCCACTCGTAGAAGTCGGCGCTCGACCGCGACGCGCTCGTCGGCGGCGCGAGCACGCCCACATCCTGCGGGATCGTGAGGACGGGCATCGAATCCGGGTCGGTCTCGGTCGCACCGTAGATGCCCGTCGACGAGCTCGCCCGTTCACTCGACGATTGCGCGATCGACGACGCGAGGGTCATGGCCCCGAGATCGAACGCGACTTCTTCGCCCTGCGCGTAGAAGTACGGCCGCGCCATCGGCAGCGGCGAGCCGATCGTGACTGTGACGTTGTCGGCCACAAATCCGGTGTCGGGGATGACGTAGTCGGGAATGGCCGAGGCGGAGGGAAGTTGGGGCACACCGACATCGACGGGCAGGAACCGCGGGACATAGTTTGGATTGCCGGCGTTCGTCGGTCGGAGCGCGTCGGCCGTGTCGACGGCGCCCCCGGCGACGTCTCCTTGCTCGGGCAGGTTGCGTATCGTGAACTCCGGCAGGAAGTTGCCCGTAGAGTCGAAGAACGCGTGGATCTCGTAGGATCCGCCGGCGAGCGGGGCGACTTCGAACGGGGCGCTCGCGCGGATCGTCTCCGTGAAACCGGACTGCTGCGGGCAATACACGTCCGGTCCGGTGTACCGAGGCTCGTTGCCGAAGAGCACGTCGCCGGTGACGTCGGCGAAGTTCACGGCCGTGCTGGCGAGCCCGATGGGGGGAGGCGGATTGCGTCGGTCGAACACGAGAAGGATCGCGTTGCCGACAATGTGCCCTCCGCGCGAGCAAGGGCGCGGCCCCTGGTAGACGACCGTGCCGCGGATGATCCCTGCCGGCGCGAAAATGCGTGGCCCCGGATCGTCGGGCACGCTCCCGCAAGCGCCGGGTGCCGTCACGCCGAACGCGAGGATCGCGCAGCGGGACAGACGAGATTGCAAGCTGGGGGGTCTCACGTGGGTATCCCTTCAGAACTTGCAGCTCAGAAAGCCCATCAGGCGCCTGTCGATCACTTGACCGAACGGGTGCTCGCGATGCTTGTCGTCGAGCAGGTTGAAGGCGACCGCGCTGAGCTCGGCCTGATCGCGCAGGAAGCGATAGCCGACTCGGGCGTTGAGCAGCGTGTAGGCGTCGAGATGGAACGACTGGAACGCGAAGCGCTGATGCTGCACGTCGATCACCTGCTCCGCCCAATCCTGCGGCGACACATAGTGAAAGTCGATCGAGCCGCCGACGCCGATCGGCGTTCGGACTTGGACGCCGGCGTTGACCTTGTGGGCGCTGGTCCTGGCGTCGTTGGCCATGAGAGCGCGCTGCGAGGCGTCGCAGCGACTGTTGTCCTGTTTGACGTCCATGAGCGTGTAGTTGGCGTAGACGTCGAGGCCCTCGACGGGAAACGTGCGCAAGCCGATCTCGGCGCCGTAGACACCGTACGCCTGGCACTGGTTTTCGAATCCGTTCACGAAGAGGGGATAGAGGCCGGTCGAGCTGCCCGGCGCGGTGGGCACTTGTTGACCGGACACGTCCCCGAGCGTGATCGGCTGGCTCGGCGCGAGCTCGATTAGGTTGCTGG
This sequence comes from uncultured Polyangiaceae bacterium, assembly GCA_964531095.1. Lineage (GTDB taxonomy): Bacteria > Myxococcota_A > Polyangia > Polyangiales > Polyangiaceae > Palsa-1150. Next base: position 123,597 of record CAZHED010000010.1, on the reverse strand, counting down.
CGCGGTTGTAGAAGAGCGCGCTGTCGACCGTAAAATAGTCGCTTTGCGAGTTGAGATAACCGACCTCCGTGGTCAAGATCTGCTCCGGCTGCAGGGCGGTGCGCGCCGACTGCGTGAGCAGCGCGCCGCCGGTTATCGGCAGCTGGAACGGAATGTCGAGGTACGACTCGAGGAACGTCGGGGTACGAAAGGCGGTGCCGACGATCCCGCGGACGGTCGATTGCTTGGCCGGGTGAAAGAGGACCGACCCGCGAGCCGATTGCACGACACGGTCGAGGTACGGGACGTAGTCGGCGCGGTAGTCGCCGACCGCGGCGAACTTGGTTCCGAACGTCACCTCGTCGTGCACGAAGAGGCCGGCGTGGTGCTGGATCTCGTCTCGCCCCTGGTACGTCCACTCGACGGACTTGACTCGGTACTCGGCGCCGATTTGCAGGTAGTGATCGATGCCTTTGCCGGTCGCGAACCGGTCGATGAGGCGCACCTCGGCGTCGACGACGTCGAGCAAGCTGCGCGCGGGCAGGAGCGACTGACCCAGGTACGCGGCGTTGTTCTCCTGAACGGCGGAAATACGGTTCCAGAAGGCTCGTGCCTCCACGTGCTTCGAGTGCAGGAAGGCCGTCAAGTCGGACGACTGGATGGGGCCGAGCACGTGATCCTGTTCGCCGCCGATGGAGAGAATCTCGTAGCTACCGGAGCTGTAGCCGCCCTGGGCGCCGATCGTGACGTCCTTGCTCACTTGACGCGTCGCGGTCGCGTCGAGCCGAAACGTGCGTTGCGAGGTGTTTTGGTCGCTCGTGGCCAGGTGGAGGTCGGAGCGATTGGCCGGCACTTCGCGGCTCCAGCGAGGCAGATAGTCGTAGCCAGCGGAGAGGCGATACGCCGTTTCGCCGTTGCGACCGCTCGCCCAGATGCTGCCGTGACTCGCGTTGCGGTCGCCGTAGCCTACCTGGAGCCCACTCCCTCCCCTTCCGGGCTGCTTGGTGATGATGTTGATCACTCCGTTGAACGCGTCGGCGCCGTAGAGAGCGGAGCCCGGGCCGCGTACGACTTCGATGCGCTCGACGTCCTCGACGCCGATCGACAACAGCCCCCAGAGCGTCGCGCCGATGAGATCGACGTACACGCTGCGCCCGTCGACGAGCACGAGCACCTTGTTCGAAAGGCGCTGATTGAAGCCGCGCAGCGACACCTCGGTGTGAGCGCCGGTGGCTTCCATGATGTCGACCCCTGCGAGGCGCCGCAATAGCTCCGGGATCTTGGTGATGCCCGAGAGGCGGATGTCCTGCTCGGTGATAATCGACGTCGAATTGGGTGCGTCCAGGGGATTCTGTGCCGCCTTCGATGCGGTGACGACGGTCTCTTCGAACAGGGCTTCGGTCTTGAGCTCGCCGGCTCCAGAAGGGGTGGAGGGACGCACGGCAGCCGGCGGCACCCCTTTTGGAGAGCCTTCGGCGGCCTGCTCGACGACCGGCGGCTGCTCGCGCACGCTTTCGGCCGGGGGTGCGGCGACCCCTTGGCTCGGTTCCGTACCGCGAGCGCCCCCGGCCGTGACCGTCACGCCGGCGTCCTGCGCCTGTTCGGTCTCGAGGCGCTGGGCCTCTTGCCTCCGGACACGGGCTTCGAGTGTGCTGACGATTCGCTCGACCTCGTCGCGGTCGCCGGGATTTCCCTCAATGTACTTCTGGTAGTACGCGAGCGCGTTGTCCAGATCTCCGATGTCGACGTAGGCCCGCGCGATGTTGTAGAGGACGTTCGGGTGGGGAAGGATGGCGTACGCCTTCTTCAGCTCCTCGATGCCGGCGTCGTAGCTGCCGTCGGCGATCGCGGTCATCCCCTTCTTGAAGTGAGCTCGCGCTTCGGTACGCTCGTCCGCGCGCGCGAGAGTGGGAAGGACGAACAGCGTCCCGAGCGCCAGCACGGCGACCATTCGTGCAAGGTTTTGCGCTCCCCTCACCGGGCGCGCGAGGATAGAACACCGGACAACGCGCGTCCTATTTTATCGCGTCGTCCCCGGCAATCGGCGTGCTAAAGGCCGCGTCATGCACGAGCGAATCCTCTTCATTTGCGGCGGGATCTGGACTCTCGCGATGGCGGCGTGCGGGAAGGACGCGGCGAGCACCTCGGGATCGGCGTCGCCCGAAGCCGCCCCCCTTGCCGTGAGCGCGACGGCGTCCGCGGCGACGGCAGAGCCGAGCACTCCGACGATTCCCGCACCGCCGGACGTCGGAGCCGCTCCTGCGGATGCCGCGAAAACGGCCTCCGGTCTGGCGTCCAAGGTCCTGACGCCGGGCACTGGCAAAGACCACCCCGGGCCGTCCGACAAGGTCAAAGTGCATTACACCGGCTGGACGAAGGGCGGCCAGATGTTCGACAGCTCGGTGACCCGCGGGGAACCGATCACGTTTCCGTTGAACGGCGTCATTGCGGGATGGACCGAGGGGGTGGGGCTGATGGTGGTCGGCGAGAAACGCCGGCTCTGGATCCCGGCGGCCCTCGCCTACGGCGATCACCCGCGCGCCGGGGTTCCCGCCGGAGACCTCGTCTTCGACGTGGAGCTGCTCGACGTCATCGCGGCGCCGAAGCCTCCCCCGGTGCCGGAAGACGTCAAGGGTCCACCGGCGAGCGCCAAGAAGACGGCCTCTGGTTTGGCGTATCGGGTGCTCACCCCCGGCGGCGCGGGGGCCCATCCGACCGCGACCAGCAACGTCGTGGTCAACTACTCCGGCTGGACCACCGACGGCAAGATGTTCGACAGCTCGATCACGCGAGGGCAACCCGCACGCTTCGGCGTGGGCAACGTCATCAAGGGCTGGACCGAAGGTCTGCAGCTCATGACCAAAGGCGAGAAGGCGCGCTTCTGGATCCCCGGGTCTCTTGCGTACGGTGACAAACCGACGAGACCAGGGGCCCCCGCCGGGATGCTCGTATTCGACGTCGAGCTCATCGACTTTCAGTGAGCTGTCTTCGTTTCGGCAGCCGCGTCAGTAAGGAATGTCCGTCTTGTACCCCGTCGGCACGGCGGGAGCCTCGATCGTTCGCGGCGCTTGGGGTGCCACGGGAGCACGCGGAAGAGGCGTCAGCTTGACGTCGAGCGGAGCATCCGTCGCCCTCACGGTTCGCAGCTCGACGCGGTACCCCTGGCGCGAAAGCGTCAGTTTGTGCGCCCGCTCCGATGCGGCATCTGCCCCTTTGTAGAGGATGTCGCACGGGGTGCTGCTGCACACCTCGATCCCGTCTTCTTTCACGCTTGCACCGTCCGGGTCGGTGCTGACGCGGACCCGCAGCGGAGTCATCGCCGGCGGCGTCTCGGTGGCGGCCGTTGCCGCTGCAGTGGTCGACGGCGCGCCGGTCGCCGCGCCGGTGAAAGCGCCGGACGGTGCCGTGGGTGGTGTCGAGGATCGGGTGGCCCGGACCGCGAGGTGGGCCAGCGCGCCGGATACGGCCAGCGCGAGCGCGACGGCGACCGCGAGGACTCCCTTCGAGCCCAGCCGGCCCGAAGGGATCCCTTGCGGCGTTCGACCAAAAGACGGCGTACCGCTCGGCCGCGATTCGCGCGCAAGCGGTTCGACGACCCCCAACCGAGGTAGGGAGCGCCCCTCGGCGGCCGCTGGAGCGCCGATCGATACGGCTCCCGCGGGCTCGCCAACCCGCTTCAGCGCGGCGAGCACTTCATCCATCGATCGGAAGCGCTGGTCCGGGTCTTTCGCCATGCAGCCGGCGACCGCCGCTTCCATCCCACCGGAAACCGAGATGAGCGAGTTCATCTGGCGCAGCGGCGGGGCCTCTTCATGGACATGGGCCATCAGAATGTTCACGCTCGTCGATCGATCGAAAGGAACCTTTCCTGTCAGCATTTCGTACAGAATCACGCCCAACGCGTAGATGTCCGTGCGCGCGTCGACCCGATCGCCCCGGATCTGCTCGGGCGCCATGTACTTGGGGCTGCCCATGAACATACCGGTCTGGGTCAGGTCCTCCCCCTTGTCGGCGACGTTCTTCACCAGACCGAAGTCGAGCACTTTCACGAAATCCGCCTCGTCTCCGTGCTGAGCCAGGAAGACATTCGCAGGCTTGAGGTCGCGGTGGATGACCCCGAGCGCATGCGCTTCCCTCAACGCGCGACAGATCTGACGCGCGATGTGAGCGGCCCGCTCTTCCACAATCTGCCCGGCATCACGGATGGCGCGATGGAGCGTGCGCCCTTCCAGGTACTCCATCGCCATGTAGTAGATTTCGTCGTCGGTGCGTCCGTAGTCGAAGATCGTCACGGTGTTCGGGTGCGTGAGCTTCGACGCAATGCTCGCCTCGAGAAAGAAGCGCTTGTGAAACTCCGGATCTTGCTCCCCCGCGTGGCTCGCGTTGAGCACCTTGAGCGCGCAGACCCGGCCGAGGGGCGCTTGCTCCGCGCGGTACACCTTGCCCATGCCGCCACGCGCAATTAATGCAGTCACCCTGAAGCGGCCGCCGATCGAACGGCCGATGAGCGGGTCGGGGGCGGGGGTGCCCTTGGAAAGTGCCGCCGACGCGCGTTCGGTCATGAAGAGACGCTCCCTGAGCCGCGGCGTGCGATGCCACGCCCCCGCGGCCCGCCCACTTTTGTCAGTTTGCCTCGCGCTTGCCCAGGGTGTCAATGCCGGGTGCAGCGGACGACCGAGCCATAGTACGTTTGCGGCGCCATGCATTCATCGACCCGTCATTCAGCCATCGCTCGCCCGGCGCGTTTCGTTCCAGTCGCTCGCGTCGTTCGCGTCGTTCGCCTGGCGCGGCCAGCGGTCGCGAGCGCGCTCGCTCTCGGCCTTCTCGCCGTCTTTGCCAGCCTTGCCATCCTCGCCTTCGAGCGGCCACTCTTGGCCGCGGGTCCGGGTGCCCTCACGATCAAGACCAAGGAGATCGACGAGAAGAACGGCGAGTGGCACGTCAAAGTGCGCATCGATCTCGCCCGCCCGCCGAGCATGATGCACACGCCGATGCGCTTCACGTTCTCCAAAGAAGCCGTCGACGAGCGCGCGATCATGTCGAAGGGGGCAGAGCCGGTCCACCACCGAGTGGTCCTCGAGACCGCGCAGAAACAGATCGTCGGGCTCGACATCGACTTTGCCGATGCGAGCGGCAAGGTCTTCAAGTCGACTTTCTTCGAGTTCGATCTCAAGCGCGCCGACGGGTACTTCGAGGCCGGCGAGTACGTCGTCGGGCTATCGGGTGCCGACGGCGAGGTCGGCAGCAACCAGCGGATCGTCCTCAAGGGAGACAACCCGCCCGTGTATCGCGGCGCAATGGACTTCTCGGACAACAAGTCGACCAAGAAGGGGATGAAGCTCCAGACGGTCAATAGCGGCCTTGACGGGGGCTCCAACGACAACGAGGTCGCGAAAAACGACACCGCCGAGGCCAAGCTCCCGACGACGGGCGACGTCACCCCGGTCGGAGCCGCGCCCGCCATGGTCCCTGAAACGTCGTTCAATCGGACGGCTGAAGAAGAGGCGGTGCACGAGCACCCGGGGTGCGGCTGCGTGGTGGCCGGCCTCGAACGAGGGTCGGTCGGCAGGGCTGCCGCGGCTGCAACGCTCGGGCTCGCGTTCGCCTTCGCGCGCCGCCGTCGCAGAGGACGGCATTCGGGGCGATCGGAATCGTCGGGGCGGTAGGAGTCATCGCGATGACGCCCGCGCAGGCGCTCGATCACGCCAGGAAGGGAGCCCTCCTGCCGGTGTACCTCGTCGTGGGCGAGGAGCGACTGCTCCGCGACGAGGTCGTGAGCGAGCTCCGGGCTGCGTCGCTCGCCGGGGGCGTCGCGGCGTTCAACGAGGACAAGTTCACGGCCGGAGAGGCCGACGTCGACCGCGTCATCGCGGCCGCGCGAACGGTGCCGATGATGGCCAAGCGGCGGTTCGTCCTCGTTCGCGGCGCCGAACGCTGGGAGGCGCCCGAAGAGGACAGCTCGCCGTTCGACCGTCTGACGCAGTACGCAGCCGCACCGGTCGACTCCTCCTGTCTCGTCGTCGTTGCCTCGAAGCTCGACGGCCGGCGCAAGCTGGCGCTGGCCGCGCGAAAGCAGGGCTTTCTCGTCAGCTGCGATCCGCTGGACGCGCGGGCGCTGCCCTCGTGGATCGTCGAACGATGTGCGGCCAAAGGGCACACGATCGACCGCGACGTGGCCGAGCTGCTCGCCGCGATCGCCGGCCCCCAGCTCTCGTCGGTCGACGACGCCATCGAACGTTTGTCTCTCTACGTGGGGCCGGGCTCGATCGTCGACGGAGACGCCGTGAGCGCCTGTGTGGCGCGGGTGCGAGCAGCCGACACCTGGGCGCTCGTCGATGCGGTCGGTGCACGCGACCTCGGGCGCGCCCTGAGAACGCTGGCAGACGCGTATGACCCACGCGAGCGCGGCCTGCCGCTCCTCGGGGCGCTCGCATGGTCGGTTCGGCAGCTCGCTCGCTTTCAAGCCGCGTTGGAGTCCGGCGCTTCGACCGACGAAGCGGCGCAACGCGCGGGCGCATTCAACGCCTACCGCGCGCGCGACCTCGCTGCGAAGGCCCGGTCGATACGAGGCAAAGAGGTCGAGCGCTGGTTGCTCGTGTTGGCCGAAACTGATCTTGCCCTGAAGAGCTCGAGGCGAACGCCCGACGCAGTCCTCGAAGGAATGCTCACTCGGCTCTGCCGCAGCGACGCGGCGCGGCGTGGCGCATCGTAAGCGCATCGTATCGTAGAGAGGGCCGTCGTGCCGCCATCGCCCCCCTCCTCCTCATGTCGACGCCCTCGAACCGATTTGACGACGGGCCGCCTCGTCCCTAGCTTGCACGGTTGGAAACAACGTTCTTCCCCATGGAAAGATTGAGATGCACGTCCCCCGACGGGTGATCCGGCCTCAAACCCCGCGAACCGAATGGCTCGCCGAGGCGACACTGCCCACGCGCCACGGCGATTTCGCCACCCACGTCTTCCGTAGCCCCGCCGCCGCAGGCCCCGAAGCGCTGCCGCAAGAGCACGTCGCGCTCGTGTTCGGCGACGTGCGGGGGCATGCCGACGTTCTCGTACGCGTTCACTCCGAGTGCATCACGAGCGAAGTATTCGGATCGCTCAAGTGCGACTGCAAAGAGCAGCTCGACGCGGCAATGGCGGCGATGTCTCACGCGCGGGCGGGGGCGATCCTCTATCTACGGCAGGAGGGGCGAGGCATCGGCCTGGCCAACAAGATCCGCGCCTACGCGCTTCAATCGGACGGACACGATACCGTCGACGCAAACCGCATCCTGGGTCTGCCCGACGACGCGCGCCGGTACGATGTAGCCCGCGACATGCTGGAGCACCTGGGCATCGTGAGCGTGCGGCTGATGACCAATAACCCCGTCAAAGTCGCGAGCTTGCGAAGCCTCGGGGTCACGGTGGTCGGTCGCGTTCCCATCGTCGTCCCGCCCAGCGCCCACTCGGCGCGCTACCTCGAGGCCAAACGCCTGCGCATGCACCACGACCTGCCGGGCCCCTTGCGCGTCGCGAGCGGCGACGCGGAGTAGCGCACCGGGTCGAAGACAGCTCTTTCGTGCAGGCTCCTCGACCTTTCACCCAGGGGTGACCGCCGCCGATGCGAATCGCTCTCACGCACAACCTCCGTGTAGCCGTCTCCGAAGACGAGGCGGAGTTCGATTCACCCGAGACCATCGCGGCGATCGTACGCGCGCTGTCGGCCGCCGGACACCGCGTCGAGCCATTCGACGTGACCGGACCGGCGTCGCTCCTGGTGACGCGCCTCGAGGCGTTCGCCCCGGACATCGCGTTCAACCTCGCCGAAGGGCACCGCGGCAAGACGCGCCGCGCCTTCTATCCGGCGCTCTTCGAGGAGATCGGGATTCCGTCGACCGGAAGCGACGCCTACACGCTGTGCGTGACGCTCGACAAAGCCCTCACGAAAAAGCAGCTCACCGGGTGGGGCGTTCCGAGCCCGCGCGGACGCTTCGTCGACCGTAGGACGCTCCACCGGGGTGGCTTGGACGAAGTGCCCTTCCCGGCGCTCGTCAAACCGAACTTCGAGGGATCGAGCAAGGGAATCGGTCAGGACAACGTCGTCGAAGATCCGATCGCTCTGGCGCGGGTGCTCGAAGGCCTTCTCGACAAGTACCCGGATGGCGCGCTCGTCGAGGCTTACGTGCCGGGAGTGGACGTCCGCGTCGCGTGCGTCGAGGGGTTGCCGCCGCTCCCCGCGGTGGAGACCATCGTCGATCCGGCCTATTCCCGACGCTTCGACGTCATCGACTACCGACTCGCGAACCTCGACGCGAGCTTCCTCGAGCGGCGAGCACCCGCGCGCCTTTCTCCCCGAGTGCACGAGCGGCTGCGCGAGCTGACCGACCGCGTCCTTTCTGCGTTCGCACTGCGCGACATCGCGGCCCTCGATTTCCGCGTCGGCGCCGATGGCCAGGTCTGGTTCCTGAGCGCAACGGCCATTCCGAGCTTCGATCCCGGGGGAGCGCTCTTCGCCGCAACGCGCGCGGTGGGCATCGGCTACGACGAGACCGTGCTCGCCGTTCTGCGGTCCGCGGCCGCGCGGTATGGCCTCAGCGGGCTGCTCGACGTCACCCGGCCCCGGCCGCCCCGCGCTCGCCGGGCAGCCTTGCGCGTGGGCCTCGCGTTCAACATGAAGCGTATCGATTCGCACGCGGGCGACGACCGCGAGGCGGAGTACGACGCGCCCGAGACGATCCACGCGATCACGCGGGCGATCGAGAGCCACGGGCACGTGGTGGTGCCCCTCGAGGCGACTCCTGATTTCCCGCGCGCGCTGATGTCTTCGAACGTCGACGTGGTATTCAACGTTGCCGAGGGCATGGTCGGGCGAAGCCGGGAGGCGCAGGTGCCGAGCCTCTGCGAGCTGCTCGGTGTGTCCTATACGGGGAGCGACTCCGCAACCCTGTCCATCTGCCTCGACAAGGCTCTGACCAAACGATTGCTCGTCGAAGTCGACACCCCGGCGTTTCAGGTGCTGGTCACCGGTCGCGAGAAGATTCGACCGTTTCGCTATCCGGTCATCGTCAAGCCCAATCAGGAGGGCACGAGCAAGGGGATTACCTCCAAGAGCGTTTGTGACGACGAGGCGCGTCTGCGCGACGTGGGTCGCGAGCTCATCGAGCGCTACGGCCAGCCGGCCCTCGTCGAGGAGTACATCGCAGGGCGCGAGCTCACGGTCGGGCTGCTCGGCGAGCGCCGGCCGCGCGTTCTGCCGCCGATGGAGGTCGTGTTCCTCGCGAAGACCGATCGACCGGTTTATGACTATGCGTGCAAGCAGAGCTGGCAGAGCCACGTGCGTTACGAGTGCCCGGCGAGGCTCACGAAGGACGAGCTCCGCGCCGTCGAGCGCGCCTGCCGCTTGACGTTCATGGCGCTCGGCTGCCGCGATGTCGCTCGGGTGGACTTGCGACTGACGCCCGAGGGGCGCGTATATGTCCTCGAGGTCAATCCACTGCCGGGGCTGACGCCCGACTACAGCGATCTCTGTTTGATCGCGAACGGTGCGAAGATCGACTATCGCACGCTCATCGGTGAGATCCTCAGCGGCGCGATCAAGCGCTGGCAGACACGGCAGCGCATGGCCGATCGCATCGACGAGGCGACGACACCCGCGCCGGGTGCCGTCGAGAAGGACGCCATCGTCCCCGAGGTCACGGTTACCAATTGATCGGTAGCGAATGCCAGCGAACGCTCGCGTCTTCCGATCGTCCTCCGCGCTTTCCCTGTCGCTCGTCATGTGGGCGCCTGCAGTCGCGCTCGCCCAGACCTTTCCGTCGATCGACATGCGGACGTGGCGCCCGTCCAGCGACCCCGATGCCGGCCTCGTGCTGGAGCCGGTGACGACCCCGGGCAGCTGGCAGTGGAACGTGGGGGCGTGGAGCCACTATGAGCAAGCGCCTGTCGCGCTGCGCGACGCCGCAACGGGAGCCATCGTCGTTCGTCCGATCGAGCACGCGGTCGGCGCCGACCTGGTGGCGGGAATTGGCCTCGGCGACCGGGCTGCCGTCGGGTTGGCCCTGCCGTTCTTCCTCTGGCAAGACGGCCCCGCGCGACTCCCGCCGACGGTCGTGAGCCGCGGACAGGTGCCGACGACGGGGCTGGGGGACGCGGCGCTCCTTGGGAAGGCGACGATCCTATCGAACGATCGGCAGGGGGTGCGCGGCGGCCTCGGGCTCGCCGCCCTCGGCACCCTCACGTTTCCCACCGGCAACCGAGAGAGCTTCTCGGGCGAGGGTTCGCTGACCGCGTCGCTCGTCGTACTCGGCGAGTATGCCCTCGGCATCGGTGCGGTGCGCGCGACCCTAGGATACAAATTGCGCACCGACCGGCGGAGGTGGCCGGGCTCGAACCCCGACGGCGTGACGTTCGGCGACGAAGTTCCCTGGTCGATCGGCGTCTCGATCCGACCCAAGGCGTTCGCCCCCGCGGTCGACGCTGGAGATCGGCAGACTTGGGAGATCGCGCTGCATGGATCCCTTCCCGCCGGACCGGTCGCCCCGTTCGGCTTGGGTAGCGGCGGCGCGTCCACCCTGTCACCCGTGCTGGTCGCCGTGGACGACCGCATCGCTCTCGGGCGCCTGCGAGACGTGAGCGCGGTCTTGGGCGGCGATTTCGGCCTCAACGGCGCTGCCGGAGTGCCCGTCTTCCGCGCGGTGGTCTCGGTGGGCTGGGCGCCACGCACGCATGACCGCGACGCGGATGGAGTTCCTGACGACATCGACGAATGCCCCGATCTCCCGGAGGACAAGGACGGGATCCAGGATGCCGACGGTTGCCCGGAGGACGACGCGGACGGCGACGGCGTGCTCGATGATCAAGATGCCTGCCCGCTGGCCCCTGGCGCACCGTCGAACGATCCGCGCACGAACGGGTGCCCGAAGGGGTCGGAAGAGCAGAAGCCCGCGCCCGGGCACGAGGCGAGATGAACGTGAGAAGGGCCATCGGCACGACGGTCGCGCTCGCACTGGGTTTCGCTCCAGTCACCATCGCGGGCGCGCAGCCGCGCTGGGCCGATGGCGCGCTGCCCGGCGGACCGGCGCCGGTTGGGCGCACCGCGGGCATGGGAGTGCGCGGGCACGTCGGAATCGAAGTCGCGATCCGCCTGGCGAGGTCGACGGACCCGGACGAGCGCCTCCGGGGGATCGAACGTGCGGCCGCCGTGCACACACCGGAGGCGCTCGCCTTTCTGGAGCGCGCAGCCGGCGCGGCGGGCGCCGGCGCGGTCGACCCGCATGCTCCGATCGATGGCGTCGCCCGCACCGATCCACGGGCGCTCCTCGTGGTCGTTCGCGCCCTGGCGGACTGGCTCGACACCGAAGAGGCGCGCGCGGCGCTCGCGTCGATCGTAGCGGCTCCCGCCCAAGCGTTTTCGACGCGCGCGGCCACGGCGCCCACGGACGACCCGAGCGCCGATGATTCCAGGGGAGCCGAGCGCGTGCTCCTCGCACGCCAGCAAGCGGCCGTCGCCCTGGCCGAGTCGGATAACCTGCTCGCTCTTGATGCGCTCCTCGCGGTCGCGCGTAGCGCGGGACCAGGGCAGATGCCGGCGCTCGATGCGCTCGCGATCCATCCTCCAGCGCCGCCCCTTCTGGGCAGCGCCATATCGATGGCGCCAGCGACGATCGGGCTCGCCGTAGCCATCGGCGATCTCCGCTCCCTCGACGCCATCGAGGCCGCAATGAGCGCGAGCGATCCGGCGCAGCGAGCGGCTGCCCTGACGGCCCTCGGTGTCGCCGGCGACTCGCGCATCCTGGACGAGGCGCGCACGGCGCTTCGCGACCGTGATCCCCGCGTGCGGCTTGCAGCGGGCGACGCGCTGGCTCGCCTCGTAGCGCCGGATGCGGCGCTGGCGATTGAGGGGCTCGTGGGAGACGACGCCACGGTGATCGAGGGCTTGCGCCTCGCGCAGCGGGTGGAGAGCGACGGGGTGATCAAGGCTGCGGCAGCGCGCGCTGCGGCTGCGGCCAACGCCGAAGTACGCGCTGCGGCGGTGGCCGCTCTGGGTCGGCAAACGAGCCCCCTGGCGGTCGGTGCGCTGGAGGCGCTCGTCGCCGACCCGGGGATACAGGGGGACGTCGCGTGCGCGATGGCTCGTTCGCCGAGCGGCGCGGCCATGGCGGCGATCGAGCGCTTGGCGTCGGGGTCCGCGCCGACCCGGCGTTTGGCGGCGCGCGCGTATCTCGTACGGCGTCTGGTGCGCGGAGAGCGAAGCGCACCGCTCGACGCGCTCTTGAAGGAGCTGGAGGCAACGGGAGATGCGCGTGACCGGGCCGTCGGCGTTCAAGCGCGCGTGACCCTCGGCGAGCGGCCCATCGAAGCGGCCCTGGGAGATGCGGATGCACGCGTGCGTCGGGCAGCCGCCTTGGGGGCTCTGGGGCAGAGGAGTGCGTCGACCCGGCGAGCACTGCTGGGGCGCCTGGGGATCGAGACCGACGAGACAACGAGGCAAGTGCTGGCGGTTGGGCTCGAAGGCGGGGATCCGGGCGGCGTGGTGCCCACCCTCGGTCTCGTGGACCGCGCCAGGATGGGGGGCCCCGACGCGCCCCTAGCCGCGCTCGCGCTCGCGCAGCGCGGCGACGAGCGACACGCCGCGGAGGTCGACGCGCTGCTCGAGGCAAACGATCCGGTCCTGCGCGCGCACGTCGCCCGGGGCCTCGGCGCGAGCGGAGCGCGCGACGGCGTCGGTCGTCTGGCGCGGGCCTACGCGATGGAGACCGACGCTCGGGTGCGGCGCGCGATCGTGGCCGCGATCGCGACGCGGACCGGCGAGGACAGGTTGGCGCCCGCGCGTCAAATCACGCTTCGGCTGGCGGCGCGACTCGACCCCGATCGCGTCGTGCGATGGACGGCGTCGCACGTCCTTGCGACCGGGTCGGCACCGAGCCGTCCAGTGTTCCGCGAGGTGGCTTGGCTGCGGCTAGTCCCCGCCGAGGGGGCGACGCTACCGCGAGACCTGGCTGCTGCGCTCGTCGACAGCGACGGGATGGCGCTGCCGATCGCCTTCGACGAAGACGGGTACGCGGTCGTTCCAGGGGTCTCACCGGGTGACGTGCTCGTCCGGCTTGCGCCTCGACTGCCACCGTATGAGGCTCTCCCACCATGAACCGGCGCGTGCCTCCGCCCTCGTCCAGCCCCGCCTCGCCCTCGGAGGGGCCTTCGTTCGAGTCGGCCATCAAGCGGCTGACCGAGATCGTCCAGATGCTCGAGCGCGGCGACCTGCCCCTCGAAGAATCGTTGCGGCTCTTCGAGGAGGGAGTGAAGCTTTCTCGGGTCTCGCAAGAGCGGCTCGACGGGGCGGAGAAGCGAGTGGAGCAGCTGCTCGCGGTCGACGAGCACGGAAAGGCTCGCACGGCTCCCTTCGAGACCGACGCGATAGGAGAAGCGGAAGGAGACGACCCTGAGCCACAGTTCTAGGCAGAGCCGCCTTCTGCTCGGGCACGGCCAGAACGAGGAGGATCGGCCCGTCCGTTTCTACCGACCAATCGCCCCGCGATAGACCCAACCTTCGCTCCCGAAGCCGTCGCCATACTGCACCGGGTACCAGCCGTCTTTCACGGTACCAACACGAAGCTGGGTGCCCCTCGATAGCCGCGCGAGGACCTTCCCGGTCTTCGGCACGTCGCGCACGATGGCCACCTCCCATACGACGGTCGCGGTGGCGTCGGCGGGATCAGCCGCCGAACGCACGGGCGGCGAGCCGCTTTCAGTCGGACGCCCCCCGCCTCCGAAGGTCACGGGGTAAGCGACGTTGTAACGCTGGTTGTCGTGGGCCACGCGCGCGAGGTTGGCCCCGGCGAGATCCGTCCGGGCGCAAGCGAGCAGCGCCTCCGGGGATGCAACGCTATGGCCATGGCCCAGGTCCACGGTCAGCGTATTGTGCGCAAAATCGAGGCGCACCACGAGCGGAAGCCTGCCGCTCGCATCCGCTGCGTCGGGGCAGTCCGCGAGCTTGCGCAACCTCGGCAGCACGAGGCCATCGAGCCCCGGCAGCTTTCCGCACTCGCTTCCTTTGAGCGCGTCGCCGTCGGTGGTCTTGCACGACTGCACGGCGCCGGAAGCCACGCTGACGACCTGGCCAGCCGGCGGCGAGGGCACGGGAGGTGTACTGCTGGCGGTCGCAGGAGGCGTCGCCGCCGAGGCGGCAGGCCCCGGCGCGGAAGCCGACGGAGCCGTAGCCGCTGGGGCCGAAGGCGACAGCGCGGCAGACGGGGCGATCGACGACGCCGCCGACGGCTCTGGCAGACTGGGTCCAAGCCGCACCCCAGCGAGGCGCGGCCATGCCACGCCAACGACGAAGCCGATTGCTGCGATCACGGCGACGCTCTTCCACTTTGGCCGGTCCTGCGCCGGCCCGGGGACCTGCACGTGGACGGCGCCGGGGGTTTCCTGCATCGAGATTCGCCCCGCTCCCGTTCCAACACCCGCGGGACGCATGGCGAACTACTTACCCTGGATCCGCCCCAGAAGCACAAGGGGAGCTGCGATGTCGGCGTTCGACGCGAGCTCGGCGTCGGAGGGCCGCCGGTGCGTCGATTTACTCGATGAGAGCGTACGTCGACGCTGCCAGTCCCCGCCTCGTAGTCGCGCACGCGACGAACCAGGACCCGCACGTCCACGCCGATTTCGATTCCGGCCAATTGCACGCGCAGGTTGGCGACCAACGAACTCGCGCGGGCAGCAGCGGAAGTCGTGGCTCGCTGCAGCAGCTTCAATGGGTCTCGATGCAGCATCTCGCGCACGGCCGCGTACGGCCGATTGACGTATTCATGGCAGCGCAACGTCCGCGGTTCAGCCATCGCGAGCGCACCTGAAGCACTCTGCGTGCTGCCCGCTTGCAGGGGGCCCGCGTGCTGTGGCGCGTGCGCCCCGTGAAAACGTGCTGCGACGTGAAGAAATTGCGCGCGGACGCGGTAGGGAGCCGCAGGGGTCCTAGGCTCTGACGTCCGCGTCAACCCCTGAGCTCTGGGCCGACCGGAGCTCTTGCCCGACGCTACCGAACCGCCAGCTCCAAAAAGAGAGTCCCTCCCCGGTAGCTCTGGCCCCCGACGAAGAACGGCTCGTTCGCGCCGGCGCTGACTTCGAGAAGCTTGAGGAACTCCCGCTTGCCTGGCCCGCCAATTTCTGCGCGAACCTGGTAGCGCACACCTTGCCTCTGGCCGGCGTCGTCTTCGGTGACGTCGACGAGGGTGACCTGCAAGGTACGGCCGTCGAGAATCCCGTAGTCGAGACGCTTGCCCTTCTCGATGCGAAGCTGCGTTCGGTCGAGAAGCTTGAAGACGTTGTAGCGAACGAACGGTTGCTGGCGGGTGAGCTGCGGCAGGTCGCGGAGCCGCGGATCCATCGACGCGCCGCCATCGGTTCTGGTCGCGTGGATGACGCTGATCTCGACCGGGACCTCCTGCGTAGCCGCCGCGAGGACGCCGCGTCCTCCGATCACGGCCGAGACGGGCGCAACCGCAAAGGCCGCGAGCAGCGACCGCCGTCTCATCGCTCCTCTTGATCGTCGTCAATCCAGACGACGACCGATTGGGCGGACGCCGTTGCGCCGGATATCTCGAAGATCGATACGCGCTTTGCCGAATCGATCTCCTCGACCTCGACGCCACGCCCCCGCTGGGCGGGCTCTTCTGCCGCGCGCGGAGCGCCGATTGCGACGCCCGACGCGCCGGCGGCCGCCACCCGCGCCAACTGCTGGCCGCTTCGCACGCCCATCGAGCGAATGTACAGAACAGCGAGTGCCGCAAAAGCGAGAACGCTGGCCGCCAGCGCCACGCGAGTCACGACACGAGCCCGCGGCGCACGCACGGCCGGCACCAAGTGCGCGATCGGTCCACCGGCCACCGTGGAGGCGGCGCCGCCCGCGAGCTTTGCCATGACCGCGTCCGCGATTCCGTCCGCAGATTGCGACTGCCGCCCGAACGTGTCGGCCAACCACGACTGGAGTGCCGGCCCGCTCGAACGCATCGCCGCCACGACGCGCTGCGCCTCCTCGCTTTGGGCCATCAGCTTCTCGGCCCGCTCTCTGGCGTCGCCGTGAAGCTCGCCGTCAGCGAGCGCCATCAGCTCGAGGGTCGTCTCTAGCGACAAGGTCATGACCCGTTCTCCTGCTCGCCATCCCGTGGTTCGGCGGGGCGACGAGCGCCGACTTGCTCCTCGTAACAGTCGTAGAGTGCGCGCTGGAGCTTCTGCCGCGCGTGGAAGAGCCGGCTCATGATGGTCCCCTTCGTCACGCCCATGACCTGACCCATTTCTTCGTAGCTCAGTCCGTCGATTTCGCGCATCACGATGACGGCCCGGTGGTAACTCGGGAGCGCGTCCAGCGCGATTTGCAGCCGCGCTGCGATCTCGCGTCGTCGCACGACGTCGGCGGGGTCGGCTCCGTCGAGGCGCCCGATGAAGGGCACGTCCAGGTCGACGCGGTTGTCGGAGTCGAGCTGACTCTCGTCGACCTCACCCGTCTGACGGCCTGGTTTTCTGAGGAGATCGATGCCCAAGTTGGTGACGATTCGATAGAGCCAGGTGAAAAAAGAGGAGCCACCCTGAAAGGTGGGCAAGCTCCTGTAGGCGCGCAAGAACGCGTCTTGCACGAGCTCGCGCGCATCGTCCTCGTCCCGGACCAGGGCCAGCGCGACCGCGAACGCGCGACGCTGATGGCGCTCGACAAGTCGTCGAAAGGCACCGGTGTCGCCGGCCTGCGCCCTCTCGATCAGCACGCGGTCCTCCTGCGCTTCGCTCGCTCTGTCCAGCCCCTGATTGGGCGCGCCAAGCGATGCGGTATTCAAGGGCGGAGTCGCCCTGGGGTCGGCGCGGCTCAATGAACCTTGTCGGAGAGCGGCCCGAGGATCACGTTGAGGTCGAAGACCTTTCCGGCGCGGCGCAGGCGCACGGTCGCCGAACGCCCCACACCGGCCGTGCTCGCGAGCCACTGGAGCTGGGTCGACCGCTCGATCGGCTGACCGTCGAACGCGACGATGACGTCACCTGGCTCGAGGCCGCCGCGCTCCGCCGGCCCGCCCCTCACGACGCGCTCGATCACGGCGCCAGCGACCTTTTCTCCTTCGGGGAGCTTGAGCGCCTGGCGATCTTCACTCGCGAGCTCGTGCACGTCGATGATGTTCACGCCGAGGGCGCTACGCGTCACGTGCCCGTCGCGTAGGAGCATCGGAAGCAGCTGCTTTATCATGTTGATGGGGATCGCAAAGCCGATCCCTTGCGCGCCGTCTCCCCGAATCGCGGAGTTCATCGCCACGACCTGACCTTTGAGGTTCAAGAGCGGGCCGCCGGAATTGCCCGGATTGATCGACGCATCGGTCTGAATGAAATCGTAATAGCCGGCAGGATCGAGCGACGAAACATCCGTTCCCGTACGCCCCTTGGCGCTGATGATCCCGGCGCTCACCGTGTGCGACAGACCGAACGGATTGCCAATCGCGACGGCCCAATCGCCAACCTCCATCGCGTCGGAGTCGCCGAGCGGCAATGGGTGAATGTCTTTCGCGTCGATGCGGACGACGGCGATGTCGGTTCGCGGATCGGTTCCGACGACCTTGCCCGGAAGCTCGCGATCGTCCGAAAGCTTCACCTGAACGGTCAAGGCACCCTCCACGACATGGTTGTTGGTCAGGATGACGCCCGTCTTGTCGATGATGAAGCCGGTGCCCAACCCGCGCCTCTGCAGCGGTCTGCGGCGTCCCGTGAACGGCGAGACCTCCACCTCTTCACTCACCGTGTTGATCGTCACGACACTGGGATCCGCTGCGTGCA
The DNA here is from genome assembly GCA_964531095.1 of uncultured Polyangiaceae bacterium. Lineage (GTDB taxonomy): Bacteria > Myxococcota_A > Polyangia > Polyangiales > Polyangiaceae > Palsa-1150. Next base: position 105,834 of record CAZHED010000010.1, on the reverse strand, counting down.
CGATGGGAGCGAGGCTCACGGGCTCCGCCCGGACGATCAACGACGCCGCCGTCGTCGGGGGTATGGTAGGAGCGAGCGGCGTCGCGCCACTCGGGACGGGCGATGCCGCCGAGGGAAGCACCACGCCCGGATCGTCGCTGGCCAGGGGCTGCGCCCGCCCGCACGCGGAGACCGTGATGACGGAGGCGACCACCAGTGGCGCTCGGCACAAGTTCTGCCAGGTGGTGGCGAGGCCGAGCGGCGCTGGCGTATCGACGGCCCGCGCCATCACTCGGTCTTGGACAGTTCGACGAAGCGCATGCGCAAGTCGAAAAGAATCTGGCCGATGAGCCGCTCCTCGTCCCCGGTGAGGTTTCCTCTCGTCTTCTCCTCGAGCATCGCGATGAGATCGATTGTCTGGCGTGCGAGCGGCAGACTCTTCTCGACGCTCCCGGTCTCCGGGTTCGGCGCTTCACCCAAGTGCATCAGTGCCGAATGGCTCAACGACAGAACGAACGTCGCGAAATCGACGCGGGGCAGCACTTCGGCCTGCTCCGGTTTCTGGTTGGCGTTCTCGTCGACCACGGAGCGCGCTCCGTCAGTCTTCCCGCCCGCCGAGCGCGGGCTGCTCCAGGCCGATCGAGTCCGCTTGGTCGCCCACGTCGGGGAGCTGGGCGAGGTACTTCTCCACGTCTTTCTCTTCGAAGATGCCCTTGCGTATGTTGCGCTCGCGCACGCGCACGTCCCACTCCCACGGGTTGATCGTCTTCGTCGTATTGCTGCTCGCCATGCTCATTTCTCCTGTGGGTTCGTCGTTTCGTGGAAGGCTGCTGGCCTAATCCCGCTTGCCGCCAATCAGCGTGATCGGCTCGTGCGTGTGGTCGCAGTCCGGGCCGTGCGTATGTTCGTGCGCGTCGTCCAAATCGGAAGCCGCCCGCTCGATTTCATCGTCGGTCGCGAGGCGCACCTCGCGCACCTTGACGTGGTAGCGGAGCGTCATCCCGGCGAGAGGATGGTTTGCGTCGACGACGACGACGTCGTCTCGTACCTCGACCACGCTCAGAGTGAGCTCATCGCCGTCGGGCGACTCGGCGACGAGCTCGTCACCCACCACGACGGACTTCGGGTCGGGAAGCTCTCCACGATCGACCTCGAGCACGAGCCCCTCGTCGTAGTCGCCGTAGCCCGCCTCGGACGGGACGATCACGTCGCGTTCGTCGCCGATCTTGAGACCGACGAGCGCCGCTTCGAGGCCGGGCACGAGCATGCCATAGCCATGGACGTACTCGATGGGCTCCCCTTCGTCTGCGTCGCTGGCGTCCAGCAGATCGCCGTCGTCGTCTCGAAGCTCGTAGTCGAGGGTTACGTGCGCGTTCGGTTGGATGGTGAGGTCGCTCAAGGGAGGACGCAAGGACTAGCGCGGGAAGGGCCGCTTGTCATGTGGGAGGGCCTGCGGGGCGTGCCTCTGGACGGTTCTCAATCCTCGCCCTCCGGCAGCTCCGGCCACGCGATCTTCCCCGCGATCGCGCTGGCGGCGACCACGTACGGACTCGCCAGGTAAACGCGACCTGGACCGCTCCGGCCGGGGAAGTTCCGATTTTGCGCGCTCACGGTCACCTGGTCGGGGGAATCGCTCGCCCCGGGACCCGCCCGGATGCACGCGCCACACGAAGGGTCGACGAGCACGGCGCCCGCGCGCTCGAAGACTTCGACGTATCCCTTGTCCACCGAATATCGGCGGATGCGTTGTGAGCCGAACTGCAGATAGAAGCGCACGCCCTCGGCCACGCGCCGGCCACTCGCCAGCGCGCGGGCAAGGACGCTTGCATACATGTCCATGTCCGCCTTCTTGCCGCCGGTGCACGAGCCACCGTACGCGATGTCGATCGTGACGTCGCCGCCCAGCTCTCGGAGCGGAACTCCGTTACGTGGATCCCCCGGCGTGGCGATCATCGGGGGAATCTGCGAGAGATCGATCGGGAAGCTCGCGCAGTACTCGGCCCCTGGATCGCCTCGGACGATGCGCCGCCGGACGTCGTCCGCGGCGAGCCCCCGCTGCTCCTCGAGATACGCGACCACCACCTCGTCCGCCTCGATGATCCCGCTGAAGCCTCCCGCCTCGACGGCCATGTTCGTCAGCGTGGCGCGCTCGTCGAGGGGCCATCCCGCCAGAGCCTCGCCGCCGAACTCCAGCACTTTGCCAATCCCCTCGCCCGACTTGAAGAAGGGCTGGCTGAGAATGTGCAGCATGACGTCTTTCGCACACACGCCCGAACGCAGGCGGCCGGTCAGGGTGAAGCGCGCCGTCGGCGGAACGCTGACGCGCACGTCGCGGGTCAACCAAGCGTTGGCCATGTCGGTGGAGCCCACACCGAACGCAAAGCAACCGAGCGCTCCGGCCATGCACGTGTGGCTGTCGGTCCCGATCACGAGCTGTCCGGGGAGCGCGAGCTCTTCGATGACCTTGTTGTGACAAATCGCTTCGGAGCCGACGACCTGCCCGTCGCGACGCACCTCGCCGTAGAGTGTGAGCCCCTCGCGTTCCGCGAAGGCTTCTTGCACCCGAGCCAGCTTGCGCGCTTGGGCGTCGAGTCCCTTCTCCCTGTGTGCCATGGGCATCACGTGATCGAGGAGCGTGAGGTGGTCGCGGAACGCGAACACACTCTCGGGCTCGCTCACCTTCGCGTCCTCCCCGAAGCCCCGCCGGAACAGCGCTTCCGCCATCGGGGTCACATACTCGTGCGAGAAGCGCACGTCGGCGCGGGCGAAGAACGCATCCCCCGGCGTCACCGCGGGCACGCCGGGTGCCTCTCCGTGCTCGCCAACGATCGCATGCGCGGCGAGGATCTTCTCGCACAGGGTCATGGGGCGCCGCCGCGTGAGCACAGGGGGCGAGGGCACCTTTCCGGCGAGACGCGCTTTGTTGTACGCGACGAGCCCTCCCTGCTCCACGATGGCCGCGCTGATGGGGTCGAGCCCCCGCGTAAATTCCTCGACCGGAATGGCCTCCCCGCGCAGGATGCGCGGCAAGAGGCCGAAGTCCGTGCTTGTCAGAAGCCCGATGTTCTGCGCGTTCTGTCGATAAATCTTCTCGATGCTCTTGGCGACGACGAGCCGCACGCCCGCGGCGAGCTCGCTGTACGGAGCGGTCTCGCGCGATGATCCACATCCCTTCGACGCACCGCTGACGACGACGCAGAACCCGCCGCGCTTGACCGCATCGACCTCCACGTGCCCGCCGCGGAGTCCGACGAGGCAATACCGCCCGAGCGTCTCGTCGTAGTAGTAGCAGGCCCACCCCGGCGTGATTTCGTCGGTCGAGATGTTCGCGAGAAGATGCCGATCGGGGTCGAAGTCGAGATCGTCGCCGGCGAGTTGCGCTTGCAGGAGCGATGCGTCTTCGGTGAGATAAAGAATGCGCCCGCGAAAGGTGATCGTGACCGCGGGACTGCTCATCACCCATGTTCCCTTACCACCGAGTGGACGGATCGCCCGCGGATGGGCGCGGCCGCTTCGAAGCCGCAGACGGCAAGGGCGACCATAAGTCATGCGCATCGCCGTCGTGACGACCAGCTGGCCGAGGGAGCCAGGCGACCCTGCGGGCCATTTCGTGCGCTCGGAGGCTCGGTCGCTCGAGCGGGCGGGCCACGAGGTCACCGTCGTGGCGCCATTGCCCGGGGGCGCGTTCGGCTGGCCGGGGGTCGCGGCCCGCGTGCGCGATAGGCCGCTGCGGGCCGTCGAAGCGACCTGGTGGGTCGCAGCCGCGCGCCGGCGTCTGGCAGGAATGAACACGGAGCGGGTCATTGCGCACTGGGCTGTCCCTTGTGCCTGGCCGATCGGCGTTCGCGCGCGCAAAGCGGCGCTCGAGGTCGTTTCGCATGGGGGCGACGTCCGTCTCCTTGCAGCGATGCCCGCGGCGGCGCGGCGCTTCGTCGTGCACGCCATCGTGTCGAATGCAGAGCGGTGGCGCTTCGTCTCCCAGTCGCTGATGGCGGCGCTCCTCGCGGAGCTCGATCGCGAGACACGCGCTTGCCTCGAACGCCTTGCGGTCGTTCAGGCGGCTGCAATCGAGATGCCCGACGTGAGCGCCGCGGTGAGAGCGCGGCGCCTGGACCTCGCTGGCCTGCGGGTGGCCGTGAGCGTCGGCCGACTGGTGGCGAGCAAACGGGTCGACAGGGCGATCGAGCACGTCGCCCGCACGCCCGAGCTGGACACGCTCGTCGTCGTCGGCGACGGGCCCGATCGGTGTCGGCTCGAGAGCCTCGCCCGAACGCGGAAGGTGGACGCTCGCTTCGTCGGGGCGGTAGCGCGACCAGACGCGCTCGCCTGGATCGGCGCGGCCGATGTGCTGCTGCAGGCATCGCGAGCCGAAGGCGCGAGCACGGTGGTTCGTGAAGCGGAGGCGCTGGGCACACGCGTGCAGGAGGTATAGCGGCCAGGGGCACAAGGGAGCATTCCGAACAGACTCGTTGCCGGCGGCGGTCTCGGGTGGCATGTTCGCCGCAAGGAGATGCGCGCGCCGTCGGACAGGCCCATCGAACGATCCACCGTCGAGCTACACGGGCAGCGCTATACGTACCGAACGGCCGGCAGCGGCCCGCTCGTGGTGCTGCTCCACGGCATCGCGGGAAGCTCAGCGACTTGGGAGCGCGTGATTCCCCGCCTGAGCAGCTACCACAGAGTGATCGCTCCCGATCTTCTGGGCCACGGCGATTCGCCCAAGCCCCGCGGCGACTACTCCCTGGGCGCCTATGCCAACTTGATTCGCGATCTCCTCGACGCGCTCGGAGAGGAGCGAGGCACCATCATCGGGCACTCGCTGGGTGGTGGCGTGGCGATGCAGTTTGCCTACCAATACCCCGAGCGCTGCGAACGACTCGTTCTCATCTCGAGCGGTGGGCTGGGCCGGGAGGTCCACGCCATCCTTCGCGCGGCCGTGCTCCCGGGCGCGGAGGTGGTTCTGCCCTGGCTCAGCGTGGCGGCGACGCGCAGCATCGGAACGCTGGTGAAGACCTTCGGACGTCTCGGCTTCCGCGAAAGCGCCGACCTCGCGGAAACGTGGCGGAGCTTCGTCTCGCTCGGCGACCCGCAAGCCCGCCGCGCTTTTCTCTACACAGTTCGCGGGATCATCGATCTCGGTGGCCAGCGCGTCGACGCGACCGACAAGCTTTACCTCGCCGCCGGTCTTCCCACGCTCATCGTGTGGGGCGAGCAAGACCCCTTGATTCCGGTGGCCCATGCGCGTCGCGCCCACGAAGCCATTCCCGGGAGTCGGCTGGAGATCTTCCCGGGGGCAGGCCACTACCCGTATCTCGATGACCCGGAGCTCTTCGCGGCCATCTTCCTCGACTTCGTCCAGACGACCCGACCGCGCCACCTCACCGAAGGCCCGATCCATCGGCCGCAGGCGGGTACGAGACCGGCGGAATGAGCGTTCGTTAGCGCTGCTTGCGCTGAAAAGCCGGGATGTCCCAGTCGTGGTCGAGGCCGGGAAATGCGTCCTGAACGGCCCCGGATCCATCTCTTTCGCGCAGCGCGGAGCGCGATTGGGCCGCCGCCACGCCTTCCGACGCCGACCACGCTCCAGAGGCCGACACGTGTCGCCGCGATCGCGCGTCGAGTCGCTCGTGGTCGCGCGTGGCCGCCTGCGGTGCCTGCATCGGATGACGTCGATAGCTCGGACCGAGCGCCGTCTCCGCGGCGGAGCGGGCTGCCTGCGCCGGAGCCGACGAGCGCTGTTGCTGCGGCTGCGAGACGGGCATCGCCTGGGGCACGAACGAAGGGCGTGCGGCCGACGCTTCGAGGGCCGCCTCGCGCTCTTGCGCGTCGAAGCCCGTGGCGATGACCGTGACTTTGACGTTCTCGCCGAGCGACTCGTCGATACTGGCTCCGAAGATGATGTTCGCGTCCTCGTGCGCCTGCTCCTGCACCAGGCTCGCGGCTTCCTGGATCTCCTTCATCTTGAGGTCCGGACCGCCGACGATGTTGATGAGAACCCCGGTTGCCCCCTCGACGCTGATGTCGTCGAGGAGCGGCGACGTGACCGCCGTCTCGGCGGCGATGCGCGCGCGGTTCTGCCCCTTGGCGAGACCGGTCCCCATCAGGGCGCGGCCCATGTTGCTCATGACCGTCTTCACGTCGGCGAAGTCGACGTTCACAATCCCGCTCTGCGTGATGAGATCGCTGATGCCTCGAACCGCCTGGTAGAGTACTTCGTCCGCTTTGCGGCACGCATCGACGAACGTGAGATCGTCGTCGCCCAGGAGGACGAGCTTCTGGTTGGGGATGGTGATGAGGGTGTCGACGTGCTCCGAGAGCATCGCCAGGCCGATCTCGGCACGGCGCGCCCGCTGGCGACCCTCGAAGAGGAACGGCTTGGTCACGACGCCAACGGTCAGCGCGCCTTCTTCACGCGCAATCTGCGCGATGATCGGCGCGGCGCCGGTACCGGTGCCACCGCCCATACCGGCCGTGACGAAGACCATGTCGGCGCCGCTGAGCAGCTCCTTGATCCGCTGCACGTCCTCGAGCGCCGCCTTGCGCCCTTTGTCGGGGTCGGCTCCGGCGCCGAGTCCACGAGTCACGTTCCCACCGATGGGTAGCTTGGTCGGCGCGGCGTTCGCGTTGAGTGCCTGCGCGTCCGTGTTGACCACGATGAACTCGACGCCCTCGAGCCCGAGGTTGATCATGGTATTCACGGCGTTGCCGCCGGATCCGCCGACGCCCACGACCTTTATGCGCGCTTCGTATTGATGCGTCTCGTCCGCGAACTCGATTGAGAAACTCATTGTCGTGGTCCTCCCGGCGTCCGTTCTCAGAATGCGGCCTTGATCCAATCCCAGAAGCCCGACTTGCGCGGCTCGCCGATATCCTCGCGCGACAGGGCGCGGCCTCGCGCCGCGGGTGGCGGCACGGACCCCACGCCCGGCTGGGGCGTCCCTTCCGCGACGATCTGCGCGCCGAATTTCACGAGGCCTACGCCGGTCGAGAATTCGGGACCGTGCACCAGCTGTGTGATCCCCTTGATCGCCGTGGGCAGTGCCACGCGCACCGGCATGCCGAGAATCTCCTCGGCGAGCTCGCACACTCCAGGGAGCAATACGGCTCCGCCCGTGAGCACCACGCCTGCGCTCAATTGCTCGAGCAACCCCGTGTCCTCGATCCGCTTACGGACGACTGCGAAGATCTCCTCGAAGCGGGGCTCGATGATGTCCGACAGAACACGTCGTGCCGTCTTTCGCGGCGCATGACCACCGACGCCCGGTACTTCGATCTCTTCGTCGTCGGACACCATGCGTCCGAGGGCGCAGCCCGACAGGCGCTTGAGGCGGTCGGCCTCCGCCATCGGCGTGCGCAGCCCGGCGGCGATGTCGCTGGTGACGTTGTTTCCGCCGACCGGTATGACGCTCGCGTGCGCGATGCCTCCGTCGACGTACAGAAGGACGTCGGTGGTCCCCCCGCCGATGTCGACGACGGCAACGCCGATCTCCTTTTCGTCGTCGCTCAGCACGGCTTCGGCGCTCGCCAGCGGCTGAAGAACGACGTCGGCTACGGTGAGGCCACACCGCTCGGCGCAACGAATCACGTTTTGCACGCAGCTAGTCGCCGCGGTGACGAGGTTGACCTTCACGCCGAGGCGCACCCCCGCCATCCCGATCGGATCGCGAATCCCGTCCTGACTGTCGACGGTATACTCACGCGGCAAGACGTGAAGAATCTGCCGGTCCGCGTCGACGGGAATCGCCCGCGCTCCTTCGAGCACGCGCTCGACATCCCGATGGGTTACTTCGCCGCCCGCAATGGCCGCGACGCCGTCGGAGCTCGACGATCGGACGTGACTGCCGCTGATGCCGGCGTAAATGGTTCGGATCTCGACGCCCGCCATCGTCTGTGCGCTCTCGATCGCCTCTTTGATCGAACGCACCGTCCAATCGATGTTCGCGACGATCCCCTTTCGGAGCCCCCGGCACGGGACGACGCCGACGCCCAAGATGGTGACGTTGTGCGCCTCGACTTCGGCGACCACGGCGCACACCTTGGTCGTTCCGATGTCGAGGCCGACGACAATCTCGCCCTGCAATACCGCGGAGCTCATCTCCATCCGCAATCGCATGCCCGGGCGGAGAGGGCCAAATTTGTGATGCGGCCGAAAAGGAGGCCGAGCGCTCGGGCGCCCGGTGGTCTAAAGCTGGACGGCATGCTGAAGCACAACACGTACTTCGACGGCGGCGTTCAGAGCATCGGCTTCGAGCGGCTGGGGCGTCGCATAACGGTGGGGGTGATTGGCCCGGGCGAGTTTCACTTCGGGACCGACGCGCCGGAGCGCATGACCATCGTCAGCGGCGAGCTCGAGGCCAAGGTCGGCGACCTGTGGCGGGCGTATCCCGCCGGCACGGTGTTCGAGGTCGCGGGCAAGAGCGGGTTCGACGTGCGGGCCACAGCGCCAGTGGGGTACGTCTGCGAGTTTCTCTGATTCGCCGCTTCGATGAGCGGTCTATCGCAATCGCGCGACCACCCGTTCAGGCCGAGCGTCGTTGTCGAGCATGATCGCTGCGGCCTGCGCGTGGCGCTTGTCGAGCTCCGCGACTACGCGGGCAGCTTCATCGAGCTTTCGCCGGAAGGGCGGGCCTCCGAGGACGATTTGCATCGCCGGGCGACCGACGACCAGGGTGCACGATCCACCCGGGTCGACGTGCACCTCCTCGAGCGGGGACCGTTTCGCGAGAGAACCGCGCTCGTACTCCGAGGCCAGGTCGATGCCTCGCCGAACGGTGCGCCGCGCTTCTTCGCGGTCGTCGGCAACGCTCTCCGGAGTCAGTCCCGTGATGATCGGCAGGTCGACCGGGTCGCCGGGCTCCAGCCTCTTGAATGGCTCGCCCTCGCTCGTCGCGAGGAGCGTATCACCGAGAGCAACCAGTGCGGCTGCCCTGCGCTCGGTGACCTGGACGAGAACAGTCCGGGGAAGGCGGCGGCTGAGCGTCGCGTCCGATATCCAAGGATCGGCGAGGATGGCCGCGCGCGCGGAATCCAGATCGACGGAGAACACATTCATGCCCAACGTGATTCCGCTCTCGGCGATGATCGCATCGGCCGATCGGCGTGCGTTTCCTTCGACCCGGACGTCGTCGACGGCGAAGCGCGTGCTGCCAGTCATGTGGCGACGCGCGAGCCACGCGACGCCGAGGGACGCGCCGACGATGAGCCCCACGCCGATCGCCGTGCCGAGGGCCGATACGAACCGGACGGGCGCCTTCTCGCGGGCGGCAAGCTGCGAAGAGCGCTTGTCGCTCGGCTCATCGACGATCGGATGAACGCGGCGGTTGGGGGGGGTCATGGACGGCGCACCCCTTCGATCAGGGCCAGGAGCTCGCGCGCGCTCGCGTTGATGTCACCGGCACCGAGGGCGATCACGATGTCGCCCGGCTCGACGACATCGAGCAGGGCGCCCGAGACTTGACCCTTGCTCTTGACGAACGAAACGCCGCGGTGACCGTGTGCTCGGATGGCCTCGGCGAGGGCCTCGCCGGTTGCGCCGGCGATCGGCTGCTCCCCGCCGGGATACACGTCGGTGACGATGAGCACGTCGGCCTTGTTGAAGGCACGCGTGAACTCGTCGAAGAGAATCTTCGTGCGCGTGTACCGGTGGGGCTGGAACGCGACGACGACGCGCCGGTCGAAGCCGCTCTGCGCCGCGTCCAGCGTCGCCTCGATCTCCGCGGGGTGATGCCCGTAGTCGTCGACGATGATGACGTCGCCGCGCTTGCCGCCCTTCTCGAAAGACGGCTGACCGAGCACCGTGAAGCGACGCTGCACCCCGTGGAAGCCGGCGACCGCCTCTCGGGTCACGTCGAGCGGCACTTCAAGCTCGTCGGCTACGGCGATGGCGGCCAGCGCGTTGAGCACGTTGTGGGCGCCGGGCATGCGTACGACGAACCGCCCCAGAGGCTCGCTCCGGCGAAACGCGTCGAAGTGGGTCGACAGCCCTTCGAAACGCGCGCCGCTGGCCCGATAGTCGGCCTGGCGCGACACGCCGTACGTGACGTGGCGGCGCTCGAGACGCGGCAGGATGTCCTGCACGGCAGGGTGATCGAGACACAATACGCAGAGCCCGTAGAACGGGACCTTGTTGGCGTAGTGGACGAATGCGTCCTTGACCGCCTCGTGGGTTCCGTAGTGGTCGAGGTGCTCGGGGTCGATGTTGGTCACGACGGCTATCGTGGGGCTCAGCTTGAGGAAAGACCCATCGCTCTCGTCCGCTTCGGCGACGAACAAGTCCCCCTCGCCGAGCCGCGCGTTGGACCCGAGCGCATTGACTTTGCCGCCGACGACCACGGTGGGGTCGAGCCCCGCCGCTCGCAGAATGGTCGCGACGAGCGACGTCGTCGTGGTCTTGCCGTGGGAGCCTGCGATCGTGACGGCGTAGCGGACGCGCATCAGCTCGGAGAGCATCTCTGCGCGTGGGATGATTGGGATCTCGAGCTCTCGCGCGCGCACAATCTCCGGGTTTGCCGTGGGGATGGCGCTCGAATAGACGACGACGTCCGCGTTCGTGACGTTCTCCGCGGCGTGACCGACGAACACACGAACGCCGAGCCCTTCGAGGCGGCGCGTGTTCTCGTTGGGCCGAAGATCCGAGCCGCTGACGTCGAAGTCCAGCGTGCGCAGGATCTCGGCGACGCCGCTCATCCCGATGCCGCCGATTCCTACGAAATGCACCTGGCGCACGCGACCGCGAAACATCACCGAGCCTCGTCGAGCGAGCTGCGCGAGGGGGTGGCGACGCCATTGGCTCTCTTCGGGCGGACACCGGTCCCCGCGAGCGCGAGCAGGTCTAGTGCTACGTCGCGCGCCGCGCTCGGCCTTCCCAGCGCCCGCGAGGCGTCGGCCATGGCAGCGCACGTCGCGTGGCTGCCCAGGATACGCTCGATTTCGCTCGCGAGCCGCGCGGGGTCCGCCGTGTCTTGTCGGATGCACACGGCCGCCCCGGCTTTCGCGAGCGAGTCGGCGTTCCGCCGCTGGTGGTCATCGGCCGCGTGCGGGAAGGGAATGAGCACCGCCGCTCGTCCAACCGCCGTGATTTCCGCGATCGTCCCGGCTCCTGCGCGCGCGATGACGAGGTCGGCCTCCGCGATGGCGGCTGCGACGTCTTCGATGAAAGGCACCACGACGACATGCTCGACCCCCTCCCGCGCGTACGCGTCGCGCACCTGCGCGTCCCGTCCGCGACCGGTCTGATGCACGACCGCGAGCCCCCGAAGGGCGCCACTCAAGCGCGCCACCGCGGCCGGCACGCGTTCGTTCAGTGGGGCTGCCCCCTGGCTGCCGCCCATGACCAGCAAGCGCGCAGTGCTTCGGGGGGTGTAGGGGCTGGGGACAAAGCTGCGTCGCAACGGCACGCCATAGAAGCGACGGGCGCCCGCTCGAAAACGAACCGCAGCCTCGTCCCAAGCGACGTAGGCGCGCTCGGCGAACGGAGCGAGGATTCGATTGGCGAGTCCTACGACGGAGTTCGGTTCGAGCACAGCGATCGGCACGCGCTGCAACACCGCCGCGAGCGTGACCGGCCCTGCGGCGTACCCACCAACGCTCAAGACGACTCGCGGCCGCAACCGACGCACGAGCGCGAGTCCGCGGACCGTCGCTCGTGCCGCCATCACCGCGGCGCGCACGGCGCGGGAGGCCCCCCTCCCTCTGAGGGGCTCCACATCCAGTAGCTCGAGCGGCCAACCGAGCGCAGGCAGGAGACGAGCCTCGATACCCCGCGCGGTCCCGCAAAACACGACGTCTACGTCCGCGAGCGCGTGGATCGCTTCGGCGACGGCGACGGCGGGAAAGACGTGTCCGCCGGTTCCGCCGCCCGCGATGAGTACTCGCGGCGGGCTCAAGGCCTCGCCTCTGCGTTCGGTTCTCCGGTGGCTGCGGCCGGCAAATCGTCGAGGCGGGACGTCTGCGGCGCCGACGGAACGATTCCTTGGTCTTCCGCCTGCCGAGAAATGTTGAGCAGGATGCCGACCGCAACCGCGTTCACGAGCAGCGACGATCCCCCGAAGCTCACGAACGGCAGCGTCAAACCCTTCGTCGGGAGAATCGCGAGCGCGACGGCGACGTTGATGAGCGCCTGCACACCGAACATCGTCGAAAGACCGAACGCGAGGAACGTTCCGAAGTCGTCGGGTGCGCGCAGGGCTGCACGAACGCCGCGCGCCACCAGAACGAGATAGGCGGTGCACAGCGCCGCCACGCCCAGAAAACCGAGCTCCTCACCGACGATCGCAGCGACGAAGTCGGTGTGCGCCTCGGGCAAATAGAGGGTCTGAAGCCCTCGTCCGAGGCCGAGCCCGGTCGGGCCGCCCGAGCCGAACGACATGACGCTCTGGAAGGGCTGATAGGCGAGGTCCTGCCGGTGCTCGTCCATGTGCAACCAGGCGAGGTAGCGTTCGTAGCGGTACTCGCGGAACCGGATGGCCGCGGCACCGAAGGCGACGCCGAGAATCGACGCCCCGAGGATGTAGCCAATCTTGGCGCCGGCCACGAAGAGCATCGTGAAGGTCAAGAGGAGGAGCACGACAGCGCTTCCGAAGTCTGGCTGCTTGAGGCACAGCAACATCAGTACGCCGGCGACGATGAGGTGGGGCAAGAAGCCCACGGTGAACGTCTTGACGCGCTCGGCCTTCTTCGCGAGCGAGTATGCCAGCCAGATGACGAGCGCCACTTTGGCCATCTCCGCCGGCTGCACGTGAATGGGGCCGATCGTGAGCCAGCGAGCGGCGCCGCCGCCGGAGTGGCCGAACCCGATCACGCACAGGAGCAAGAGCACTCCGACCGCGACGAGGACGGGATACGTCAGCCTGTACAGTCGATGGTAGTCGAAGCGGCTGGCGCCCCACATCGCGGCGAGCGCCGCGACCACGTACGCGACTTGGCGCTTCAGAAAGAACTGCGGATCGTGATTCTGCACGGTCGCTTGGACCGCGCTGGCGCTGTAGACCATCACCACTCCGAAACCGACCAGGGCCACAACCACCGCGGCCAGCACCGAGTCCACCTGGCCCAACGTGCCCGGAGACTTCGGCCGAGCGTCGAGCGGCGCGGCGAGGCCCAGCTGGACGGTGCGCCGAAAGTTCTTCACGCGGCCGACTCTTCCTCGAGCTTGCGCACGGCGCGCACGAACTCTTCGCCGCGGTGCTTGTAGTCGCGAAACATGTCGAAGCTCGAGCACGCAGGCGACAGCAGCACGGCGTCACCCTCCCTGGCGAGCGACGCGCCCATACGCACGGCGTCGTCCATCGTGGCGGCGCGGCGCACGGGGACGCTTTCGCCGATGGCGCGTGCGATCGCGTCGGCCGCCTCACCCAGGAGAACGACCGCCCGCGCCTTTCTGGCGATCGCGGTGGCCAGCGGCCCGTAGCTCCCTCCCTTGTCGCGGCCCCCCGCGATCAGCACCGCCCGCTTTTCGGAGAGGCCGTCGAGAGCCGTCACGGAGGCTCCCACGTTGGTCCCCTTCGAGTCGTCGTAGAAGCGAATTCCGGAGACTTCGGCGACGAGCTCGGTCCGATGCGGCAGACCACGAAACTCGGCTAGCACGCGCCGGATCGTCTGGCTGGCGACGCCGAACGGGCGCACGCACGCGATGGCGGCGGCCACGTTGAGCGCGTTGTGACCGCCCGTGAGTGCCATCTCGGAGCGGGCGAACCGGTCGCCCGTCGACCGGTCGACGACGGCGTCATCCGTTGCGTCGACGATGGCCCCCGGCCCGAACGTGACGATGCGCGCGCGGCCGCGCTTCGCCTGACGCAGGCACGAAGCGTCGCCATGGGGGACGACGGCCCAATCGGTCTCTGTTTGGCGAACGAACGCGTTGCCCTTCGCGGACGCGTATTCGTCGAGGCTGGCGTACCGATCGAGGTGGTCGTCGGTGACGTTGAGCAATGCGCTCACGTGCGGACGGAATCGATCGACGTGCTCCATTTGAAAGCTCGACACCTCGACAACGACGGCGTCGAAGCGTTCGTCGGCGTGGTCGGACAGCGGTTCGCCGAGGTTGCCGCCGACGAATGCACGAAGCCCGTGCGCCTTGAGCATCTCGCCAACGAGCGAAGTCGTGGTGCTTTTGCCGTTGGTGCCGCCGACGGCGACAACGGGCGCCGGATGGGTCATCTCGCGCGCGGCGAGCTCGACTTCACCCCATACGACCGCCCCCCTCATCTCGGCAGCCGCGACCTCGATCAGCGGCGGAACGCCCGGTGAAAGGACGACGACGTCCGCCTGCTCAATGCCCACGCCGGCGTGTCGTCCACCGACTACCGTCGCGCCGAGTCCCTCGAGCGCCCGCGCCTCGACGGAGAGGGAATCGGTCGGCTTGCGGTCGTTCGCGACCACCCGCGCGCCGCGGCGCAGACACAAGCGTGCGGCGGCCACGCCGCTCGCGCCCAGACCGACGACCACGACCAGCTTGCCCGTGAGGTCTGTCATGTTCAGCCTCCGCTCCGTCCCGGCTCGGTGGCCCCTGTTGCACGGGATTGCATCATCGCAACTTCAAGCTCGAAAGACCGAAGAGTGCCAAGAGAATGGAGATGATCCAGAAGCGCACGATGATCTTCGGCTCGGCCCACCCCTTCTTTTCGAAGTGATGATGGATGGGCGCCATCAGGAAAATGCGCCTCCCGGTGAGCTTGAAGCTCGCCACCTGAGCGACCACGCTGACCGCCTCGAGAAAGAACACGCCGCCGAGAATGGTGGAAAGAAGCTCGTTCTTCGTGAATACCGCGCACATACCCAGGCCGCCGCCGAGCGCGAGCGAGCCGACGTCCCCCATGAAGACCTGCGCCGGGTAGGTGTTGTACCAGAGAAAGCCGATGCCAGCGCCCACCATGGCACCGCAATACACGGACAACTCTCCGACGCTCGCGATCAGTGGAATGTCCAGATAGCGAGCGACCACGAAGCGCTGCGACACGTGCGCGATGCCGAAGGTCGCCCCCGCGAGGTACGCCCAGACGAGGTACGTGCCCGCGTTGATCATGACCGGGCCGATCGCGAGGCCGTCGAGCCCGTCCGTGAGATTCACCGCGTTCGACGTCCAGACGACGACCGTGACGGCGAATGGCAGGTAGAGCCAGCCGGGCAGAACGATCGGGTGCTTCGAAAAGGCGACGAACGGGACGCCCAGATCGAAGCGGATGTCCCACCAGTCCGACGGTAGATGGTCTTTGGCCAGAAACGCGTACGACAAGATCGCTCCGCCGATCGCGAACTGCCCGAGGAGCTTGTAGCGCCCGGGCACTCCGCGCGGGTTCTTCAGCTTGATCTTCAAGTAGTCGTCCAAATACCCGATCACGCCATAGCCGGCCGTGACCGCCGTCGTCGCCCACACGAAGACGTTGCGCGGATCGCACCAGAGAATCGTCGGAACCAAGACGCTGAGCAGGATGAGCGCGCCGCCCATCGTCGGCGTGCCGCTCTTGCTCTTGTGCGACGCCGGGCCGTCGCTGCGGACCACCTGGCCGATCTGCTTTCGCTGGAGCTCCCGGATGAACCAGGGCGAGAGGACGAATGCGAGGAGCATCGCGGTCATCGTCGCCACGATGGTGCGAAAGGGCACGTAGCGAAGGACGTTCAGCCAGCCCAACCAGGCCGCGTCGTGGCGTAGAGGAAAGAGGAGCTCGTAGAGCATCAGCGTACCTCCTCGCCGAAAGCGGTCACGAGCGCCTCGACGACGTGCTCGGCCCCCACGCTGCGCGATGCCTTCACCAGCACGGCGTCGCCGGACCGTACGCGATCGACCGCGATGTGCGCCGCGTGACCGGCGTCGCGGGCCAGCACGACGTCAACACCACGGCGCTCGGCCTCGCGTGCCGCGGCGTCGGCCAGACCGCCGCAGGATACGAGGAGCGCCACCCCCGCGTCGGCGACCGCCTTGCCGAGCGAATCGTGCTCCCGAGACGCCGCCGCCCCGAGCTCCTTCATCTCCCCGAGCACGGCCACGCGACGTCCGTGCGCCACCTCGCCCAATGTCGCCAGGGCGGCGCGCATGGAGGCGGGGCTGGCGTTGTACGTGTCATCGAGGAGGAGCACATCGCCACGAAGGCGACGCGAATGCATGCGGCCCGGGAGGGAGGAGACCATCCCGAGCGCCGACGCCACACGCGCTTGCTCGAAGGGCACACCGGCCACGGCTTCGGCCGCCGCGAGCGCCGCGACGAAGTCGATCGCCGCAGCATGGCCCGCCATCGGCAGGTGAAACGCCGCGGTCCCGCCGCGCGGGGTTCGAACATCCACCATTGACCCGTCCACGCCGACCGGCCGCCGCGAAACGAGCTGATAGTCCGCCCGCCCGTCGGTCCCGAACGTCACCACGCGCGCCGATGGAGCACGTCGTAGCTCGTGGACGACGGCCGGATCGTCGGCGTTGGCGATGGCGAAGCCGCCGGCGCGGACAGCCTCGAACAGCGCTCCCTTCTCGCGGGCAACGTCGTCGGCCGACCCCCCGACCCCGCCCGCGTGCGCGAGACCGATGTTCGTGATCACGCCAACGTCGGGTTCCGCAATCGCGGCGAGGGCGCCAAGCTCGCCGCGGACACTCATCCCCATCTCCAGGACCAGAAAGCGCGTGCACGGCTCGACCTCGAGCGCCACCGCCGGCACGCCGATGCGGTTGTTCAAATTGCCTCTTGTCGCATGGCACGCGCCGACAGCGCGAAGAATCGCCGCACAAAGCTCTTTCGTGGTCGTCTTCCCCGCGCTCCCGGTGATCGCGACGACGCGCGCCTGGGGATTCTGTGCCCTCCAGGCCCGAAGGTGGGCTCGCGCAATGGCGGCCCAAGCGCTCAGTGTGTCGGTCACCTCGACCACGTCGGCCCCGCTCCCCTCGCTCGGCGCACGGCCCTTTTCGACGATCAGGAGAACGGCGCCCGCTTCGATCGCCGCTTCGAGGTACGCGTGGCCGTCATACCGCTGACCGCGCAACGCGACGAACGCGCTGCCCGCTACGACCGCGCGGCTATCGGTGGTCACCCCGCGCGCAACACGGCCGCCCCGCGTCTGGACGACGCGCCCCCCCGTTGCCTCCGCCGCGGCCCGCGCGTCGAGAGGTGCCTGGTTGGCAGGAATCGGGGTGGCCACGTCAAGTCGCCTCGGCCGCGCCCCGGCGAGCGTCCAGCGCTCGGCGGGCTTCGATGCGGTCGTCGAAGGGGTGCTTCACGTTACCCACGATTTGATAATTCTCGTGCCCCTTTCCGGCGATGAGGACCACATCCCCGGCTTCGGCTGACTGCACAGCGAGCTCGATGGCCTTCCTGCGGTCGAGCTCCAGCACTGGTTCCCGACCGGTACGACGCACGCCCGCGACGACCGGCTCGGCGATGGATTCGGGGTCCTCGGTGCGAGGGTTGTCGCTCGTCACGAGCGCGACGTCCGCGCGCCGCCCCACCGCTTCCCCCATCGGGCCGCGTTTGGTCGGGTCGCGGTCTCCGCCGCATCCGAACACGCACCAGACCCGGGCCCTCGCGGCAGCGCGTACCGCGTCGAGAACCCGCGCCAGGGCATCGGGCGTGTGCGCGTAGTCGACCAGCACCGTCACGTCGTCGGCGGGTCCGTCGCAGCGCTCGAGACGCCCCGGCGCCCCCTGTTCCCGCGATAGCGCCCGGGCGGCGCGCTCGAGGTCAAGGTCGAGCGCCAGGGCGATGCCGAGCGCGAGGAGCAGATTCTCGAAGTTGTGCGCACCGACGAGCCGCGTGGAGACCGTCAGCTGACCCCGCGGAGTGCGGACTTCTGCGTGGGTCCCGCTCGCGTCCAGCCGCGTTTGTCCCGGAACGACGTCCGCGTCCGTCCCGGGGCGGGCGCTCACGCGGACGACCGCCCCGTGCAGGCGTCCGGCGAGGTCGCGGCCGAACGGGTCGTCGACGTTTAGGACGGCAGCCGCCGGCCCGAGCTCTGTGAAGAGGCGCGCCTTGGCCTCCGCGTAGGCCTGCATCGAGCCGTGAAAGTCCAGGTGGTCCTGGGTGAGATTGGTCAGGGCGGCGACACGGAATCGAATGGCGCGCACCCGGCCGAGCACCAGCGCGTGGGAGGAGACCTCCATGGCCACGTGGGTCGCGCCCCGGTCGCGCATGGCTGCCATCGTCCGCGCGATGTCGTCCGCCTCCGGCGTGGTGTGGAGCGCGTCGACGCGCCAGTCGGCGAACGCGTGTCCGATCGTGCCGAGAACCCCGGTGCTCTCGCGACCAAGGGCGCCGTCAATTGCAGCACGCACGAGGTGCGCGGTAGTGGTCTTGCCGTTGGTTCCCGTGACACCGACGACATCGAGAAAAAACGAAGGGTGCCCGTAGACGGCTGAGGCCGCGTAGGCGAGCGCCGTCACGGGATCGTCGACCAGGATCACCGGGACGCCCACGCCCGACGGGGTGACCGCACCCGGCGACGCCATCACGGCCGCCGCCCCACGATCGACGGCGTCCGCGACGAATCGTGCGCCATCGACGTGGCCGCCCCTTCGGGCGGCAAAGAGATCCGCGCGCCGGACCTCCCGCGAGTCGTGTCGCACGCCACAAACGCGAACCCCAGCATCGCCGATAACTTCGGCACGCATCGGCAACTCACGCACGAGCTCGTCCAGGCGCAGTCCCTCGCCGGCTCTCATGAGGTCGGCTCGAGCACCAGGTGCACCGGGCTCCCCCTCGCTGCCCCGGTTCCCGGCGCGGGCACCTGCCGTACGGCCCGCCCCCAACCCTCGATCTGCGGCACGAGCCCCGCTTTCGTCAACGCCACGACCGCGTCGTGGGCAGCCATTCCCGTCGCGTCCGGGACGCGGACGCTGCCAGGGACAAGGGGACCAGTCGGCTCCACAGGCGCTGCAGGCGGAGGCGACGCCGGTTGCGTCGCTTTCCCCGAGGTGTTGGGCAGCGTGCCGGCCCTGACTTCGGCCACCTCGCCTTCTTGCTTCGGCGGTCCGAGATTGGACACGCCAGCCGGCGGCACCACACCCAAGTAAGTGAGGCTGTCCTGAGCAACCCGACGGAAGACGGGCCCGGCCAAATCTCCTCCGTAACGGCCGATGGTCGGCTCGTCGAGCACAACCGCCACGACGATCCTCGGATGGTCGACGGGAACGAAGCCAACGAAGACGGCCGTGTACTTCTCGGTGGAGTACTTGCCTGTGGCCGGGTCGACCTTTTGAGCAGTCGACGTCTTTCCGGCGACGCGGAAACCAGGAATGGCGGCCTCCACAGCCGTACCGCCCTCGTCGGTGACCGCCGTGAGCATCTCGGCGACCGTTCTTGCGACGCCCGGCGTAAGCACCTCGCGCCGGACGTGCACGCTCGACTCCCGCGTGACTTCGCCGCGCCCCCCGGTCGCTCTCTTGACGAGGAGCGGCTCGAGAAGTCTGCCGCCGTTCGCGACCGCGCTCATGGCCATCGCGAGCTGCAAAGTCGTGACGCTGATACCTTGACCGAAACTGGCGCTCGCCGTTTCGGCGTCGTACCAGGGTCGCCCCCTCGGGCGGAGCACGCCGGTCGCTTCCCCGGGCAGTGGAATGCCGGTCGGCTCGGCAAACCCGAAGCGGCGGTATGCCGCGTAGAGGGACGGTTCGCCCAGCTTCAGGCCGATCTTGAGGGCGCCGATGTTCGAGCTGCGCGCGAGGATCTGCGTCGGAGTAAGGATGTCGTTGACGTGGGTATCGTGAACCGTGATGCCCCCGACCTGGTAGACGCCGTGCTCGCAGTCGATTTCGTCGGTTGGTTTGATCGCCCCGGCCGAAAGCGCGCCCGCGAGCGTGAATGTCTTCATCACGGAGCCCGGCTCGAAGCGGTCGGTCACAGCGCGGTCGCGGCGCGCGTCGGGGTCGCTCTCCGCGTAGTCGTTGGGGTTGTAGCCGGGGGCGCTGGCCAGCGCGAGAATCTCGCCCGTCGTCGGGTCTACGACGAGGAGCGAGGCTCCCTTCGTCTCGTAGGTTCGGACGGCGGCGTCGAGCTCGCGCTCGGCAACCCGCTGGATACCCTCGTCCAACGTGAGCCAGAGGTCGTCGCCCTGCAGCGCCCGCTCGTCGTTTGCGCCGTCGAAGAGGAGCCGTCCGCTCCGATCGCGCAGGCCGCGCACATCCTCGACCCTCCCCCGCAGCGGCTCGTCGAGCGCGAGCTCCAGACCATCCTTGCCCTGCCCGTCCGTACCGACGAACCCGAGCACCGAGCCGGCCAGCTCGCGGCCCGGGTAGTAGCGGTGGCCCTCGGCTTCGATCGCTACGCCACGGATCGGCCGTGCTTGTCTCTTCCCGTCGCCCAGCTCGCGCACGGCGATAGCCTCGGCACCGCTGATTCGCCGTTTGAGCCAGACGAAGCGATGGCGCGCCTCGAGCTTGCCATAGACCTCGTCGGGAGCCATCGATAGCGCTTGGCCCAGGCGGGCCGCGGCGTCACGCAGCACGGCATCTTGGCTCACCTTGTCGTCCGCACCGCGCAGCATCTCGACCACGTCCGCGCTCACGCTGGGCACCTCGACGCTGACGGCGAGCGGCGTCCCGTTGCGGTCGTAAATCGTCCCGCGCTTCGGTTGGACGTGAAGCCGGCGTTGGCGCTGCTTCTCGGCCAGCTCGCGCCACTCCGGGCCGTCTTCGACTTGAACGCGCCAAGCACCGGAGACGACGGCGCCCAGCGCCAAGCCCATCAGGCCGCAGAGGACCCCCATTCGCGTGCGGATCCACCGAGCGCGCGCGGGGTCCAGGTTTCTCACGGCGGCCCCTCGAAGCGCGCCGCGGACAGGTCCGCCCGCTCGGCGCCGGCAGGCCCCGCCGTCATCGATACCACTCGCTCCGGAGGTGGAGACTGCATGCCGAGCAACGTGCGCGCTACGAGCTCGACCCGTTCGGGAGTCTTGTAGCTCGCGGCCTCCACCTCGAGGACGCGCTTGATCTCTCGCAGTCTCGACTCTTCTTGCCGCGCGCGACCCAGCTCGTAGCCGAGTTGCATCGTCTTGCTTCGCAACGCGAGGTGGACGACGAACGCGCTGACGGCGGCGGCGGTCGCCAAGGTCCACACGGGCAGAAACGCGCGATGGTTCTGGCTCATTCGCTCCCCAGGAATTCCGCCCGCCGGGCAGCACGCAGCTTCGCGCTGCGGGCTCGCGGGTTCTGCGCGCATTCTTCGTCGCTCGCCAGCTGCGGCTTCTTCGTGAGGGGCGCCCAGCCATCCCCCGCGAAGGCGCGCTTCACGAGGCGGTCCTCGAGCGAGTGAAACGACATGACGGCCGCTACGCCGTCCTGGGCGACCACGTCGGGCAGCGTCGCGAGCAGCTGGTCGAGCTCATCGAGCTCTCGGTTCACGGCGATACGCAGCGCCTGGAACGTCCGGGTCGCCGGGTCGACGCCCCCTACCCGAGCGGGGCCGACCGCCCTTACGACGGCGCGTCGCAAATCGAGCGTAGTCCTCAGCTCGCCCGCGGCAAATGCCTTCTTGATGCCGCGAGCGATCCGCCGCGATCGCCGCTCTTCGCCGTACCGATAGATGACATCCGCCAGCTCGTCGTCGGCGAGCCGGTCGATCAGATCGAGCGCGGTCTCCTCGTCGTCCGGGTCCATGCGCATGTCGATCGGTCCTTCCCGCCGAAAGCTCATCCCGCGCGATGCGTCGTCCAGCTGGGGCGAGCTGACTCCCAGGTCGGCGATAATGCCGTCGACCCGCGAGATCCCGAGCGAGTCGAGCCGCTCGCGCAGCTGCGAGAAGGTGCCCCGCACGAACGCGACGCGGTCGGAGACCGGCGCCAGCCGCTCTTCGGCGGCTGCAATGGCGGTCGGGTCGCGGTCCACGCCGACAACGCGGGCCCTCGGCTCGGCCTCGAGCAGCGCCACGGTATGGCCCCCTCCGCCGAGCGTCGCGTCGACGTAGATCCCCCCCGCCCGAGGCGAGAGCGCACGGACGACCTCCTCTTGCATGACGCTGGTGTGCTCGAAGCGCTTCACGTCGCTCACCTCGTCGAAGTCGTCGCGCCAGACCCACTCCACGACCACCTCGGTCGAGAGCACGCCCGGAAGCGCGAGCTGCAGGTTGCTCATAGCCGCAGCTCCGCCAGGCGGCGCTTGATGGCGCGCCGCTCGTCGTCGTTGGTCTCGAACTGCTTCTTCCATTCGGACGTGTCCCACAGCTCGGCATGACGTCCCAGGCCGGCCCAGCGGACGTCTTTGCGCAAGCGGGCGTGATCGCGGAGCGTCGGCGGAACCAGGATGCGGCCGACCTCGTCGATCTCGCACTCTACGGCACCGGATACGTAGATGCGCTTGAGCTTTTCCACCGCCTCGTCGAAAAGTGGCATCCCCTGGAGTCGCGCTTCGAACGAGTCCCACTCCGCCAGGGTGTACGCGGCGACACACGGATCGAGCGCGCTGGTCAGCACGATGCGCCTGTCCCCCGTCGCGGCGAGCACGTCTCGATAGCGAGCGGGCACGCTGGTGCGTCCTTTCGCATCGATCGTGTGGTCGTACTGCCCGCGGAACATCGACGCGCTCTCGCCTCTCGATCGGGGCTACGTGGTTTGGGACTACTTACCACGATTTCCCACGTCTGAAGGCGACGCTATGGATACAGAGCTTCAGTGTCAACATTCATCGGGCATAACTGCACCTCCGCGCAGGTGAGAGACGCGCGCAACGACGCCGCGGCGGTCAGGGGCCGCAGCGCGCAGGAGGGCCTATCCGCCTGCCAAGACGTGCTTGGCGATGACGATGCGCTGCACTTCGCTCGTCCCCTCGCCAATCTCGCAGAGCTTCGCGTCGCGCAAGTGGCGCTCGACGTCGAACTCGCGGACGTAGCCGTACCCGCCGTGGACCTGCAGCGCGCTGTTGCACGCGCGGGTCGCGGCCTCACTCGCGAAGAGCTTGGCCATCGAGGCCTCTTTGGTGTGACGTCGCCCGCCGTCGGCAAGCCAGGCGGCCCGATGCGTGAGGAGCGCCGCCGCATCGAGCTCCGCCTTGGCGTCGGCGACCATCCATTGGATGCTCTGAAAGTCCGCGATTGGCTTTCCGAACGCCCGCCGCTCTTTCGCGTACTTCGTCGCCATGTCGAGCGCGCCGTAGCCAAGGCCGAGCGCCATCGCGGCGATGGAGATCCGGCCCCCGTCGAGGATGCGCATGGTGTTGGCGAAGCCCTCGTCGACCTCCCCGAGGCGCTGTGCGTCCGAGACGCGTACCCCATCGAGCGTGAGCTCGGCCGTGTCGCTCGCGCGGCAGCCTAGCTTGAGCAAATGCTTGGACGCGGAAAACCCAGGTGCACCTCGATCGACGATGAACGCCGTGATGCCACGCTGCTTCGGGCCGCTCGCGGTCGTGCGAGCGAGCACGACGCAGAACCCCCCCACCGATCCCTGGGTAATGAACGTCTTGGTCCCGTCGATGACCCAGTGGTCCCCCTCGCGGCGCGCCACCGTCCGCAGCGCTGCGGCGTCGCTCCCGCTGCCCGGCTCGGTCAACGCCCAGGCGGCGAGCCACTCGCCGGACGCCGCCTTCGGCAAGTACTTGCGCTTTTGGGGCTCGGACCCGAACGCGAGCACGTGACCGGTTCCCAATCCGTTGTGCGACGCGACGGTGAGCGCCATCGAGCCGTCGACGCGGGCCACCTCTTCGACGCAGATCGCGTAGGCGACCATGTCCATACCGGAGCCGCCGTACTGTTCCGGGATGCGGATGCCGAGGAGGCCCATCTGCGCGAGCTTCGGCACGATCTCGGACGGAAAGCGCTCTTCCTTGTCCCAGCGCTGGGCATGGGGGGCGATCTCGGAGCGCGCGAAGTCGCGCACGCTCTGGCGCAAGAGTCGGTGGTGATCGGAAGGCTCGAAGTCCATCTCGTGTTCTCTCTTTCGAGTTCCGACGAACAAGTCAAGGCGCCTCGACAGCTCAGCCCCGTAAACGGGCAGGGGCGTCGGCACGGGAAACTTGGGGCAACCTCTATAGCCCGCAGACCCAGGCGCCCTGCGTCGTTTTCTTGCAGCGAAAGTGGGCCGGACAACGGTCTTGCGGATCGCACGTGCGCGAGCAGTACTGTTGCGCTGGTTCCTCGATGCAGACACCGGCAGCGCAGTCGCCGGCCCGACCGCAGCCGGCTCCCAGATCGATTGGCCCCGTCTTGGCCTTTTTCTGGCCGCTCGCCGCGCCGACGACGCTCGCCTGGGCCAGCGCTTGGGCGATGATCGAGAAGAACGCGTCGGCGCGCGTATAGGCGTCGGGCGAGCCGGCCCCGTCGCAGCTCGAACCCACGGATCGAGAGGCGACGCCCACAATCTCTCCGGTCGTTTCGTCGATCGCGGGCCCGCCTGCGCCCCGCCCGCAAGCCTCGGCAATCTCCAACTCGGCCGCCGTTGCGTCGAGGACGGGCACGTGGTCGCTCACGAGCTTTTGGAGCTGCATCGCACCAGCCAGCCTGCCGAAAGCGACGGTCCGCAGATGATCGCCCTTGGCCGCGCCGGTGGCGCGCACCGAGAGCGGTCGAATGTCGTCGATGGTCGTATCGAGCAGGACCAGGGCGATGTCTGCGCCGCACAACACATCGCCCGGTGGTGCGACGACGACCCGACCGCGCGCCCGCTCCTCGGCGATCGCCAGCTCGTCGCCGACGAGAACCCGCACCGAGGAGGGCTCGCGCTCGCCGACGATCTGCGCCCGCGCGGCCGGGCATTGCGCGTCTGGGGCAACCAACGCCACACAATGACGCGCGGTGAGCACGATGTCTGGGGCTACGAGCGCTCCACTGCAGGGAGATTGACCGGCAACGTCGAGGGCCACGACCGCAGGGTCGTTGCCGCGATCGGGGACGCCGGGCGGGGGAACCGCGACGTCTGCGCTCGGCGGCTGGGTAGAAGACGCCACGGGGCGAACTTCGCCCGAGCACGCGACCACGAAGATGAATGCGAGGAAGTTTTGGAGCCGCACCATGATGGAGCGACTGCAGTGCGACCGGCGTGCCGGCCGGGAGACGCCGGCAACGGGGGCGCGCCGCTCGCGTGTCACAGTGGCCGAGACGGAGCGAGGGGTGTCCCGGACGGGTTCACCGTCTTCGTGCCTCGTGTCACTGCATCGTCCGTGTCCGCAGCACGATCCATGTTGCCAAGACCAATGCCGCGGCAGCGACGTTCGAACGACCCACGAAGTCGTCGAGCAGAAACGGGACGAAGGAGATCGCCGCCACGACGATCGCCCCCAGAGCCAAGCGCACCACGGGGCGCTGCCGCGCCCTTCGCTCGAGTGGGCGCCATCGCTCGAGACTCGCGCGAACGTCGCTGAATGCTTCCCCACCCCGCGGCACGCTCAGGACCGTGACGGCTTCGCTGAGGGGGTCGGGCTTGGATTCGACACGCAAACCCCCGAGGATCCCCCCGATCTCAACGACGCGCGCCACCCGGCTACGTTGGATCTGGAGGCTCTCGCGCGCGGCTTCGACGGCGATGGCATCGTCGCGCACGATGACGACAAGCGCGAGCAGCCGCCGCCGCAGCGCACCGTAGCCCACCCGCCGCATGCACGATGATGAGCACGACAATCGCGGCCGCCACGGCCCAAAGCGGACCGGTCGGCCGCCAGCCGAGCTTGTTCAAGAGCGCCGCCGAGAGAGCGACCGGCGCGAGCGAGGTGAGCGCGCGGACTGCCGCCGATACGCGTGCCCGGCGAGCCGCGCATGCATCGCCGAGCTGGTAGCGAATCACGCCCTGGGGCGCACGTTGTCGCGCACCCACTGGATGATTGTTTCGAGCGACGCCCCGGGCGTGAACACGCCGGCCACGCCTGCGGACGTCAGTCGTTCGCGGTCGGCCTCGGGAATGATGCCGCCACCGAACACGACGGTGTCGCTCGCGCCACGTTTTCGCAGCTCGTCGATGACCGCGGGAAATAGGGTGTTGTGCGCGCCGCTCATGATCGACATGCCGACGGCGTCGACGTCCTCCTGGACAGCGGCGCTCGCGATCATCTCCGGCGTCTGATGCAGCCCTGTATAGATGACCTCGAAGCCCGCGTCCCGCAAGGCCCGGGCAACCACCTTGGCGCCGCGGTCGTGACCGTCGAGCCCTGGCTTTGCGACCAGGATACGAAGCGGGCGCGTCGAAGAGGCGTCGGTCAAGGCATTCCAAGCGTTACCCGGCGCAGGATGGCTTGTCGAGGCAAGGCCCCTCGTCCGCATGACCCGGCAAGAAAACGGTCCTGTCCCCCTCGCCGGTACGCCACCGCCTCCCCCAAGTTGTAGCGGTACTGCCTCCCCCACCGGCGGCCGCGCCTCCTTGAATCAGGAAGGCACCGGAGCATCATCGGGGGCGCAGTTCAAGACGGACCCGCCCCGCGGGCTATGTCCGGGCAGCGAGCCGGTTTAGTGCCTCGCCTGTCACCCGGAGGGTGCGCCACTCGTCCAGAGTCTCCGCGCCCAGCGCCCGATAGAACGCAATCGCAGGCTCGTTCCAGGTGAGCACGGCCCATTCGAACCGCCCGCACCGGCGCGCGACCGCGACGCGCGCCAAAGCCCCGAGGAGCGCGCGACCCCAGCCGCGGCGGCGGTGCTCGGGCAGGACGAAAAGGTCTTCGAGATAGACACCCGGTTGCGCGAGGAAGGTCGAGTAGTTGTGAAAGAAAAGCGCGAAACCGACGACGACCCCGGCGTCGTCGGCGATCAACACCTCGGCCAGCGGTCGATCGCCAAACAGGTGCTCACGGAGGTCGTTTTCCCTGCCGGTGACCTGGTGCTCGAGCCGCTCGTAACGCGCGAGCAGGCGGATGAGATGGGCAATCGCGGGAACATCGTCGGCACGAGCCGGACGAATCATGGCGAGAACCTTATGCTCACTCGGAGTCCGCGTGGACTACTGTTTCTGCACTTTCCACGCGCTCGCTTCGACGCTCGCCCCGGAATAGGCCCGGAGGGCCACGTCGCCATGATCGAAACCGGCTGGGAGCGTGGCTGCGAGCGTCGCAGTACCGACCTTTGCCTTGACGTCGCGCCCCTTCACGACCACCCGAACGTGCTGAACCGGTGCGCTCACCAGATCGACGACCGGCGCGGCGTCCGTTTCGAGCCCAGCCCCGTCCCCGACAAGCAGGGCCGCCCGCGGCACCGCCCCCGGCAGCACCAAGAGCGAGACCCCCTTGAACGAACGGGAAGTGGCTCCAGGCACCGCCCGGACAACGATCCCTGCAGGCCCGCCCTGGACGCGCAGGTCCGCTTCCACTGCGACGTCGTCTCCCGGCGACGGCGCCGCAATCGCGTCGGACACGCCCGATCCGTACACCCACACGCGCGGACCGGCCACGATGGCCGCGCGCGGCAATCCGGCCAGCCTTGCGAAGACCAGCCCGCCGCCGGCCCACGACGTCGCCTGCTCCGCCGGAGGGGGGGCGTTCGGCAGCATCTTCGCTGTCACGGGGGATGCGTCGCGCGAGAGGCCGGTGACCGTCCCTCTGTCGTCGCGCGCGATCCGCCACGTGTGCGCGTCGACCTGCAGTGCGGAGGCAGACCCCGCGGCGTCGAGCGACACCCGCGTGGCGCGGACGGTGCTGCTGCCGGCTGCGCTGGCGCGGCCGAGGCGAACCGTCAGCCCGTCGCTCCCCTTGGCGGGCGGCGCGAACACCGCCAGCGCGCCGATCGCGTCGGAAAGCCAGGCCACGCTCTCGCGCTTGCCAGCGACCAGGCGGGCCGCCGCCGCGTCGAGCGTTCGATCGGCGTCGACCTCGAGCATGGCGGCCAATGTCGTTACCCCGGCCTCTCCGCCGTCGTGCTCGACCGCGGCGCGCAACTGAGGCCGCTGATCGAGTGCGCGCTTGACCGCGGTCGAAGCGAGGTCGCGCACGAGGGCCATCGTCGCTTCGTCGATCGGCGGCGGGGGCACTTCGTTTCCCCAGGGCGACCGCGCCTCCGTCACGGCAGATGCCGGCGCCGCACCGACTGCGACGACCGCGCCGCCGCGTGCCCGCAGTCGGGGAGCCTGCTTGTCGCCGACGACGATCGCTTCGGCGCCGTCGCCCGCGCCGGGGACGCGGTCGAGGAGCGACCGCAGCGCGCTCACCCGGGCGTCCGAGCCGCCTTCATCGAGCACGAGCGTCCCCAGCTCGATGAGAGCCGCGCGGCGGGCACCGGTCAGGCCAAGGTTGTTCGCCACGTCGACCCGCCGCCCGGGCGCATCGGGCGTCGCGTCGAAGAGTGCGATGGCCGCCTGCGCGCGCACGTTAGCCAGGGCGGGAGCCACGGGCTCATCGGGGCGCAGCACCGACGCATTGCGGGCGAAATGCGACGCGAGGGCCCGTGCGCACTCCGCACGCGCCGTGTCCGTGACGTTCGCCTGTGGATCAGCGGCCACCACGTCTTCGACCAGACCGTACACTGCGGCAAGCTCGGCGAGGGCCACAGAGCCGCGCTCGAGGGCGCTAGCGTGCGTGAGCAGCGCGTCCGCCCGGCCCAAGAGGCCCCGCACCACGGCAACCGCCAACGTTGGCCGCGATGCCGCGGAGCCCGACCCGAAGACGAGCTCCCGCAGGAACGCGACGTGTTCGGCGTCGATGGGCGTCGCGCCGATTGCGCCGACCATGACCGCCGCCGCCTCATCGATCGAGAGGTCCGGACGGGCGATGAGCGCCCGCACGCGGTCGACGTTCTGCGCCCTCGACACCTCGTGCCGCACCTGCTCGGCCTCGCTCGGCGTGAGCGACGCCCACGCGGCCGATGCCGAGACCAGGATCGCGCCCGCGACCAGTGCGGCCAAAGACCGTTTACAGAGGATCCGCCGCATGGCCCGTTTGCCTTACCCCCCGATCGGGGCCTCGTCGAGCCACGATCCATCGGGGTGCAGACAAAGCAGCAGCATGCCCTCCTTCTGAGCACCGCTGGGCAGGCGATTCACCGCACCCTGCGCTCTGGGACGGTGATTTTCCGCCGTGACGGCGATTGTCTCGTCGCCACGGAAGCAATCACGCCGCACCGCCCTCGTCGCCACCTCCCTCGCTGTCGTCATCGTCGTCATCGTCGTCATCGTCGTCGGGCTCTTCGGGGAGCTCTTCGGAAGAAGGCGCAGGCGGCAGCGGTCGGCCTTCCTTCTCGGCTTGTTGCCGCGCCCTTTCCTGCGCTGCGCGAAGCTGCGCAACCTTCTGCAAAAGGGCCGGTTTGGGCGCCACCACGATCGACATCGCGCGCGCTTCCATCATCGGGCGTGTTTCGACGTTCGCCACGTCTTCGAGGCCCTTGAGAATGACGTCGAGCTGCTCGTGCGCCTTCTCGGGATGGGTGATCTCGCGCCCGCGGAAGCGGACGGTGAACTTCACCTTGTGGCCAGCTTCGAGGAAGCGGCGCGCCGCGCGGATTTTGAAGTTGATGTCGTGGTCGTCGGTCTTCGGTCGAAGCTTGATCTCTTTGATCTCGACCACGGCCTGGTTTCGTCGCGCCTGCGCCTGCTTCTTCTTCTCTTCGTACTTGTACTTGCCGAAGTCGAGGATCTTGCAGACCGGCGGCTCGGCCTTCGGGTTGATCTCGACGAGGTCGAGCCCCTGCTCTTGCGCCATGCGGAGCGCCTCGTGAGTCTGCAGCACGCCGAGCTTGTTCCCGTCGGGACCGATGACCAGGACTTCAGGAACGCGGATTCGATGATTGACTCGGATTTGGTACCCGCGCTGCTGCTGGCGCGGATCGAACCGGGGATTACCCAATGCCATTGTTTCTTCTCGTGACCTCCGTGTTTGGGATGTGACAGGCTCGCGCGGACGGCCCCTCTGGCCTCCGCTCGCCAGTGTAGGCCAATTTGATCGCGCGAAGATGCGCGGGCGTCAATGAAGGACTGCTCCAGGCGGGGCGCTTTCGGCGACGAGGCGGTCGCCGACCTCTTCGACCTTCATCGCGCCGAGCTCGCCCGCGTCGCGGGATCGCACCCCGACGGAATCGCTTTCCGCTTCTTTAGGGCCGACGACGAGCAGATACGGGTAGCGAAGCAAGCGCGCGCCGCGCACCTTGGCGCCGAGCTTGTCGCTGGAAAGATCCGCGTCGACGCGCAGCCCCCGACCGCGCAGGCGTTCGACCACCCGGCGAGCATACTCGTCGGTCTTCTCGCTGACCGTGAGGACGATCGCCTGCCTGGGGGCGAGCCAGGTCGGAAAATTGCCGCCGCAGTGCTCGAGATATACGGCGAAAAAACGTTCAAGCGACCCCAAAATGGCGCGATGAAGCATCACCGGGCGATGGTCTTTGCCGTCTTCGCCGACGAACGAGAGCCCGAACCGGGCGGGCAGGTTGGGGTCGAACTGGATGGTGCCAAGCTGCCAGCTTCGCTTGAGCGCGTCGTTCACGTGAAACTCGATCTTCGGGCCGTAAAAAGCACCTTCGCCCGGCAGCGTCTCGTAGGTGATCCCCGCTCGCTCGAGGCCCTGCGCGAGCGCGCGCTCGGAGCGGTCCCAGTCCTCGTCGCCCCCGAGGCGCTTGTCGGCCGGGGGCCGCGTGGCGAGCTTCACGTCGACCTTGTCGAACTGAAGCGCTCGATACACCTCGTGGAGCAGGCCGATGAATTTTTCGATCTCTTCGGCCACTTGTTTCTCAGCGCAAAAAATGTGCGCGTCGTCTTGCGAGAAGCTGCGCACGCGCGCGAGCCCGTGGACGACGCCCCCACGCTCGAAGCGATGAAGCCGTCCGAAGTCCGCGACGCGCCACGGGAGCTCGCGGTAGCTCCGGCGCTTGCTCGCAAAGATGACGCAATGGCTCGGGCAGTTCATCGGCTTGAGCGCGAACGACTGCTGGGCGAGCGCCGATCGCAGCTGGAGCCCGCTCTCGGCCCCCTCGACCAGGTCGGCGGTCCACAGCCGGTACATATTGTCGCCGTAGTTGGGGAGATGCCCGCTCGTTTCGAAGAGCTTCGGCGAAAACGCCTGCGGTGTGATGACCTCTTGGTACCCATAGCGCTCGTACAGCCCGCGCACGTACTCGATGAGCCGGGTGTAGACGAAGGTACCCCGCGGCAGAAAGAAAGGCATCGCCGGCGCCACTTCGTCGAAGAGGAAGAGTTCGAGCTCCTTGCCGAGCTTGCGGTGGTCGCGCTGCTTGGCCTCTTCGACGAGGCGAAGATGTTCCTCGAGCGCTTCGACGCTCGGAAACGCCGTCCCGTAAATGCGCTGGAGCATCGGGTTTCGCTCGTCGCCGCGCCAGTACGCCCCGGCGACGTGGGTCAACTTCACCGCTCTGAGGTAGCCGGTCGACGGGACGTGCGGGCCCTCGCAGACATCGACCCACTCCTGCGGGGGGGCGCCGTGCCTGTAGAGGCTCACCTCTTCGTCGGGCGGAATGGCGTCGATGATCTCGAGCTTGTAGGTCTCTCCCATCGCCGAGAACATTCGCTTGGCTTCGTCGCGGGTCACCACGACCCGGCGAAATGGCGAGTCTCTCTTGATGATCTCGAGCATGGCCTGCTCGATGCGCCGCAGATCGTCCTCGGTGAACCCGCCGCCCGGCTTGTCGAAGTCGTAGTAAAATCCGTCGTCGATGGCGGGGCCGATGGTCACCTTCGTACCGGGGAACAGGCGCTGAACCGCGTCGGCCATCACATGCGCGGTCGAATGGCGGATGACCGCAAGTCCCTCAGGATCGGCTGCTCGGACCACTGGCAACGGAACGCCCTCGTCGATGGGCGTATGCAGGTCGACCGTCCGGCCGCGGTATTTTACTGCGATGACGTCCTTGTCGAGCTTTCCATCGGCCGAGAGAATATCTCGTGGGGTCTTGCGTTCGGACATGTGCAGGCATGGGCTTATAGCCCACGTGCCGCAGTGCCGCCTCGGGCCTTCGAGCGGCGAGCACCGGCCTTTGGATGGCGAAGAGCAACCGAGCCGACGACAACAAGAAGCGACGAGGGGCGAGCAACCGCCGATACGCATGAAACATCACAAGTTTCGCGATAACTTGACTCGATCGGACGCCATGCCTACACGCCCCCTTCTCATGCGTGCACCCGTTGTCGTCGCGGTCCTTTCCCTTGCCGCGTGCCATCGCCCGGACGACGCCGCGGCAGCGCCCGCGCCGAGCGGCGAGGCCCCGGTTCACGTCAAGACCGCGACGGCCGTCGAGCGGCCCATGCCGCGTTACCTCACGCTCACGGGCACTTTGCACGCGAGCGAGGCGTCCGATGTCGCCGCCGACGCGTCGGGCAAGGTCGTCCAGACGTTCGCGGAGCGCGGCCAGCCGGTCAAGCGCGGCCAGCTCATCGCCGTGCTCGACTCGCGCACCGCAGCGCTCGCGGCCACCGCGGCGGAGGCGCAGTCGAGAGTGGCGCAGAGCCAGCTCGAACAGGCCCGCCGCGACTGCGAGCGCGTCAAACACCTGCTCGAGACCGCCGCCATCTCGCAAGCGGAATACGACCGGCAGACGGCTCAGTGCACGGCACAGCAGTGGTCGGCCGCCGCGGCCGAGGCGCAGGGCAAGTCGGCGACGAAGATGCTCGGCGACACGAGTATTCGCGCTCCCTTCGACGGCATCGTCGGCGAGCGCTACGTCAACGTAGGCCAATACGTGCAGCCGAGTACCCGCGTCGCGTCGGTGTACAACCCCGACCCGCTACGCCTCGAGCTCACGGTGCCCGAAGCGAGCGTCGCCGCCATCCAGCCCGACATGCCGGTCTCCTTCGCGGTGGTCGCCTTCGGAGACCAGGTCTTCACCGGACGGGTGAAGTTCATCAGCCCGAACGTGCGCGAGTCGACGCGCGACCTCGTGGTCGAGGCCATAGTCGCCAATGGCGACGGCCGGCTGAAGCCCGGGATGTTCGCCGTTGCCAAAGTGCTGCTCGCCACGCCCGAGACCCCGGTGGTCCCATCGGCCACGGTCGTGCGCGACGACACAGGCACCGCGCGCCTGTACGTCATCGTCGGCCAAGAGGCGCAAGAGCGTCTCGTCCAGGTCGGTGAGACGGTCGGCGACATGGTGGCGATCGCCAGCGGCGTCAAGTCGGGCGACAAGGTCGTGCTGCAGCCGGGAGCGGACATGCACGACGGCGTGCGGGTAGAGTAACCGGCCATGCAGTGGCTCGCCGCGCTCTGCGTACGTCGACCGATCTTCGCGTCGGTGCTGATCTTGATCGTGTGCGTCGTCGGCATTGCTGGGTACCTCCAGCTCGGCGTCGATCGCTTCCCGAACGTCGACTTTCCGATCATCGTCGTCATCACCAACCAGCCTGGCGCGGCCCCGGAGGACATCGAAACGGAGATCACCGACAAGGTCGAGCAGGCGGTCAACACGATCAGCGGCATCGACGAGCTGCGTTCGGTGACGACCGAGGGTGTCTCCCAGGTCATCATCACGTTCGTCATCGAGAAAGACGTGAACGTGGCCGCGCAGGAGGTCCGCGACCGGCTCAATACGATCCTGCGCGATCTGCCGAAGGACATCGACCAGCCCGTCGTCCAGAAGCTCGATCCGGACGCGGCGCCGGTCGTCTATTTCGCGCTGCACTCGGAGGGCCACTCGCTGCGCGAGGCCACCGAGCTCGCCGACAAGCGCGTGCGCCGGTCGTTGGAGTCGATCGACGGCGTCGGCCAGGTTCAGCTCTTGGGCGGGCGCAAGCGGCAGATCAACGTGATGCTCGACCCGATCAAGCTGCGCGGAGCGGCGCTGACGGTAATCGACGTCCAGCGCGCGATCGCCTCGCAGAACCTGACGACCCCGGGCGGGCGCGTCGAAACCGGGCCCAGCGAGCTCACGCTGCGAATCCACGGAAGGGTGAGCGACCCGGCGCAGGTCGGCGATCTGGTCGTGCGCCAAGAGGCCGGGCACTCCATCCGCGTGAAGGACGTCGGCGAGGTCGTCGACGGCGAGGAAGACGCCAACACCGCGGCGCTGCTCGACGGCCAGCCGACGGTCTTGCTCGCCGTGCGCAAACAGTCCGGGTCGAACACGGTCCAGGTCGCCGATTCGATCAAACAGCGGGTTCAAGAGATCCGCAAAGATCTGCCCGCCGGCTATCAGCTTCAGCTCGTGCGCGACGAGTCCGGGGTCATCCGCACCAGCGTGGACTCGGTTAAAGAGCACCTCGCCGTCGGCGCCCTCTTGGCGGCAGTCATCGTCTTTTTCTTCCTTGGCAACTTGCGGAGCACGATCATCGCGGCAATCGCTATCCCGACCAGCATCATCGGCACGTTCGCGACGATGTGGTGGGCCGGCTACACGCTCAACACGATCACGCTCCTGGCGCTTGCGCTTGCGGTGGGCATCGTCATCGACGACGCGATCGTGGTGCTGGAGAACATTTTACGCCACGTCGAAGAGAAGAACGAGACGCCGATGATCGCTGCAGTGGCAGCGACCAAAGAGATCGGCCTCGCAGTGCTCGCGACGACGCTGTCGCTCATCGCCGTCTTCCTCCCGGTGGCGTTCATGGGCGGGATTCCGGGGCGTTTCTTGCGCAGCTTCGGCGTCACGATGGCCTTCTCGATCGCCGTGTCGATGCTCGTGAGCTTCACGCTGACACCGATGATGGCGTCGCGTTGGCTGAAGAAGCACGTCGGAGACCACAAGACGGTCGGCGAGCGCATCGTCGACTGGTTCTACCGGCCGATCGAGCGCACCTACATGCGCGTGCTCCGCTTCGTCATGAAGCGCCGCTGGGTCGTCGTGTGCGCAAGCGTGCTCGCGCTGGGCTCATGCGTGCCTCTCGCGGGGGCCGCGAACAAGGGGTTTCTCCCGGTCAACGATGAGGCGCGGTTCCAGGTGACGGTGCGCGCCCCCGAGGGGACGAGCCTCGCGGAAACGCGCATCGTCGGCGAGCGAATCGCCCGGGCGATCCGGACCAGCCCGAACGTCGCTCTGACGGTCACGACGGTCGCCGACGACAACGCGCAGACGCACAACCTCGCCACGGTCTACGTCGCGCTGACCGACCCGACGAAGCGAGCGATGACCCAAAACCAAATGATGGACTGGGTGCGCCGCGAGATCATTGCAAAGCAATCCGAGAAGCTTCGGATCACAGCGAGCGAAGTGTCCGCCTTCGCGGGGGGAGGGTTCGCGACGCAGCGCAATCAGTACAGCGTGCGCGGGCCCGATCTGCAGAAGCTGGAGAAGATCGCCGACGACGTCACCGACAAGCTGAGAAAGACTCCCGGCGCGGTGGACGTCGACTCGTCGCTTATCGTCGGCAAGCCAGAGATCGGCGTTTACATCGACCGCGCGCGCGCGGCCGACCTCGGCGTTCAGCCGAGCGACGTCGCCAATGCCCTGCGCCTGCTCGTCGAGGGCGATCAGGTGTCGACCTATGAGGAGCACGGGGAAGAGTACGAAGTGCACGTGCGCGCGGACAGGAGCTACCGCGCCGACGAAGAGGGGCTACGGCTCTTGACGGTGCCGTCGCAGCGCCTAGGGTTCGTTCCGCTCGCGGACGTGGTCCAGCTCGGCCGGGGAACGGGCCCTTCGCGCGTCGATCGGCTCAATCGCGAGCGCCAGGTAACCGTCATGGCCAACGCGGCGCCGGGGTACGGCGACGGAGCGGTCTCGGCGGCGATGAAGAGCATCATCGACGGCGAGCACCTGCCCGCCGGCTACTCGGCGATGCCGTACGGCCAGACCAAAGAGATGGGGCGCGTCTTCGTGGCGTTCGTCGCCGCGCTGATTCTTTCGTTCATCTTCATGTACCTCGTGCTGGCCGCCCAGTTCGAGTCGTGGCTGCACCCGATCACAATCCTGCTCTCGCTGCCGCTCACGCTGCCGTTCGCGTTTCTGAGCGTCATCCTGTTCCGGCAGGCGATCGATATCTATTCGATCCTCGGCATCTTGGTGCTCTTCGGGGTCGTCAAGAAGAACAGCATCTTGCAGATCGACCACACCAATCAGCTCCGGGCTTCGGGGATGCCGCGGCTCGAGGCCATCTTGCAGGCGAATCGCGACCGGTTGCGGCCGATCCTGATGACCACTGCCGCGTTCGTAGCCGGCATGATCCCGCTCGTTGTCTCGCGGGGCATCGGGGCAGGGTTCAACCGCGCGACCGCCGGGGTGGTGGTGGGAGGACAGATCCTGTCGCTCTCCCTCACGCTGCTCGCTACGCCGGTCGCCTATTCTCTGTTCGACGACGCCTCGCGCTGGCTGGGGAATCTGTTCCGCGCCCGGCCCGACGTGCCGGCCGAACCGATCCACGACGAGGCCTACCCAGTCGCGGGCGAGTAGCGGGTGTCCACCCTCCGAGAAGGCGAGGCAGCGGAGGCGGCCGACTCCGCACTGCAGTCGGTGCGCGCATTCGCCGTCTCCGCGACGTTGCAGCCGCGCGTCGTGGCGGGGCTGTTCGCGACCGACGTCGAGCGGGTGAAGGTATCCAAGAGCATGGCCATCGTTCGCCACGGCGCGACCGGCTGGGTCGTGGCCCACGACTTCGGCGCGGTGGTGTTCATCGGCGTCGGCGAGCCGGAATGCGCCCGCGTGATGAAAGGGCTCGTGGCCCAGATCGGGAGTGAACCGCGCGCGCCGCTCGAAGAGACGTTCGCGGTCCAGGTGGTGCCCGGCGCGACGCCGTCCGTGCGCTTCGACCGCGTGGTCGTCCGCGAGCTCGACGTACGCGCCGTCGAGATCCTCGCGCTCGTCGTGGCGCAATCGGTGGCGATGGAATACTACGAGGGCGACGTGGACGCGCTGGTCGGCGCGCTCGAAGAGCGCTCGCGCATGCTCGCGCGCGACGGCACCCTCCACGGCAGTCCGCGCGCGTTGCTGAAGTTCATCGGCCGCGGCATGACGATGCGCACGCGGGTCGTTCACACGCTGTCGCTCCTCGACTCGCCCGGAGCGACCTGGGACGACGAGGCACTCGACCGGCTGTACCGCGGCCTGCGCGCGTTGTTCGAAATCGAGGAGCGCTACCGCGCGCTCGATCACGAGCTTCGCATCGTGCAGGACAACCTCGCGCTGATGGTCGACATGGTTCGCCAGCGACGACTTATCTTGCTCGAGGTCGCGGTCGTCGTCTTCGTGGCGGCGGAGCTGGTGGTGCTCGTCGGACAAGTCGTACTCGGGTGGAAGGCGGGGCCCTAACTTCCCTCAAAACATCAATCCGTCCGACACATAAATTCCCACAGGAAATCCCGGATTCTCCGAAACCGCATCCGGCGAGTATGCCGCCTCCACGCGGAAGATCGCCGCCTCTCCCCACTGCGCGAAGAGCCCTCCCCCGATCCCGTACTTCAGCCCGAGCGCGGTCCCGTCTGCCGGCGAAATCGCGCTGTAGTCGCTCCACACCCGGCCGGCGTCAAGGAAGGTCGTCGTGCCCACCCGAAAGCGCTCGCCGAAGAGGTGGAAGCGCGGGAAGGGGGTGCTTCGTAGCTCCACGTTGGCCACCGCTTTGACCAGGCCGGAGTAACGCCCGATAGGAACGCCGCGCACGCCTTGGTCGCCGCCGAGCAGCGACTCCGGCTCGAAGGCTCCGCCGGTTTGCAGGTCGTAGAACGGTACGCGCCCGAACCGGAAGCTCGCGAAGACGCGGCTGGCGAAGACGAACGGCCCGCCGAGGGGCGCGTAGTGCGCGAGCACCGCTGACACTTCGCCATTGGCCACCTCCTCCGCGGAGCCCACGGTCGCCGCGACGCCGAGCTGGTAGAAGATCCCGCTCGTAGTCACGAACTCGCTGTCGCGCGTGTCGATCATGATCCCCGCGGTGAACGAGCCGAGGAGCGCCGAAGGCCCGCCGATGACCGCCGGCGATCCGCCTCGCCCGTCCAAGTCTTGCGCGAGCCTCGAGCTCCCATAGGCCGCGGGGGCCTCGTAACGCAGGTTGCCCGCGAGAGCGACGTCGACGACCGTTCCCGTGCGAAGACGCGCGATCGCCCGCAGCCAGCCCTCCTGCTGAAGGTACTGGTAGCGTCGACCGAGGCTCGTCTCGCCCGGGAGCGGCTGGACCGCCGTCGCGTTTCCGAGACCGTAGTAGCCGGCGTCGATGGTCCGCACGTACGTCGCGCGCGCGTCGAGGCGCGCGTGGCCGCCCAAGAGCTCCGGGGCGTCGAGGCGGAGCACGTGGCTTTGCTGCACCAAGTGGAATCCGGTCTGGTCGTCCTTGAGGCTCGCCGAGAGCAGGAGGTCGATGTTCCAGAGGTAGGGCAGCGCGCCGTCGAAGAAGCGCGTCAGGGTGGCCACCCCGCCAAACTGGACGCCGATGTCGGTGCTGCCGCCCAAAATGGGAAAACCAGCGAACTCGTACCGGCGTCGTTTGAGAAGTGGGGAGCCGTCGGAAGCGTCCGGCCCCGCTGCGTACGAGACCTGCGCAGAAAGAATGATCAGTGCGAACGCCGTGACGCACGTCCGCATGCGACGACGCGATACGGGACGACAAAGCCCGAAAAGCAGCCAAACGCTTCGCGTCGACGCTCCTGCAGACCGCACCGGCCGGGGTGCTCCGGCGGAGCGGTCGAGGGTCATGCACACGCAAAGGG
Source organism: uncultured Polyangiaceae bacterium (assembly GCA_964531095.1). Taxonomy (GTDB): domain Bacteria; phylum Myxococcota_A; class Polyangia; order Polyangiales; family Polyangiaceae; genus Palsa-1150. The sequence continues at coordinate 67,481 of CAZHED010000010.1, read as the reverse complement.
CGCTTCGCACAGGTCGTCGGGTCAGAGCATCCCCCTTGCGCTTTCGCAAGGGCTCGGCTTCCCTAGCTGCGCCTTGCCCCCTCGTGCAACTCGTTCTCCGAGGTCGACGTGACGCTTCAACCGGTCTGGCTCCGCACCCTTCCCTCGCCCTTCGTCGTAAAGGTGTGCATGAACACTTGAGCTTGGCCCCTCGGAAACACTATGACGAGTCCGATGACCGACATGTCCGAGCACGCCCCGCTCAGCGACGGCATGTCGTTGGGTTTTGAGCACGCTGCAACGGGGCAGGCTGCCGAGCGCACTCTCGTTCGCTCACCGTATCCCCGCGTCGTCGGCCGGGCGCTCGGACAGGTGGCGCGCTTGCAGGTCGCCGCTTGGGATCGTTCGCTCCGCCATCTTCGGAGCGTCCAGGAGAAAACCCTGGTGGCGATCCTCGACCACGCCAAGACGACCGACTTCGGTCGCGCCCACGATTTCGCGCGCATCCGCGGCTACGACGACTTCGTGAGCCGAGTCGACATCGGCGACTACGACTCGTTCTCGCCGTACATCGACCGGATGCGCGCCGGGGAGCGCAATCTTCTCGTTCCGGAGGTCGTGCGGTACTTCGGCAACTCGTCGGGGAGCTCGAACCACGGCCGGCCGAAGTTCTTGCCCATCGGCGATCGGCAGATTCGTCTGCAGCAGCGCGCAGGCGCGGACGTCTTGATGCGCTACCTGCGCTGGTCGGGCGACGATGAGCTCCTCTGCGGATTCACGTTGGGCCTGTTTCCGCCAACGACGATGCGCCGGGAAGGGCCGTCGCTGGTGACGTCCAACCCGGCGCTGATGATGACCAAGATGCCTGTCCTCAGCCGGCCGGTGTACCTGCCGGAAGGCGACGTGCGCACGATCCCCAACTACGACGACAAGCTCCGCGTCATCGCCGGGCGATACATCGACCACGACGTGCGCGCGGTGGCGGGAACGACCTGCTGGTTTACGCTGCTCTTCGAGAAAGTGCTTGCGGTCGCCCGCGAGCGCGGCCGGGCGGCGGCGACGATCTCGGACGTGTGGCCGAATCTGCGGGTCCTCTTCGGGGGCGGGGTCGCGGCGGCTCCGTACCTGCCGGTCATCCGCGACTTCATCGGCCGGGACGACGTGACTCTCGTAGATACGTACAACGCGACCGAAGGCGGCGTGTATGCGGCGTCCGACTTCGGCAGCGCACCGGGGCTGCTGATCCTCCCGCATCGCGGCACGTTCTTCGAGTTCGTCCCGCTCGAGACGCGCGAGAGCGCCTCGCCCAAGCGCGTGCCGCTGTGGGCGGTCGAGAGCGGCCGCCCGTACAGCATCGTCGTGACCACCGTTTCCGGCCTCTACGCATACGAGCTCGGAGACATCGTCCGTTTCACCTCGGTCGATCCGCCCCGGATCGAATTCATGGGGCGCCTGTCGGGGTGCCTTTCGCTGACGCAAGAGCTGACGACGCACGTGGAGATCGAGCGCGCCGTCGACCATGCGACGAAGTCCTGCCCCTGCACCACCGTCGAATTCGGCGCCGCGGCAGACGTGGGAGTCGCGGGAAGCGCAAAGTCGCGCTACCAGCTGTTCGTCGAGTTTCAGGAAGGAGCTGCTCCCGCAGACTTGAGCGCGTTCGCCGCCGCGTTCGATCAGGGCTTGTGCAGCCAGAATCGCGTCTACCGCGAACACCGAGATGGGGACGTCGCGCTGCTCGCGCCGTGCGTCGTGCCCCTCAAGAGCGGCGGCGCACGCCTTTTCCTCGAAGAGGTTACGCGCGGAAACGTGCAAGGCAAGTTCCCGCGCATCATCGACGATACGAAGAAAAAACTGCTTTGGAAGCACGCGGCCAGGGCTCGCTAGCTCACCAATGCATCGCCATCGAGAAAGCTCGCCATGAATCGGATCGGGGTCGCCATCGTAGGAGTGAACGGAGCCGTCGCGTCGACTGTGATCGCCGGCGTCGAGCTGATGAAGCGGGGACTAGCGCCGCGCGTCGGAATGGTCACGGAAAGGACGGACGCGCGCATCGCCGAGTCGATCACCGAGCTGCTCGACCTCGCGCCGCTCGATAGCCTCGTGTTCGCGGGCTGGGATCTGCAGTTCGCGAATCCCTACGAGGGGGCCTTGCACCACAAAGTGCTCCCGGCGCACGTGCTCGAACAGGTGCAGCCCGAACTCGAACGCATTCGGCCATGGCCGGCGGTGTTCGCCAAGTCGTACGTCGGAAAGCTGAGCGGCGAAAACGTGATCCGCACGAGCGGCTTCCGCGAGGAGGTCGCCATTCTCGAGCGCGACCTGGAGTCCTTCAAGAAGGCCCAGGGGCTCGACCGGGTGGTCATGGTCAACCTGGCGTCGACCGAGCGGTTCCTCGACGAGCAGCCGGTGCACCGCGACCTGCGCGCGTTCGAGGCGGGCCTCGACGCGAACGACCCGGCGATCACGCCGGCGATGCGGTACTTCTACGCCGCCAACAAGCTCCGCATTCCCTACTGCAACTTCACGCCCAGCCTGACGAACGTGCCGGCGCTGGCCATGCAGGCCAGCGAAACGGGCAATCCGTTCGCCGGAATGGACGGCAAGACCGGGCAGACGCTCGTCAAGACGGCGCTCGCGTCGATGTTCCGCGCACGGCGCCTGCTCATCGAAGGTTGGTACTCCGCCAACTTCCTCGGCAACGGCGACGGGCTCGTTCTGGACGACCCGTCCTCGAACAAGACGAAAGTGCTGAGCAAGGCGGCGGTGCTCGACTCGATCGTCGGCTACCCAGTGGAAAACCACCAGGTCCACATCCACTACTACAAGCCGCGCGGCGACTCGAAGGAAGCGTGGGACAATATCGACATCGTCGGCTTCGCCGGCGTGCCGATGCAGATGAAGATCAACTTTCTCTGCCAGGACTCGGTGCTCGCCGCCCCGCTGGTGATCGATCTCGTCCGCTTGCTCGACGTCGCCAAGCGCGCCGGCGAGCGCGGGATCCAGCGACAGCTCTCGATGTTCTTCAAGTCGCCGTACCACGCGCCCGGCGAGGCGCCGGTGCACGACCTCTTCAAGCAGGAGAAGCTTCTCTTGGAGTGGGCGCGTGCGCACGCCACCGCAAAGCCACAAGCGCACACCAACGGGGTCAAGGCGCACGTGGAGCGAACTCCGTGAGCACGGACGGCGCGTCCCCAGCTTCGCTGGGACGCGGTCGACCCGGGGACAAGATCGCGCTCTTCGGGGGAACCCCCGTCGTTTCGCGAGGATCGCACCGCCTCTGGCCGATCGTCGGCGAAGAGGAGCGGCGGGCTGTGGCGCGTGTACTCGACCGCGGGATCCTCTCGGGCCCCTACGCCCCGGAATCGAGGGCGCTCGAGGAGGAGTTCGCGCGTTTCGCCGGCGCCAGGCACTGCCTGCTGACGCACTGCGGAACGAGCGCGCTGCTGGTCGCCCTCGCGGCGTCCGGCGTGCGCGCGGGCGACGAAGTGATCGTGCCGGCGTACAGCTTCGTGGCAACGCCCCTGGCCGTCGTGCACACCGGGGCCGTGCCTGTGTTCGCGGATGTCGACGTGGCCACCGGGTGCCTCGATCCAGCTGCGGCCGAAGCGGCCGTCACGCCACACACGCGAGCGATCATGCCGGTGCACATGCACGGGTGCGCCGCCGACATGGGGCGGCTCATCGAGGTCGCGCGCCGCCACGAGCTGGCTCTGGTCGAAGACGCTGCGCAGGCTCACGGCGCGACGACGTTGGGGCGGCCCGTCGGCGCCATCGGTGCCGCAGGTGGATTCTCGATGCAGTCGAGCAAGAACCTCTCTGCGGGTGAGGGCGGCCTCTTCGTCACCGACGACGACGCGATCGCCGCGGAGGCTGCTTGCGTGCGAAACTTCGGCCAGAACGTCTCGCGTGGCGACGAGGACGACTACGACTTGTCGCGGCCTCTCGATGGAACGCGGGCGCTCGACTCGCGTCGCATCGGCTCGATGTATCGGGGGAGCGAAATGATGGCAGCGTTCGCGCGAGCCCAGCTCGCCGCGCTGCCGGAGCGAACCGCGCGCTGCCAGCGCAATGCCGACCGGCTGACGCGAGCGCTCGCCGCCCTTCCGGGAGTAGCTCCGCCGCTGGTCCCGGCTGGGCGAACGTCCGTGCACCACAAGTTCCGTGTCCATCTCGACCCGGCTCTGGCCGGGGTGGCGCTCCCGCCGATACGCTGGCGAGACACCGTCATGGCGGCACTGCGGGCCGAAGGGCTCGAGGTCGTGCTGTGGCAAACGGCCCCGCTCCCGGCGCAGGGAGTCTTTCGACACGGCGATCCCTCCGGCGGCTTCCCGCATGCACGCGAAGGAGGGGCCGATCTCGCGATGAACTACGACGCCGCACGGTACCCGCGGACTCAAGCGCTCTTAGATGGCTCGGTCGTCCTCTTCTCGCAGTCCTGCCCGCTCATCGCGCAGCCCGATGACCTGGTCGACCGCTACGTGGAGGCTTTTCGCCGCGTCTGGCAGCGTCGGGAAGAGCTGGCAGAATGGGCGGCACGCTCGGCGTCGTGACGGCGCCGGCTCCCCGGACGAAGCGTGCGTGGCGCGCGGCGAGCCAGCTGCTGCTGGCAATCGTGGGGCTCGGCCTGGTGGCCTACCTCGTGCGCGGCGCGGATCCAGCGCGGGTGACTCAGGTGCTGTGGCAGGCGCGATCGTGGCTACCGGCGGTCGTCACGCTCGAGGTCTTGCAGCTCGTGAGCGACTTCGTCACGCTCCGAATGCTTCTCGGCGAGCGCGGGAGAGAGGTGCCAGCCGCGACGTGGGTGCGCTCGTCGGCGCTCGCATACGCGATGATGATCCTCGTACCGGCCGGACGCGCGGCGGGAGAGGTGGCTCGCGCCGCGCTCGTCGCCAAACACGTGGGCGCGCCACGCGCCGCGACGGCGAGCGCACAGCTCCAGTCGGCATACGTGTTCGCGATCGCGGCGTGGTCGGCGGTCGAGTGCGCGGTCGTGGCGTCGTGGCAAGGCGTGCACTCCTCGCTCGCGCTGCTTCTGGCCGCAAACACGCTCGTGATGCTGACGCTGTCCGCAGGGCTGCTCGCCATCCTCTGGGACGCTCGCGTCGGGCGTTGGCTCGAGCGGGTGCGGCGGCGCCTCGCGCGCACCGCGGGGGAGGCGCCGCTCGACGCATCGGTTCGGAGGCGCCTGCCCTGGAGAGCCGCGGCGCTCTGCTCGCTCAGCCGGACCGCGCAGGTAGCGCAGTACGCGATCATTCTGCGAGCTGTCGGCGGCGCCCCGAGCGTGCGTGGAACGTTGGTCGCTCACGGAATACACCTCGTGGGCACGACGCTGGGAGATGCGCTCCCCAATGGCCTCGGAGTCGTCGACGGCGCATATCGGACATTTGCGGCGGAGGTTGGCTTCCGCGACACGCCCGCTCGCGCGCTGTCCATCGCTTTCGTGGCGCATCTGGCTCAGCTCATCGTGGCAACCGCGAGCCTCGTGGTGCTCATGCTGGCGCGACAAGCGGCGCCGCGCGGCTCAGCGCCGTCAGCTTCCGAGGGCGCGCGAAACCCGATTTGACCGCAGCATGCCCGCATTGACGCGAGGTCAGTTTTACCTACGCTCGGCGCGCGTATGAATCGGACGTTCGGTCCAGGCCACGGCACACGAGCGTTCGTCACGTGGACCCTTCGCCACGGCCACTGGGTGTGGCTGTGCGCGGTGCTGCTCGCGATCCCAGCGACCATTCGCACCATCTCGCTCTACCGCCACCTCAAGAGCGACATCGAGGAGCTCCTTCCCCGCGAGTCGCCGTCGGTGCGGGCCCTCGACGAGATGCGCGCTCGCATCCCGGGGCTCCAGTACCTCGGCGTGGTCGTCGACGTCGCCCGTCCCGAGAACCTGGCGGCCGGCGAACGGTTCCTAGACGACCTCGCCGCGCGCATCCGTACCTATCCGCCCGCGATGGTGCGCGACGTGCGGACCGGCAACCAGGTCGAGCAGAAGTTCGTCGAGGATCATGCGCCGCTCTACGTCGACCTCGCGGACTTGAAAGACATCCTGCGTCGAATCGAGGCCCGACGGGACTACGAGGTCGGTCGCGAGTCGGGCTCCCTCCTCGACGACTCCGATCCGCCGCCCTCGATCGACGTATCGGACATCGAAAAGAAGTACGACCAAAGGCAATCGCGGGAAAAGGCCAGCAGTTCGGACCACGGCCGGTTCTCCGATGCGTCGCAGCATCTGACGCTCCTCTTCGTGGAGGCGGGCGAATTCACGACGGGCGCCGAGCAAGCCCGCGCGCTCTTGGATCGTGTGCAGGGCGACGTCCGGGCGCTCGGCGGCCCGGCCGCGTACGCTCCGGGAATGCGCGTCGGATACAGCTCCGACGTCGCCATCTCCGTCGAAGAGCTGCGAGCTCTCGAAGCGGACCTCTCGGTTTCGTCGATCCTCGTGGCGGTCGCGGAGATCGCCGTGATCGTCCTTTATTACCGCTGGTGGCGCAGCACCCTCGTACTCTTCCCGCCGCTGCTCCTCGCGACCGTGTACGCGTTCGGCCTCGCGTCGCTCCCTCCGTGCAACGTGACGTCGCTCAACTCGAACACGGCGTTTCTCGGATCGATCATCGTCGGCAACGGGATCAACGTCGGCATCGTGCTGCTTGCTCGCTATCGCGAGGCTCGTCGCACGGGTGCGTCCGTCGAGGAAGCGCTTGCGATAGGCGTGTGGGGCGCGCGACTCGGCACGCTCGCCGCGGCGCTGGCAGCAGCGGCGTCGTACGCATCGCTCATCCTCACCGAGTTTCGCGGGTTTCGGCAGTTCGGGTACATCGGCGGAGCGGGAATGGTGGCGTCGTGGGTGACCGCGTTCGTCCTGGTTCCGCCGCTGCTCAAGTGGATCGACCGCGACGACCCGGTCGTATTGCGCGCGCTTCCGCAGGCGGGAATCATGGCTCGCCTGGCCACCTGGGTGGAGCGGTGGCCGCTGCCGATCGTCGGGGCGGCGATCGCTCTGACGGTCGTCTCGGCGATCGCCGTCAGCCGCTTCGACGCGTCCTCTCAGGTCGAATACGACTTCTCGAAGCTGCGCCGGGTCGACACGTGGCAGAGCGGTGACGGCTACTGGGGGCGGAGGGTCGACGCGCTCCTCGGTCGCTACCTCACGCCCACCGTCGTCCTGTCCGATTCGCGGGAGGCTTCGAGCGCCGCGGAGCACGCCTTGCGTCAGTCGGCGGAGGGAGGCGCCCTTCAGCCCATGGTGGCGTCGCTGCGAAGCGCCGACGACGTGCTCCCGAGAGAGCAAGAAGCAAAGCTGGACGTCGTGCATCAAATCCGCGACGCGCTGACCCCGAAAATCCGATCGCTCATCGAGGAAGGGCGCCGGGCTCAGCTCGACAAGCTGCTCGGGCCGAATGCCCTCGTGCCGCTCACGGTAGGCGACTTGCCCCACTCGTTCACCACGGGACTGCGGGATCGCGACGGCACGATGGGCCGAACGGTGCTCGTCTATCCTCGCCCTTCGGATACCCTCTGGCGCGCGAAAGCCATCCGCGCGTTCGTTCGCGAGCTGCGCGACGCAAGCGGGCTCGGCCTGGCGAGCACCGACCGGCCGGGCCGCGTCGCCGGTTCGATCCCGCTGTCCGACGACATCATCGCATCGATCGGCCGCGACGCGCCGCTCGCCAGTCTCGCGTCGTTTGTGGGGGTGGTGGCCATCGTCGTCATCGTGCTTCGCGCGCGCATTGCTTCCGTCTATGTCGTCGGATCGCTCGTCGTCGGCCTCCTCTGGCTCGCCGGGGCGACGATGCTTCTGCACATCAAGATCAACTTCTGCAATTTCGTCGCGTTTCCGATCACCGTCGGCATAGGTGTCGACTATTCGGTCAACGTGATGACCCGTTACGTGCAAGACGGATCGCGCGACGTGACGGGGGCCGTTCGGTCGACCGGCGCGGCGGTCGGGCTCTGCTCGCTCACGACGAGCATCGGCTACTCGTCGCTCCTGCTCGCGAAGAACCGGGCGCTCTATCTCTTCGGGCTGACCGCCGTCCTGGGCGAGATCGCGTGCCTGACCGCCGCGGTCCTGGCCCTTCCGGCGCTCCTCGTCGCGCTGCGAACATGGAAGGGAAGGGTCGGCAAAGGGGCGACGGTCGTGCAGGAAGGCGGATCGTCTTCTTAGGGGCTGTCTTCATAGTCTGCCCGTGCCCGTACCCGCTCGATTGTACCGGGCGGAAGGACCTCGGGCACGTTCACGGGCACGGGCAGGAGTACGGGCAGGAGCACGGGCCCAGAGCAGGTTGGCGGACCCCCGAGGGAGGCGCGTGTGCAGTCCCACTGAACGAGTTGAGCCCTACTGTGATTCGCCCACTTTCTTGCGCTCTTTGCGTGCGGCCGAAGCGGTCCTTTGTCATCCTGAGTGCCTCGTAGCGGCAGGAGGCCCCATGAGCGTCGACGGCATGTGGTACGTGAAACTCGCTGATGGTGACGTCGATCGCGTCACTCTGGACCAGCTCGATGAGGCGTTCCAGAAGGGCCAGGTCGACGAGAACTCGATGGTGCTGGCCGACGGCGCTGAACAGTGGATGAAGCTTGCGGACCTCCTGGGGCTCTCCGAGCCCGCTGCGCCTGCTGCCGCAGCCCAGGCGGCGCCGCTTCCCGCATCGATGCCGCCCCTTCCGCCCGGCGTGGCCCGCACGCTCCCGCCCCCGATTGTCGTGCAGGCGCCCGCTTTGGCTCTGCCGAGCGTCGTCACCCAGCGCCCAATCGCGGCACCGCCAGCGCTCGCCACGCCGCCGTCCCTCACCATGCCGACCGGCGCCCCCACCGCCAGCCTTCGCCCCGTCAGCGTCGACCTCGGCGGCCATGTCGACCTCGGCGAGCTTCCCTTCCGGTCCTCCTCGCGCAAGCGTTGGGTCGTGGGGGCCCTGGGAACGGCGCTCGTCCTCGGCGCAGGAGCGTTCTTCGTCATTACCAAGACGGCTGCGAGCGCCCGTGCCGATGCCATACCAGCGCTCGCCGCAGCTGCGCCGGAGGCCCCGCCCGCCCCGGTCACCCCTCCCCCTGCGCCGGTCGCGGCCGATCCCCCGCCGGCGACGAACGCCGGGCCCTCGCCGGTCATGGACCCGACGCAGCGGCCGGCGCTGACCGACGAGCAGAAGCGCAAAGTGCTCGAAACGGACAAGAGCGCAAAGTCGCGCGTCAAAAGCCGGAGCGGCGGGGGCGGCGGATCGAGCCGTCCGAAAGAGAAGTCGAGCGCCTTCACGACGAGCGGGAACAAGTACGACCCGCTGAACAGCAGCCTCTAAAGGCGACTACGCGTCCACGTCCTCGTCGCCGTGGTCAGCCTCGTTGTCGTGGCCGTCGTGCTCACTGCGGTGGTGGCGTAGGTTCACGCTGTCCCGGACGATGTAGAGCGGGCGCCGCTTCACTTCCTCGTAGATGCGGCCCACGTACTCGCCGAGGATGCCGATCATCAGAAACTGCGCGCTCGCGACGAGCGCCACCAGAACGACGATGGCCGTCCAGCCGGGCACGACGCGCTGAAAAGCGAACTTCGCGAGAACCGCCCACACGGTGATCCCCACGCTGGCGACGCTCATCGAGAGCCCGAGGTAGAGCGAGATGCGCAGCGGCAAGACGCTGAAGCTCGTGATGCCGTCGAGCGCGAACCGCACCATTTTGCTGATCGGGTACTTCGTCGTCCCCGCGAGACGGCCCGGCCGATCGTAGAGGAGCGCGGTCTGCTTGAAACCAACCCATGCCACGAGACCCCGCACGAACCGATGGGTTTCGCGGAGCGCGCGCAGCGCCACGACCACGCGCCGGCTCATCAAGCGGAAGTCGCCCGTGTCGAGCGGGATTTCGATAGGGATCATGGCCCCGAAGATCCGGTAGAAGGCCCGAGCGGTAAGCAATTTGAACCAAGTTTCCCCCTCGCGCGAACGTCGCCGTCCGTAGACGACGTCGAACCCCGCGCGCCACCGGGCCACCATCTCGAGGACCACTTCGGGCGGGTCCTGGAGGTCCGCGTCCATGACCACGACAGCCTCGCCCCGTGCGTGGTCCACCCCTGCCGTGATGGCCGCCTGGTGCCCGAAGTTTCGCGCGAACGAGAGGATGCGGTAGCGCGGGTCCCCCGCGGCGAAGGCCCGAAGCAGGTCCATCGACCGATCGCGCGAGCCGTCGTCGACGAAGACCACTTCGGCGTCCAAGCGCAGCTCTACCAGAAACTCCTGCAGCCGCCGATGGAGCTCGGGCAGGACCTCTTCTTCGTTGAAGATGGGCAGGACGAGGCTCAACGTGGGACGAGGCTGGGGCACGTGGAGCCCGCCTTTTACCCGGGTCGCGCCGGCAAATCACGCGCTCACGGCGGCGGGCGCGATGAACGGCGGTCGTCGTGGCCTCGGCGGCGCGACATGCTATACGCGCCGCCACATGGGCAAGAGCTTCGACCCCGCCCATGCCGCCGACGCGGACGGCGCCGCACACGAGTTCGACCGTTTCGCCGACGACTACGACGCCCTGCATCGCGTGAACATCGCGGCGAGCGGCGAGGCGCCCGCCTACTTCGCCGCCTACAAGCGCGACGTGTTGGGTCGCGTGCTGGGGCCCGCGTTCGCCGAGCCGCTGCTCGATTTCGGCTGTGGGATCGGCAACCTCACGGGCTTGCTCGCCGAGACGTTCTCGGACGTGCACGGCTACGATCCGTCCTCGAAAAGCGTCGAAATCGCCGCGAAGCGCGCAGGCCGCGCCACGTTCCACGCGGACCTAGCGGCCATTCCACACGCTCACTTCGGCGGCGTCGTCCTCGCCAACGTCCTTCACCATGTCCCGCGGACCGAGCGCCCGGCGCTCGTGCGCGACATCGTCGACCTTCTCGCCCCCGGCGGCCGGCTGGTCGTCTTCGAGCACAACCCGCTCAATCCGCTCACCCGTCGCGTCGTCGCGGCCTGCCCGTTCGACGAGGGCGTCGAGCTGCTATGGCCGTGGGAGGCGACGCGACTGCTCACGAGAGCCGGGCTTCGCGACGCGCGACTCGATTACATCGTCTTCTTCCCTCGTTCGCTTGCGCCCCTCCGCACCCTCGAACCGAGTCTACGCTTCCTCCCGCTCGGCGCGCAGGTCGTGGCCTGGGCCGCAAAGGGCTAGTGGGCCTGGGGCAGCGTCACGCCCAAAGCTCCATTCAGTCCATCGGGACGATCTGAACGCGGCCGCCGGGCACTGCACGGTAGAACCGGCGCGACGGGTAAACGCCTCGCACGCAGCTGACCATCTCCGGGCCGCGGTCGATCGCGATGAGCACGTCTTGATTGGGGTAAAGGTCGAGCGGCAAGTTCTCGGGCAGATCCATGACGTCCGTGTTGATTAGCCCGTTGCCCGCGAAGACCACGGCGCCGTGCAGGTCGAGAGGGGCCAGCGCCTCGTGCAGCCGGTTATGGTTCTGCACGTCAGCGAACGTGAACGGGTAGATGAGCGGCGCAATGCGGACGACCCCGACGTAGACCGCGGCGAGAGCGACCGCGGCGGGGCCTGCGACGCGAATCGCGGGGACAGCGGTCCATCGAGCACGCGCGGCCTTCCAGAGGTACCCGAGGGCGACGCCGGTTCCAACGGCCATGGGAACCACGCACGGTAGCGAGTAACGCGGGCCATACCCCAGGTCGAACCCTCGCCCCATGGTCACGAGAGTGTAAAAAGTGACGAAAGGCACACATGCGAAGAAGAAGACGAAGGCCATCCTCTGGGCCCGGCCTCGCAGCGACGCCAGGCCGGCCAGCCCGACCGCCGGCGAGCAGGGCCACCAGCAGTACGAGCCCGTCGCGAGCGGAATCCCCCATTTGTACGCGTTCGGCTCCGGAACGCTCATCGCAAAACCGGTCCACGGATACAAAGTCGGCGTCAAGGAATAACCGGTGGCAAACCACCGGCCGAGCTGCAATCGCAGGATGACGAGGGTGAGGCCGCCCAATGCGACGAACGCAATCGCGCAGCCCGTGATCGCACGCCAGCCCATGCGCTTTCGCGCGAAGGCGTAACCGAAGTAAAGGAAAAGGCCGATCCCCAGCGTGCACCCGTCTGCTGGCCGCGCGGCCAAGAGAAGCGCCGCGCACGCACCGAGCACGCTTCCCCACGCCCACTGCCGGCCGGTCGAGAGCCCTGCCGTGGAGATGGTCATCAACGCCTCGAGCGCCCAGGCAAACGCGGCCGCGACGAAAATGTGGGGGTAGCGCGATCCGCCGTTGATGAGAACGCCGGCGCTGAGCAGCAACGCCAGCACCGCCAGACGCCCGGAAGCCCGCGCCTGATCGAGCGACGGAGGCGGCGTTCCCGGCGAGAACCCCGCGCCTGCTCGACGGCCCAAGCGCGAGACGCCCGCGGCGAGCAGCCCGAGCGAGGCGGGCCCCGCGAGCCAGACGTTGTGGAGCGCGACGAACGGCGCCATGAAGAGCGGCCACCCAGGCGTGTACTGCGAGAAAGACCGGCCCACGTGCTCGAATACCCAGAAACTTCGGAACGCTTCGGAGCAATGGGGAACGGACCCATATGCCCGCAGTTTCGCGAACACGGCCGCCTGAAACGTATTCGCCCATTCGTCTCCGCTGTTCGTCCATCCGTGCAGGAGCATCCGGCAGACCACGGCGCCCGCCGTGGTGCCGAGCGCGAAGGCGACGACGTCGTCGACCCACGCGCCGGCCCACGGATCCTCCGTCCCCTTGCCCGCGGGTGGCTCACCGGCGAGCGTGCGCAAATGCACCCCGACGAGCAGACCGAAAAACGCGAGGTGCGCTGCGGCCAACTCGTAATCGGAGCCCTGGAGGTAGCCGGTGATGAACCACAGCGACGCTTCTCCGAGCGCCGCGACGACGACAAGGAGTGCCCGGCGCGAGAGCAATGCGCCGGCCGTCGCCAGGGCAGCGGCCAGCTTCAGCAGATGGTGCATGAACTTCGGGTCGAGGGTGACGCCGACCCCTGCGAGGAAGTCGCCGTCCACCGGAGCCGTGACCGCGAGCGCGATGGCGGCGAGAAGAAGCCATGTCGCGATCCTCGGGCGCAAAGAGCGAAGCCACAGCAGCGCCCCGAGAACCACCCCGACGGACGACTGCGCCGCCATCAGCGCGTCGAGGGGCTGCGTGGTGAACGGCGAGGTCATCGCCCGTCTTTCTCCCAGACCGACCAGTGCGGGTCGCGAAATTTCAAGTGGTAGGTACCCGCCGGCGGTTGAAAGCCGGGGCCGCGCGTCAGCACGTAGTCGTAGTAGGGATACACTTCACGCATCGACACGAGTTCCGGCGTCCACTCCCAGCGCAGGCGCGCCGGGCCGCCCGGCGGCGGGTACTTGTCGGGACGGAAGTCGATGGGCCAGTGGGCATATCCGGCGTACGTGAACATGACGACCCCCCCCTTCTCTACCTGGTAGTACGAGCCGAAGTGCAAGAATGGCTGATTGTTGAGGATCGCCGATGTCTTGTCGTAGATGAGCGCGCAAACGCGCCGGTTCGGTTCCATGGCCCGGATGGCGCCGTCGATGTCGCCGACTTCGTCGAGCTCGAAGCGGATGAAGTGTTGGCACACGTTCACGACCGACGCGGCACCCAATGCCAGCGCGGCGGCCGCCACCAGGACGCCGCGCCCCCCCCGCGGCATGCGGACGAGAGGAATGGCCGTGATGGCAAAGAGGATCGGGAACCTCTGCGCGATGAGCCAGATGTATCCGTGCCCTTCGGGCAATAGGAAGTAAAAGACGACGCAGGCGATGGGCACGATCACGTAGCTGCGGTTGCTCGACAGAGGCCTCGAGCGATCGGGATCCCCGAGCGAGAGCCCGAAGGCGGCCACGACGACGATCGCCAGCGCAATGAGCGCGTGCTCGTCGCTTGTGTCGCGAAAGACGTTCGTGAACCAGTTGGGAATGTCGACGATGGCCGCGTCGATAGGTCGGCGAGGGTCCCCGGCGTTGTCGGTGGCGGCGCCGCGGGCAAGCTTTCCGGCGGCGGTGAAGAACGTCCACCAGACGAGGACCAGGCCCACGGGGACCGCCGGCGCCGCGCAGAATGCCCAGCGGGATGGCTTGGTCCACGGGAACATCGCGGCGTAGCCGATGCAAAAGAGGCCGAATGGCAGCACGTGCGAGTAGAAGAGCGCAAGCGCCACCACGCACAGAAGGGCGCCCGTGTGAGGGGCGGGGCGCTCGAAGTGCCGCACGGCGATCGCCAGCCCCCAGACCATGATCGGAACGGCCAAGAGAAACGGGAGCAGGCCGTACATGAACATCACGTTGACGAGCAGCGGGACCACGAGAAGAGTCAGCCGTTCGTCGCGACCGAGCGCGGTGAGCAGCGAGCGCAAGGCCAGCACGGTTCCGCCCAGGCACGCGCATACGAGGATCACGTTCGCGGCGACGACGCCGACGAAGACCGCGAGCGCCGCGCCGATGAGGTAGTAAACGACGTACTGGGTGCGACCGAAAGTCAGGACGAAGTTCTGGTCGAATCCGTAAGCCGGGTCGTGGTAGCTCCGGATGGCGCGAATCGTCGCCAGGTGAAACGGCAGGTCTTGCATGGGCGGGTGCTTGACGATCCACGCCGGCGTCGACGCCAGGACGGCCACCGCCAAGTAGAGCCACGTGCTGGGTCGAACGCGGCGGCCAGCGCTCGGCTCTGCCGCGACCCGGCCACTACCCAAGAGAAGCGACAGTCGCACGGCGCGAACTTACACGATGCCCGGGCCGTGACGAGGCGCAAAGCCACGTGTAAGCTCGCGCGCCTTGAGCGGCGAGTCGACCCAGCGAGAGCGCGCGTGGCGAAGGTGGGCGTTCGCTGCCGTGCCCGCCGTGGGCTTGCTCGAGCTCGGGGCGCACGCCGCGCAGGTGTCGTCGGTCGCGCCCGAGCGCGATTGGAACGCAGCACGGGATTACGTCGCTACCCAAGCGAAACGAGAAGACCTCGTGACTTTCGCGCCGGCCTGGGCCGACCCCATCGGGAGGCAGCGCTTCGGACCGGACATCGCCACGATCGAGCGGGAGGGGCTGCCTGACGAGTCGCGCTTCCCGAGGGCCTTCGAAGTCGCTATCCGAGACGCCCACGCCCCCGTAGTGCGTGGCTGGCGGCGCACGGACGAGCGGCGCTTCGGCGGCGTCACGGTGAGGACCTGGGAGAACCCCGCGCCCGCGCCCGTGATCGACGACCTGGTCTCGGCGATCGGTCCAGACCGGCTCCACGTGTCCGTCGGGGATCGGGATTGCCCCTTCGTGCACGGCTCTCCGCAGAGCGGCGGGCTCGGGTTCGGCCCCGCGGTCCCCGGCGACCGCTTCACATGCTCGGGCGGGGGCTTCGTCGGCGTGAGTGTCGTCGCGGATCTCGACTACGTCGCGCGTCGGTGCATCTATGCCCCGCCGGCGGGCGGCTCGCTGCGCTTGCGGTTCGCGGGCGTGCGGTTCGGTCGATCGCTGCGCGGACACCACGCCCTTTATGTCGAAGCCGAGCGCACCAAACAGGGGGCGCCCGTGACCATCTCGTTTTCGGTGGGAAGCACGGCGATCGGCAGCGTCGTCCACCGCGACGGCGAGGGTTGGAAGCCGTTCGAGTTCGACACGTCGTTGCTAGCCGGAACGCAGGAAGACCTCACCGCCGACATCACGTCGAGCGGAGATCGGCGCATGTATTGCTTCGAGGCGGCCACGCGGTGAAGGCGACTCTGGCTTCCCAGGCGGTCACGGCGCTACGACGCGGCTTCTCTGGGCCCGTCGGCTGGCGCGACCACGTGGTCGGCTGCGCGATTGCGCTCGCCTATCTCGCTTGGCTCCTGTCGACGGCGCCGGAGCTCGGGTTTCCCCGCGACGAAGGGTTCTACTTCCAGGCAGCCACTCAGTACGCGGCGTGGTGGCGCATGCTGCTCGAGCGCGGAAGCGACGCTCTCCAGCGAGGGGCGATCGACTCGGCGTGGGGCTTCAACCACGAGCACCCCGCGCTCATGAAGACGCTCTTCGGAATCTCCGAGTATCTTCTGCACCAGAAGTGGCACTTGCTCTCCGAGGCCAGCACGGCCTTTCGCCTGCCGGGGATGACGTTCGCGGCGGCCGCCGTCTGGACGACGTACGTCTTCGGAGCGCGCGCCTGGAACCGGCGCACGGGGCTGTCGGCAGCGATCTTGTTCGCCCTCATGCCCCGCGTCTTTTTCCACGCACACCTCGCGTGCTTCGACGTGCCGATCACCGCCATGTGGATCTTGTGCGTGTACGTGCACTGGCGCGCCCAGGCGGGGCGAAGCATCGGCTGGGCGCTCGCCGTGGGCATCGTCTACGGGCTGGCCCTCGAGACCAAACACAACGCTTGGCTGATCCCCGTCGCGCTCGTGCCACACGCCCTCTTCGTGCACCGCCGCGCGATCGCGCGCGGTCTGGCCGCCGGGCGGCTGTCGCTACCGACCAGCCTCGTATCGATGGCCATCGTCGGACCGCTCGTCTTCTACGCGCTCTGGCCGTACCTGTGGAGCGACACGTTCGCTCGCGTGCAGTGGTACGTCGAATTTCACCTGAACCACGAGTATTACAACATCGAATTTCTCGGGAAGAACTACTTCGGGCCGCCATCGCCCAAGAGTTATCTGCCGGTTATGGTCCTCGCCACGGTGCCCGCGGTGACGCTCCTCCTTTTCGGGGTCGGGACGGTCGATCGCGCCATCGTCGGGCTGCGTCGCCTGGACGCGTGGGCGCGCCGACTTCTCCGGCGGGTCGCCGGAGGCGCGTCGAGGCCAACCGCCACGGACGGCGATGTTCCTCCCCGGGACCCACTTGAAACGGACCTCCTGCTTTTCCTGTCGCTCGCTGTGGCGGTCGGGCCCTTCTTCTTGCCGGCCACACCCATCTTCGGGGGGACCAAGCACTGGATGCCGGCCTATCCGATTCTCGCGCTAATCGCCGGACGCGGCTTCGACATCGTCGCGTCAGCGATGCGCGCCGCGCTGCCTCGGCTGGACGCCCGCCGGTGGGCCATGGCCGAGGGCGCTCTTTGGACGAGCGTCGTGGCCGCTCCGCTCGCCGTGACTGCGCACTCGTTCCCGTTCGGCCTCTCGGCCTATGTTCCGCTCGTGGGGGGCACCGCCGGCGGGGCCGATTTGGGCCTCAACCGCCAATTCTGGGGCTTTACGTCGCAGAACGCCGCCGAGGAGTACTTGAACACAAACGCGCCCAGGGGTGCCCCGGTCTTCATCCACGACACCACGTGGGAGGCGTGGGGGCGGATGCAACAAGAGGGACGCGTGCGGGGCGACCTTCGCGCGGTGGGTGCACCGGGAGAAGCAACCATGGCCCTCGTCCAGCACGAGCTGCACATGAACGAAGTCGACTATTCGATATGGGTTGCCCTCGGCACCGACGCCCCCGCGTACATCGTCGAGCACGACGGGGTGCCCATCGTCAGCGTGTACCAGCGCAAGTAGCGCGGCGTTTTGGGGCCGGTTTGCGCTCGCCATCACCCCCGCGCGCGAGCTACGTGTGACGCCATGAACTCGCCGACCTTCAGCCTCGCCGGGCAGGTCGCCCTGGTCACCGGCGCTAGCCACGGCATCGGTCGCGGGGTCGCGCGATCGCTGGCCGGTGCCGGCGCCAAGGTCGTGGTCGCCGCGCGCAGCACGGCGCTCATCGAGGAGCTCGCGGGCGAGATCGACGGCGTTCCCGTGACCATGGACGTGGCCCAAATCCCCAGCATTCGGCGCGGATTCGCGGAGACCATCGCCCGACTCGGGCGCATCGACATCCTGGTGAACAACGCTGGACTGGGCGCCAACCATCCGGCACTCGACGTGACCGAAGCCGACTGGGACGACGTGATGTCGGTGAACCTGCGGGGGCTCTTCTTTTGCTGCCAGGCGGCGGGCCAGCACATGCTGCCCCGCGGCTATGGCCGGATCGTGAACATGAGCTCCCAGGCCGGCCTGGTCGGGATTCGCGACCACGCCGTGTACTGCGCTTCGAAGGGCGGCGTGAACCAGCTCACGCGGGTGCTGGCGCTGGAATGGGCTGCTCGGGGCGTGACCGTCAACGCGGTCGCGCCCACGTTCATCTATACCGAAGGCACCAAAGAGCGCCTCGACCAGCCTCTTTACTTGAGAAGCGTGGTCGATCGCATTCCCGCGGGTCGTGTCGGTACGATTGACGACGTGGCAGGAGCGGTGATTTACCTCGCCTCCCCCGCGAGCGCCCTGGTCACGGGGGTCGTCTTGCCGGTGGACGGCGGCTGGACCGCGCAGTAGCGCGTCGCGCCTTGCGATACAGCCGAAAGCCTTGAAAGCCTCGGTCCGCCAAGATGTTCGGCGCTTTAGCGGACAGTGACCTTGCGAGGCTTCGCCGCCGCCGCCTTCGGTAGCCGCACGACGAGGGTCCCGTTCTTCGTCTCCGCTCCGATCGCCGCGATGTCGATTCCCGCCGGGATGCGGAAGGTCGTCGAAAAGTCGGCCTCGTCGTACTCGCGAACCAGCGCCGGAGAGGCATCGCGTTCGGCGGGCCGCTTGGCGTGCAGCGTCAGCGTGTCGTTCTCGACTTGCAGGTCGATCCCATCGGGCAAGACGCCGGGAACATCCGCGACGATCAAAAGCTCGTCGGCGTTCTCGAAGACGTCGACAGGCGGCGCGACGGCGCGACGCTGGTACGAGCGCGCGGGGACCGTGCCATTGTTTTCACGAACCGTGGTGATGTCGCTCATGGCTTCCTCCTTCGAGTTTTCAGCGATTAGCCCGCTTTGACGGCGATCTGCCGGGGCATGGCGTCTTTTGACTTGGGCAGCGTGATGGTGAGCACCCCTTCTCGGAGCGTCGCGGTGACCGCGTCGGCCGCGACCCGCGCCGGCAGCGGCAGTTTGCGCGTAAAGGCAACCGATGCGCGTTCGCGCAAGTGCGCTGTGTACCCTTGGGGAACCTCGCACTTTCGCTCTCCGCGCACGACAAGCGCGTCGTCTTCGACAGAGACCGCCACGTCACTTTCGGCCAGCCCAGGGACCTCGGCCTTCACGACGAACGACTCTTTGGTTTCGAACACATTGGTGGCCGGCCATCCCACCGAGGCCCGGCGGCGGAGCCGATCACCCGCAGGCGACGGAATGGCCCAGCTATCGAAAGTGCGGTCGATGCGCCGTTGCAGCTGATCGAACGCCCTTAGTGTGTCGTCGAAGTCTCTCCAACCAGTCAGCATGGCATCCTCCTTGTGCGAATGGGCGCCCCGGCGGGATGGCCGAAGGGTTCGCAAGCGAACGCATTCGCGCTTCCGTGAAATGGTTGCCCCCGCAATGCCCTCGACCGGCCACCGGCCGAGATGCGATTCGCGTCGGGTCGACCCATGAGTTAATCACCCTGTCGGGCGTGTAAAGGGGCGCCTTTTCCGGATGGTGCAGACCTCATGAGAACGCACGGCCCGCTGTGGCTCCTATGGACCGCCGCCTGTGCCGCGAGCTCCCCCGCAGCGCCGGCTGCGACCGCACCGGCCGCGCACGAGGGGACCCCGATTCGCTTCATCGAGAACGACTACAGGGGCGCCTTGGCCGTCGCGCGAGCGAGACATTTGCCGCTCTTCGTCGACGCGTGGGCTCCCTGGTGCCACACGTGCCTCAGCATGCGAAGCTTCGTATTGTCCGACCCGGCGCTGCGCCGACTCCGCGAGAGCTTCATCTGGCTCTCCCTCGACACGGAGCGCGAAGACAACGCAGACGTCGTGGCGAGGTTGGGCGTGCGGGTGTTGCCAACGCTCTACGTGATCGATGCGGGACGCGAGACGCCCATCCTCGCGTGGCCGGGCTCCCTGACGGCAGGCGAGCTTGCCTCACTGCTCGAGGACTCGGCCGCCGCTGCCGGCCGAGGTGACCAGCGGGGATCAGCCGCGGCGTCCCTGCTACGCGGACACCGCGCCAGCGCCGAGGGCAACTTCGGAGAAGCAATAGCCGCCTACCGAGCGGCACTTGCCGCGGCGCCGCCCGATTGGCCGAAACGCGTTCAAGCCGTCGATGGCTTGGTCACGCGCCTAGCGGACGATCACCAACTCGCCGCTTGTGTGGATGCGGGAGCCGACGAAGCGCCGAAAATGGCGTTGGGGACGCCGCTCGCCGACGTGATTCGCGCATCGATCGGCTGCGCGGAGCAACTCCCGGCGAGCGCCCCCGAGCGTGCGCGCCTCGGCGAGCTCGCCGCCCTGGGCCGGCGCGTGGCGTCCGACCCGTCCGAGGCGATCCTCCCCGACGACCGCTCCGACGTGTACGATTGCGTCGTCGGAGCGCTTCGAGAGCTCGGGCGCCTCGACGACGCCCTCGTCATCGCTCGGCAATGGGCGGAATTCCTCGAGCGGCAGGCGTCGCAGGCTCGGACAGCCGCCGCGCGAACGGTGTTCGATGCACATCGGGTCCTCGCGTACATAGCCATCGGCGACGCGCAGCGCGCAGTGCCGATGCTCGAGCAGAGCGAGCGTGACTTTCCCGACGACTACAATCCCCCGGCGCGCCTGGCGACGACGTACCTCGCGATGAAACGAAACGACGAGGCGCTGGCGGCGGTGAAACGCGCTCTCGTCAGGGCCTACGGACCGCGCAAGATGCGCCTGTGGTCACTCGAGGCCGACGTCTACGAGGCGATGGGGAACGAGGACGCGGCCCGCGAAGCGCTGCGCACCGCGCTCGACTTCGCAAAGACGCGGCCCCTCACCGCCGGATACGCCAAGCTTCGCGACGCGATCACGAGCCGACTGCGCGGGTATGGCGAAGACCGTACGTGGCGTAGATGACCAATCCGGTCACCAGCCATCCGAAGAATCGCGCCCAGGAGGACGGCGGCAGATAGGCGATGAGCATCAGGCAGGACAGAGCCCCGAGGGCCGGCACGAGCATCGGCCCGAGAGGCACACGGAACGGACGCCTCCGGTCCGGCTCGCGCAGGCGCATGACGACGATCCCCACGCACACCAGCACGAACGCGAATAGGGTGCCGACATTCGTTAGGTCGACCATCTCGTCGATGCTGGCGAATGCACTGACACTCCCCACGAGGACGCCCGTGGCGATCGTGGAGACATGGGGAGTGCCGTAGCGCGGATGCACGCGTGCAAAGACGGGAGGAAGGAAGCGGTCGCGCGCCATGGCCATCAATATGCGCGGCTGCCCCAGCTGAAAGACGAGCAGCACCGCGGTCTGCGCCACGACCGACCCCAGTGCGACGACGCCCACCATCCAGCCGGGCATCGACACGTATTTCATCGCGAAGGCGAGCGCCTGGGCGCGCTGCCCCTCGTCCAGCTTCGCGAGCACGGCGTACGGCACGAGGCCCGAGAAGACGGCCGCGATGATCACATAGAGAACCGTGCATACGATCAGCGATCCGATGATCCCGATGGGCATGTCGCGCTCCGGGTTCTTGCACTCCTCGGCGCACGTCGAAACGGCATCGAAGCCGATGTAGGCAAAGAACACGACCGCGGCGCCCGAGCCGATGCCGGCGAAGCCGTTCGGCGCGAAAGGGTGCCAGTTCTCGGGGCGGACGAACTTGGCGCTCCCGATGACGAAGAACGCCAAGATCACGATTTTGATCACCACCATGGTCGCGTTGAACCGCGCCGATTCTTTGATTCCCACGACCAGCACCGCCGTGACGAGGGCGACGATCGCCATCGCGAGCGCATTGAAGACGATGGGGACACCGAAGAGGTGCGGCGCCTGGGCCAGCAGCTCCGGCGTCCTGGCCGCCGTCCGGTAGTCGACCGCCAGCCAGAATGGGAAATGGACGCCCAGGCCGTCGAGGAGCGCGGTCATGTAGCCCGCCCACGAAATCGCCACCGCCGTGTTTCCGATGGCGTACTCGAGCAAGAGGTCCCAGCCGATGATCCAGGCCACGAGCTCGCCGAGCGTCGCGTAGGCGTAGGTGTACGCGCTGCCGGCGACCGGCACCATCGAAGCGAACTCCGCATAACAGAGGGCGGTGAAGCCGCATGCAACGGCCGTCAACAAGAAGGAGACCATCAGGGCTGGACCGGCCCCCGGGCGGCTGGGGTCTCCGCCGGAGGCGCTGCCTATGGTGGCGAAGATTCCCGTACCGATGATCGCCCCGACTCCGAGCGCGACGAGGCTGACTGGACCGAGCACCCTCTTGAGGTGGGCGCCTCGCAATCCCGCCTCGCCGACGATGGCTTCGATGCGTTTGACCCGGAAAAGGCGAGACACCACGACGCGCCTGGACGTTACACGCGGCTGACCCGAACGGGCTAAAGACTTCAATGCCATGCCTCGCGTTCGCCCGCCGCGCCACCCGGTCACGATCTTGTTCGATGGCGCAGAGGTCGTGGCCGACCGCGGCGAGCCCGTTGCGGTCGCGCTGATTGCTGCGGGCCACCTCGCCGTCGCGCGCAGCCCCAAGTTTCACCGTCCGCGAGGTCCAGCGTGCCTGCGGGCAGCCTGCGACGGGTGCCTCGCCCGGGTCGACGATGAGCCCAACGTCATGACTTGCCGCGTGCCAGCGGCCGACGGAGTCCGTGTCGAGACGCAAAACGTCGTCGGCTCGAGAAAGACGGACCTCTTGCGCGCAACCGACTGGTTCTTCCCGGAGGGAATGAACCACCACGAGCTATTCGTGGGCGTCCCGGGTGCCCAGCGCATCTTGCAGGCGCTCGCGCGCCGAGTCGCCGGGCTAGGCCGGCTCCCCAAAGAGGCACGATTGCCGCGCACGGCGGAGCGGCGCGAACTGGACGCGCTGGTGGTCGGGTCTGGTCCGTCGGGGATGGCGACGGCGCTCGAACTCGCGAAACGCGGCCGGAGCGTCGAGGTGATCGACGATGATTTGCACTGGGGCGGTAGCGCTCAGGCGCTCGCGCCCGACGAGGCGAACCCCTGGGCGGCGCTCCGGGGTGCGTTCGCCGACTCCGTCGCCACCGCGCGGATCGTGGTCCGGGTGCGAACCACTGCGGCCGGTGTCTACGGAGAGGACGTCCTTGTCGCCGCACAGTCGGGGGTGGAGGTGCTGGCGGCGCACACTCTCGTGCTCGCCCCCGGGGCGCACGACGGCGCGCTGGCATTCGAAGGCAACGATCTTCCCGGGGTGATGAGCGCGCGCGCCGGCGGCTGGATGGCGACCCTCGGTGTCGTCCTCGGCGAACGGGTTGTTGTGGTCGTGGCGGACGGCGGAGGCCCGTTCGGTGGGGCGTACGCGCGGGCGGTTCCGGGCGCGGTCGTGGTGGAGGGTGCGCCGGTAAGGGCTAGAGGGAGCGGGCGCGTCAAGGACGTAACGGTCGCCACCCCTCGGGGCGAGCAGCGGTTCTCGTGCGACGCTCTTCTGGTCGACGCGCCTTGCGCGCCGGCCTACGAGTTGTGCGCCCAGGCGGGCGCGGTTCTCGCACACGAACCGCGCGGCTACGTGGTGAAAGCGCCGGGGGGTCGAATCCGCAACGGGGTGTTCGCGGTGGGCGAGGTCGTGGGCACGCCACTCGCGCTCGAAGCCATCGTGCGGGAGGCAGAGGCGGTCGCCGAGAACGCCCGGCGCTAGTGCCGCGAAGCGGCGCGCCACCGGAACCGGTGGCAGAAGAACCTCGGGCGGACGGCACTAGTCCTCGAGGAGAGCGCCGAACATCGTCAGCCCGCCCGCGATGGCCACCGCGTCGAAGACCACCAGAAGGAAGAGATAGTCGCGCAGCTCCGCCATATCGACCGCCTGCCCACTCGCGGCCGCGTAAAAGATCTCTCGTGTGGCCCCAACACTGGAAATCAACGACGGCGAGAGCAGGGGGAAGAGAACGGAGGCCAGAAGAAGCTCGCGCGCCCGCGTGCGAACGGTCATCGCCCCGAAGAGCGTCCCCGTCGCGGCCACCCCCACCGTCCCGAGCAGCATAACGACCGCCAGGGGTGCAATGATGGGCAGCAGGTCTACGTGGAAAAAGAGCGCTACGAGGGGCACGACGACCACCTCCACCGCCGTCATGAAGACGAGCACGCCTGCCGCCTTGCCGCACCAAATCGCCGCGCGTGGCACGGGAGACACGAGTAGCCCCAATAGGGCCGACTCCTCCCGCTCGCGCTGCCAGGTTCGCCCGAGCGCCAGGACCGACGCGAAGGCAATCGCGAGCCAGAGCGCCCCGGGGGCAACGCGGGTCGTAGTCTCCGGCCCCGTCTCAAATGCCACACTGGCCAGGATGGCCACGAGCGCCGCGAAGAACCCCGCGGTCGTGACAATCTCACGCGTGGCGAGCTCGATCGCGAAGTCCTTGGCCAAGACGATCGCCGAGGCGCGGGCGAAGCCGGGAGCGGCGGCAGGCGTGCGGGGCATGACCGGCGAGTGGGACGGTGCGCGAGAGGCTGTCATCGGTTTATTGGCCAAGAGAAGACAATACGGTCTTGACCCCGATCACGATGTCGGTAGATTCGCTTAGGAGAGCGCATGTTGTCACTTTCGTCGCGTGCGCTCGATCGAACGACACGTCGCCGGCTCCGCCGGCGCCAAGTCAACACCTGGAGCACGATTCGAAAGCCATGACGGTCGAGGCACCGCCAGGCCTCTCCCCCGCGCAGACGTCGCCGGAGCGGAGGCCACCAACGAGGCGCACGCGAGCGAACAAGCGGATCGCGGTGCTCTACAACGTCGACTACGAGGATGCCCGCCCCGAGGTCGACCCGGGGTGGGCCGCGCGCGCCGAAGTGCGGCTCGTCGCCGGCTGTGTGGCCAGAGCGTTGACCGAGGCGGCCTACGAGACACACCTGGTCGCCGTCGACGGCGACTTGGCGAGCCTCCGCGCGCGCCTCGCCGAGCTCGAGCCGGACTGCGCATTCAACTTGTGCGAGTCGCTCGGAAACGACGCGCGGCTGGAGAGCGCGGTACCGGTGCTGCTCGAGCTCCTCGGCATCCCGTTCACTGGGTCGCCCCCCGAGGTGCTCAGCTTCGCCCTGCGGAAAGACCGCGTGAAGCAGCGGCTGGAGGCTGCGGGGATTCCGACGCCGGCCGGTCGCGTCCTCGCAAAGCCCGACGATCCTTGCGACCTTCCGTTTCCACTCATCGTCAAGCCGGTGCGCGAAGACGGCTCGGTAGGCATCTCCTGCGGAAACGTCGTGCACGACCCGACAGCGCTCGCGCGGGCGGTCGAGGCGGTCGTAACGTCGTTGCGGCAGCCCTGCCTGGTCGAGCGGTTCATCGAAGGGCGCGAATTCAACGTGGCGCTCCTCGGCCACCCCACCCCGCGCGTCTTGCCGTTGAGCGAGATCGACTTCGAAGGCTTGCCTCCAGACGCGCCGCACATCGTGTCGTACGAGGCGAAGTGGTCGAGCGGTTCGGTCGAGGATTTGGGAACGGTGCCGATGCTCCATCCGACGCTCCCGAACAGCGTGGCGGCGCGCATCCGCAAAGCTGCCACCGAGGCATTCCGCGCCGTGGGCGTCCGCGACTATGGGCGGGTCGACGTTCGGCTCGCCGCTAGTGGGGTGCCCTACGTGATCGACGTCAACCCGAACTGCGACCTTTCGCCGCATGCGGGTATGGCGCGGGCCGCGGCAGCCGTCGGCATCGCCTACGGTTCCTTCGCCGGGCTGCTCGTGCGTTACGCGCTGCGGCGACGGCGCGCCCCCGGCGCAGCCGAGTCAGCCGGGCCGGCTCGCTCGGTGACGCAGCGACCGCTATAATATTGCATGACGCTCGAGGAGACGATTCGGATCCTTCGAAGCCCAGAGGGCAGGGAGGAAACCAAGCGCGTCTACCTGCTGCGGCGCGCCGTCGACTGGGCCGAGATCACCATTCGAGCGGGCGACGTGACTCGCGACGATGCCGAGGCGATCGTCGATGCGGTCGCCGCGCGCGCCGAGGAACTGTTCCCCGGGAGCCGCAGCACGTTCGCCATCGTCTACGGTGTTCGTCTGAAGCGGGTCATCGACGAGGTGTTCGGCCGGGGCGATTGAGCCGCTCCACGTTGGGCCCGGCCGTACGCGCAAGCACCTTCGAAGGCACAGCCAGTCTGTCAGGGGAGCATCGGGACGGCGCCGTCGGGGTCCTGCGCCCGGGCCCTCAGCTTTTCCGCAGCGATGGTGCGCTGCTCCGGCGTCAGCACGGGAAGCGCGGCCTCGGCCACCCCGAGGAACCACCCGATGGCCTTTTGCCCTCCTTTGTCTTGGCGACCGGGGGCGATGTCATCCAGAACGAATCGGTCCTCCTTGAACGCGTCGAGCCATTTCGCCCCGCGCTGCCCCTGGTCCATCCCGCGGCGCCCAGCTTCCGGCTCGAGCCCGGCAGCGCGGCCGCGCTGCTCGAGCGCCGCCTTGATTTGGGCGCGCTGATCGTCGGACAGCTTCAGCTCGATGGCCCACTCCCTCCCGCGATGGCCACGCAGTTGACCCGTGTGCTCGTGCAGGCGTGCCTCGAGCGCGTCGACGAATGCGATGCGCTGGTCGGGCCCGAGAATCGCGTGCAACCGCTCGACCGCCGCGCGATCGGCAGGCTCCGCAACGCTCAGGGCCGCTGACACGGCGGCGATCGCAGGACCAAGCGCCTGCCGATCGATGCTGCCCGCCTGTATTTGCGCCGCAAGGGCAAGAGCAAGGTCTCGGTGCGCGGCGCGCACGGCCGCATGGCGCACCTCGGCCTCGACGGCCAGCTGCTCGATTTGTGAGCGTTGGGCCGCGGTCATCGGTACGTCGCCGAGCGCGTTCCCGAAGAGCCTGACCGCGCCGTGCGCCTGTTGGGCAACCGGCGCTCGTGTCGCCGCCGCGCTGGCAGAAGCGACCTGCTCGGAAGCGGTGGTGCCACCGCAGCCGAGCGCGGTGGCCCAGAGCGCCATCGATATCGGAAGAGCAACGCGGGCGAGCGAGCGAATCGGCATCGGGGGTAACCTCCGGTACTCATTCTGACGCATGGCACCCGCACCGTGCTGCGCGAAACCGGTAAAGATACGTAAACCGAGATCAACGACTCCCCAAGCTTCGCGCCTGAGGCGCACCGGGGCCTGCACCAGGGGAACTAGAAGATGAACACGCCGCAAGCGATCACGGTGGACCAGAGGCCCTTCGGATGGCCCTCGGCGCTCTGCACGATGTTGCGCGTCTTGAGGATCGTCTTCTCGAGGCGGAATACCTGCTCTCTCTCGCTCCACGCCTTCTCCGCGTCGATATCGATGCCGAGGGTCGTCGCGAGCATGGTCGCCGCGAGATCTTCCGCATAGTCGCCGGCCTTCTTTGCCGTCTCGCCATAGCTGTGGTGCTCGGAAAGATAACCGTACCGGTCCTTGTCGGCGGGCCGCGCGAGACCGATGGCTGCTGCGATGAGGCGATTGGGCTCGTTCGTGTCCTGTCGGGCCATGACACAATGGACGATCTGCCCCGGCATGATCAGTTTCTCGCCTTCTTTCCGGCTCATTTCCCGGCAGTGGGGCGGAAAGATCGAGCTTACGGTCACGAGGTTCGCCTTTTCGATTCCCGCCCCGCGCAGTGCTAGCTCGAAAGAGGAGAGCCGGTCCTTGTGGACGCCGACGCCATTCGTGAAGAAGATGGCTTTGGGGACGAAGAGCTCGTGCATCCTCGGAAATCCGCTTTCCCCGAGGACGATCTTGCTCTTTTCCTTACCGTTGTTGTCGTTCGCTATAGCCACGCGACACCTCCGAACAGCAAATCGCGGCAGAGACTACTTCGATCGCGCGCGTGCTTGCGTGAATTTTCAGACGACTCGTGGTCGGCCGTAACTACGGGCCCCGCTCGTACCGCCCCGCCGAACTTCCGCGGAGCTCTACGCCTTCTTCGCCGGCTTCTTCGCCGCCGGCTTCTTTGCCGCCTTCTCGGGCGCCGCCTTCGTCGCCCCCGCAGCGGCCGCCTTTGCCGGCGCCCTTGACGTCTTGCGACGACCGGCACCGTCTCCCAAACGCTTCGCGGTCGACTTGTACGTGTCGAAAAGCCGAGGCACAGGCCATCCGAGGAGCGTCTGACGGAGGCCAGTGTCCTTCGCGCGCCCCTGAAGCTCCAGGATGGCGTCGATGAGTTTCTCGCGCGTACCGAACTTTTCTTTGACCGCAGTGAAGGTCGCGTGCAGCCGCAAGAGCTTTGCGTTCGATACGTGGGCGAGCCCCTTGTTCTCGTTCGTTCGAGCTACCCACAACTCTTCGCCCGTCAGCTTCTCGACGGCCTGGACGAGCTTGGCTTTGTCACCGAACGCTTCTTTCATCAGAGCCAGCGGGGTCTTCGTAGACATGGGCTTCCTTTCGGAGGGTGCGCGAGATGACTCGCGCGGCGAAAATGGGCGCGCAACCTACCAATCGGCGCCGATTCCCGCAAGCGTCCTGCCCGGAAAGAGCCGTTTCCCCCCTGCGGATCCCGGACAAGCCCTCAGTCTCGCGACTGGCTTGCCTCGATCGCGTCGGGCATCGACCGGTAGCGGCGGTAGTACTTGGTGACGTTCACGACATAGTCGCGCGTCTCTTGAAACGGCGGGATACCGCCGAATCGAATGACCGCCCCGTCGCCTGCGTTGTAAGCCGCGACGGTGAGGTCGAGGTCGCCGTTGAACTCATTCGCGAGAACGCGGAGGAGCCGCACGCCACCGAAGATATTGTCGTGCGGATCGTCGATGTCGCGGACCAGCATGAGGGACGCGGTGTCGGGCATGAGCTGCATGAGCCCCCGCGCGCCCGAGACGCTGACGGCACGCGGGTCGTAGTCGCTCTCGCAGCGGATGACGGCGCGCACCAGTTGCTCGGGAATTTGATAGAGCGTCGCGGCCTGACGGATCCAGGCATCGAACCGGGAGTAGCGCGCGATGTCGTGGTCGCTCGGCGGCACGGGCGTGACCCCTGGTGCGACGCCTTGCTTCTGCCAACCGTTGCCGCGAATGTACAGGCGGTACCGCTTGTCGCCGCCGGGGCTGTTGGCAAAGTGGACCGTGCCGTCGCCGTCGGTGTACGTGTAGATATCGCCTCGGGCCACGGCGGGCAGCACCAAGACGGCCAGAACCGCAGCGGCGCGGACGGAGCGGAGCAAGCGGACCAAGACAGTCAAGTCTGCCAAGCAGAGCGGCCCTCTGCAAGTAGCCCGCTTCTCGCCGCGGTTTCTCTGGTAATGGGGCCTCGCACTGGACTTACCCTAGACTTGCCCACACACGCCCCGGATTTCCCTGGTCTGTCACGCATGCAGGACTCGTCTCTGCCGCTCATCGTCTCCGCCGGAGCCTTCTTGGCCGTCCTTCTTTGGCGGGTCCGGCCGCTCGTCGCCTGGAGGACCAAACAGCGCGCAGAGCGTGAGGCACTCCGGCTTGCGCAGGCGCGCGTCGCTCTGGCCGCCGAGGGCCCCGAGCGTGCGCTCGCCTTGTGTGACACCGCCGACCTGGTCGCGAGGCACGTGCGTGGGCCGGGGAGCGCGAAAGGGCTTTACTTGCGCGCGATGCGGTCGGATCCGACCTCGGTCGAGGTCATTCAGCGCGCGGTCACTGGCCTGGCACATCGACCGCGGGCTCTCGAGTCGCTTCTCTGGAGGCGTCTCGCCACGACCCCGTGGAGGGAGTCGAGCGAGGCGACAGGGGCCGTGCTCGACGCGCTGCGAGCGATCTACGAAGGACCGCTCCGCAATGCCATTCGCGCACGGGCATTGTCGAATGCGCGCGAAGCCTTGAAGTGAGGGCGGTCGCGACGCGCCGCGCGCATGTCGGCTCCGGGGCCGGTGCCCCGACCGCGTTCCCTACGAGCTCCAGAAGGACGTGGGGAGCGCATGCCGATGGTAGAGCGCCAGCCAGTCCATGAGCGCGGCCACGGTGATGTGCACGAAGAATCCCTGGTAGATGCTCTTGGTCTTCATCGAAAGCGACCCGAGGGCGACTGCCGCGACGATTGCAGCGTTCGCCTCGAGAAACGGCTTTCCGAAGTGGATCATGCAGTAGGGAACGGCCATCGCGAAGATCGCGCCCGAGCCGAAGCTCCGCCGCAGGGCCCCCAGCCAAAAGCCACGGAAGAACGTCTCGAGGGCAAAGAACTGGGCAAAGTACATCGCCTCCCAGGACAGGAAATCGTACCAGGAGCGCGAGCTACTTCGATAGAAGGGGTAGTACGAGCCGAAGTCCGGCTGCCTCGAAACGAGCAGCAGAAGCGGCAGGACCACGGCCAGAAACGCGCCGTAGATCCACGTGTGCCTGAAGAAGCCGGTGGTGCGAAGGCCCATGTCGAGGAGCGAGTCCTTCGGAAAGCACACCTTCCATACCGGGAACGGCACGACCGCATAGCCGACGACACGCGAGAATGACCACCACGCCAGCCCGTAGAGCTCGTCGTATTTCGCGAGCTTGATCGCATGCGGATGGAGCGTGTCGAGCCCCGACAACCACGGGCGGATGGTCTGGTCGTAGTACACACGCCCGCCGTAGTACTCCTGCAGGGTAAGAATCACCGCGCAGAGGACCAGGGCCACGAGTGGGCGGAAGTCGGTGCGCCGTTCGGCGGCGAGCATCGCCCGCCACTTCGTCGAGTCGTCGTCGAGCGCCCTCCACGTGCCACGGAACAGCCACCAGAGGATGGGAAGGACGACAAGCAGAACGGGAATGGGTACGACGGGCTTGAAGGCCGAGAGCACGGAGTCGAATCCGCCGGCGTCGGGGGGCGCCAGCACAGGCGGCTGCATGGTCAAGGCGGCGAGAGACTAGGATGGTGCCTCGCGGATTGCTACATCCCAGCACCCAGCCCCATGACCGACGAGAAGCCAAGACAACCGCCCCCGATCAAGGCCGACCGGCCCGCACCCGAGAAGCTCCCCAACTTCGTACTCGAAATCATCGAGCATGACGTGGCCGCCGGCAAGAACGGGGGCAACGTGGTGACGCGTTTCCCGCCCGAGCCGAACGGTTACCTTCACGTCGGCCACGCCAAGTCCATCTGCCTCAACTTCGGCGTCGCCCAAACCGTGACGGACGCGGCGTGCAACCTTCGCTTCGACGACACGAACCCGAGCACCGAGGAAGACGAGTTCGTGCGCTCGATCCAGCAAGACGTCCGTTGGCTGGGCTTCGACTGGGGCGAAAGAATGTACTTTGCCTCGGACTACTTCGAGAGGCTCTACGGCATTGCCGTCGACCTCATCGGGGCGGGAACCGCGTACGTCGACAGCCAGTCGCTCGAAGAGATCCGCGAGGGGCGCGGCAACTTTTACAAGCCAGGACGGGTCAGTCCCTACCGCGATCGAACCCCAGCCGAGAACCTCGACCTCTTCCGCCGCATGCGCGCCGGGGAGTTCCCCGACGGCGCGCACGTGCTTCGCGCCAAGATCGACATGGAGTCGCCCAACCAGAACATGCGCGACCCGGTCATGTACCGGATCCGCCGGGAGCATCATCACCGCACGGGCGACGCGTGGTGCATTTACCCGATGTACGACTTCGCGCACGGCTACTCGGACGCCATCGAAGGGGTGACCCACTCGGTCTGCTCGCTCGAGTTCGAGAACCACCGGCCGCTCTACGACTGGTTTCTCGACCAGGTGACGTTCACCCCCCGGCCCCAGCAGATCGAGTTCGCGCGGTTGCACCTCACGTACACGACGCTTTCGAAGCGGAAGCTGAAGCAGCTGGTCGAGGGCGGTCACGTCGCCGGGTGGGACGACCCCCGCATGCCGACGATCGCCGGCCTCCGGCGAAGGGGGTACACGCCCGAGGCCATCCGAACCTTTTGCGACCGGATCGGAGTCTCGAAGCGCAATAGCTTCGTCGATGTGGCGCTCCTCGAGCACGCCGTTCGCGAAGACCTCAATACTCGATGCAAACGCGCGATGGGGGTCGCTCGGCCGCTTCGGGTGGTTCTCGAAAACTTGCCTGAAGGTCGCGAAGAGCGGTTCGACGCGCCGTGGCATCCTGAGGACCCGACGCAGGGCACCCGCCCGCTGTCGCTGACGCGCGTGGTGTACATCGATCGCGAGGACTTCGCCGAGATCCCCCCCAAAGGATGGTTCCGGCTGTCGCCCGGAGCCGAGGTCCGGCTCAGGTACGCTTGCATCATCAAATGTGAACGCGTCGTGAAGGACGAGCGCGGCGAAATCGTCGAGCTGCGGTGCACATGGGACCCGGCCTCTCGCGGCGGCAACCCGAAGGACGGGCGCAAGATCAAGGGGACCCTCCACTGGGTGTCGGAGGTGGACTCGCCTGCGGTGGAGCTGCGCCTCTACGATCGCCTCTTCAACGCGGAGCATCCGGGCGAGCAGGGCGACGATTTCCTCGCTCACATCAACCCGCAGTCGCGTGAGACGATCAGCGGCGCGCGCGTCGAACCTGCCCTTGCAAGCGCGGCCGTGGGAAACCGATTCCAGTTCGAGCGCGTGGGCTACTTCTGCGTAGACCCCGACTCGAAGCCAGGCGCCCTGGTTTTCAACCGCACGATCGGTCTTCGCGACTCGTGGACCGCCAAGCAAGTCAAGCAAGGCAAGTGAGCGAGAAAGACTCCCCGGCACACCCGAAGACAGAAGCGGGCGTCGTGCTCTGCGCCCGATCGACGTTCAGGTGTTCCCGTCTTCCCGTCCTTCGGTTGATCTCCTCGTCTCGTCCGCCGCGCCTCTGAGGCGTGCATTCGCCCGCTCCCGGCCGAGCACGGCGATGACGTCGAAGAGGCCCGGGCTCGCGGTACGGCCGGTGAGCGCCACGCGC
The DNA here is from genome assembly GCA_964531095.1 of uncultured Polyangiaceae bacterium. Taxonomy (GTDB): domain Bacteria; phylum Myxococcota_A; class Polyangia; order Polyangiales; family Polyangiaceae; genus Palsa-1150. The sequence goes on along the minus strand of CAZHED010000010.1, from coordinate 34,931 downwards.
GCGGGTTGGGCGACCTCTTTGATGGATAGGCCGGTGTTTCCCAGCCACGCGACGACGGCGGCCTCGATCGCGTGCGCGGTCCATGGTTCGACCTTCTCGAGCACCGAGGCGAGATCGCGGAGTGTCGGAGCGTTCTCGGCGCTCAGGAACTTCTTGGCCGCTTCCGGGTCGACCGAGGGGGGATCCCGAAACACGAAGTCGAGGCGGTCGGCCGCATCGGCGAACGTCGTCGCCCGCTCGCGGATCATCGGGATGGCGGGCGAGACGCGCTCGGCTTCCAGCCCCGCAAAACCCCGGCCGGCCAGAAACGGCAGCGTGCGCCGGACGTATTCTTCGGTCGGCATCAACCGATCACTTTTCAAATGCTCGTGGTCGATGGCCAAAAATTTCTTCGCGTCGAACTTGCCGTCGCCCTTGTTGCAGTGCTCCCAGTCGAAAGCCGCGACGAGCTCGTCGATCGAGAACACCTCTTGGTCACCGTGCGACCAGCCGAAGCGCGCGAGGTAATTCAGCACGGCGCTCGGCGCGTACCCCTGGTCCCGGTATTGTCCGACACTGACGGCGCCGTGGCGCTTGGAGAGCTTCTCGCCGTTCGGCGCGAGCATCATCGGCAGGTGCGCGAACTCCGGGGGCCGGCGCCCGAGCGCCTCGTAGAGCAAGATCTGCGGCGGGGTGTTGACCATGTGATCGCGTCCGCGCGAAACGAGCGTGATGTCCATGGCAATGTCGTCGACGACCGCCCCGAAGTTGTAGAGCGGTACCCCGTCGCTGCGGAGGAGCACGAAATCCTGCTGGGCGGCGTTGGGTGTCGTCACCTCACCGAACACTCGGTCGACATACGTCAAGCTTCCAGTCTCTGGCGCTCGAAAGCGGACGACGAACGGCAGACCGGGCTCGGACTTGCGGTCGCGACACGTTCCCGGATACTTGAACGTCGCCTTCGGGTCGCGAGCCTTCAGCGCCGACCGCTGCGCATCGAGCTCCTCTTTCGTGCAATAGCAGCGGTACGCCTTGCGCTCGCGGATCAGCGTCTCGGCATACTCGGCGTAGACCGACAAGCGATCCATCTGCGTGTACGGCCCGTGCGAACCGCCAACCTCTGGCCCCTCGTCCCACGCCAAGCCGAGCCATTTCAGCGACTCGAGGATCACCCGCACGCTCTCTTCGGTGCTGCGCTCCCTGTCCGTGTCTTCGATACGCAGGACGAAGACCCCACCGGTTTTGCGTGCCCACAGCCAATTGAACAGTGCCGTGCGCACGCCACCGATGTGAAGGTAGCCGGTCGGCGAAGGGGCGAAGCGGACCCGTGTCCTCACGGCGCGACGAGTAGCACACGCGCGACGCCCGGCACACCGGGGTTCGGCGGTCCGGTATCCTCTCGCGCATGCCTGAGGAAGTGCACGTGGGTCCAGTTCAAGGGTGGCGATTCGCGACATCCGTGCGATCGTTGGCCGCACCCCCGTCGAGGTAGACAAGGCTTGGAGTCCCGAAGTGCGCCACGGGAGTACCGCAACACGAATCGAATCCCCGGAATATCGACGTGGATCGCCAATTGCGACCCATACGAATTGCCGACCCGCTCTTAGCTGGAGCGGATGCCGAGCCGTTGAACTAATCGCGCAGGGTGGCAATGGCTAGGCGAGTCGTACCGGATGACCTGACCAAGCCCCTCGAGCGCGCGCTCAGCGACACCATGCCCGTGGTCCTCGCTTGCGCCGCGCTGGTCCTCATCCTCAGCGCAGCAGTCGACGCCGTGCTCGTTCCGCCGGCGGTCCGGTGGGAGATTGTCGCATGTGACATCGGAGCCGCGGCGCTCTGTCTATTTTTGGGATCCGTCTGGAAGCGCTGGCCCGATGTGCATCGGTTCTCCGACGTCATTGCGACTTTCGTCGGGCTCCTGCTCGCGGCGGACGCGATATGGGCAATCCACCGAACCCACCATTTGCTACGCACAGCTCACCTGGTGCTCCTCATCGTCTGCGCAAGCAGCGTGCTGCGGTCGGCGCTGTGGCTCCTCACGCTCGCGCTGGCGGCGTTGGCCGCTTGGTCCGTCGTCGCCGTCGAAAGCGCATCGGGCGCCGAGGTGTTCGCGAACGCGTTTAGTCTCGTCGCAGCGTCGATCACCGCTGGACTGCTCCACTGGATGCGCGCGCGGACCTACGCGAAGGTCGGGCTCCTGCGAGCACGCGATCGCGTGCGCGGCGAGCGCCTTCGACAAGCGGTATCGGCGGCGAAGTCGGAGCTCTCGCAGAGATTGCGCGCCGAGACGGAGGGCGAAAAGCTTCGCGAACAGCTGCTACACGCCCAGAAGATGGACGCGGTGGGAAGGCTCGCAGGAGGCGTGGCCCACGACATGAACAACATGCTGACGTCGATCACGACGGTCGGCGAGCTGCTGCTCGAGGACGGGCGGCTGGACGAAGTGGGCCGCGACGACGTCAGGAGCATTCTCGGCGCAGCAAGGCGGGGCGCGAGCCTCACTCGTAACCTGCTCGCGTTCAGTCGGCGCGGCAAGTATGCGTCCGACGTGCTCGACGCAAAGGGGCTCGTCGACGGAGCCCGTCACATCCTCGCGCCGATGCTGCCCGCGGAGATCGAGGTCGAAGTCGATTTGCAGGATGGCGACGCACGGCTCGAAGGCGACGCGAACCAGCTCGTCGAGGCCATCGTCAACCTGTGCGTCAACGCGGCCGACGCCATGCCGGACGGCGGCGTCATCCGGATCCGGACGGTGTGCGCGACGCTCGAGGGAGGCGAGGCTCACCGCCGCGCGGTGGCGCCGGGAAAGTACCTGGCGATCTCGGTGCACGACACGGGCGCCGGGATGGACTCCGAGACGCGCCGCCTCGCGTTCGATCCGTTCTTCACGACCAAGCCCGAAGGTACGACGTCGGGGCTCGGACTGGCGATGGTCTACGGCACGGCGCGCAACCACGGGGGCAGCGCCGAGGTCGAGAGTCGTGTCGGCGACGGAACGACGGTGACACTTCACCTGCCGTGCATGGCGGAGCGGCGGGCCGTGGACTCCGTCGCGCCTCCGAGCGGTCGCCGACCCGATCTGTCCGATCGCGCCGTGTTGCTCGTCGACGACGAGCCCAGCGTGCGCGCCGCCGCGAAGCGGATCCTCGAGCGGATGGGGCTGCGGGTGCGCGCCGCGGAAAACGGAAGGCGGGCGCTCGAGGTGTGGACCGCGGAGGGGCCCTTCGACCTCGTCGTGCTCGACATGGCGATGCCCATCATGGGGGGCAAAGAATTCTACTTCCGGCTGCGGCGGCTCGCGCCGGAGGCGCGCGTTCTTGTGGTCTCCGGCTTCTCCGCCGACAGCGAAGCGAGGGAAGCGCTTGTGGCCGGCGCCGTGGGCTTCATCGAGAAGCCTTATACGCCGACCTCGCTCTCGCGGGCCGTGCGCGCCGCGCTCACGCGCGAGCTCCCGTCGAGCGCGCGGGAGCTCGGCTCCTGAGCTCCCCACACCAACCGGGCCGCATTCAACGGCCGGCACGCCAATCGTCGTACGCGCGGAGGTCGGCGCGCGGCTGACTCGTGCCGCAGGAATTGTGCCCGGATCCCGGCTAACGTGGGCGCGTGCTACATGTCGGTTCGTTCGGTCGCGTCGCCTTCGCCGCGTGCTGGATCGCCGGTCAGTCCGCGCTCGTGCTGACGGCGCCGCTGCGAGGGGATGGCTGTTTCGGCTTTCGGATGTTTCCGGAGGCATCGGTCATGCAAATCCATCTCATGCGAGAGGTGGGCGGCGCGCGGTTGACCGCCCCGCGCGGCGAATGGACCGCGCGGGACCGCTCCGGGCAGGTGCATGGCTTTTCCTGGCGCGACCGCGTGCGCGACAGGACCCTGGCCGCGATCGACACACCGCCCGTCTTCGCTTCTTACGGCCTCGACACGCAGGTGGCTCGCCTCCAACGCGCCGTCGACGACGTCGCCGACCACATTCAGGGCGACGCCGAGACGACGCGGCTCGGCGCCGAAGTGGTCGCCCGGAGGAACGGCGGCGAAGCCAGCACCGTCACTCTGTTCAGCCACGCGCGGCTCCCCTAGATGCTCTCCGCGATCCGCCGTTGGCGCGACGAGGTCGGCGACGCCTACGTGCTCGGCGCGGTGCGAGTCGCCCTCGGCGTGCTTCTCTTCGAGAATGCCCTGCGCGCAGCGCGCGAGCTTCAGGACGGGTACTTCGGAGACGCATTTCACTGGCCCATCGTGCCCGAAGCGCTGGTCGCATCGCGCACGGTGTACGCGGTGCTGGTCGTCGCGCAGGTGCTGCTCGGCGCGCTCGTCGTCGCGGGATACCGAGCGCGCGCGGCGCTGCTGATGAGCGCTCTCGCGGGCACCTATGTGCTTTGCTGCGACCGACTCGAATTCCACCACAACCGCTGGGCGCTCTTCTGTTACTCGTTTCTGCTCGCGCTGTCGCCGTGCGACCGCTCCTTCTGCGTCGCCGGCGACCCGGCGATCGTGCGCATCGGCCCGCTCTGGGCCGCCCGGCTGGCGCAAGTCCAGCTCTCGATCATCTACGCAGCGTCGGGGGGCTCGAAGCTGCTCGACGCCGACTGGCGCAGCGGGCGCGTCGTGCTGGAGCGCATCCATATGTTCGGCTACCAGGCGGTAGCGCACGGCGTTCCGCAAGCCGTGGTCGACTGGTTGGGGCAGCCCGAGGTCGCCAGCGCGCTCGCGAAGCTCGCGATCGGCACGGAGCTATTCCTGGTCGCTGGGCTATGGGGCGGGAGAACGCGGGTCTTCGCCCTCTGGTGGGGCGTGTGCTTTCACCTCCTTATCGAAGCGACGAGCCGCGTCGAGGGGTTCACTTGGTTGACGCTCGCCGTCTACGCTCTCTTCGCGACCCCGGACGTACGCGCGCGAAAGCTGTTCTACGATTCGTCGCGCCTCAGGGGACGAATGATCGCGCGCACCGTATTGCTGCTCGATTGGCTCGCGCGCTTCGAGATCAAACCGTGGGCACCCGACGCGGTGAAGACTGGCCGCGCGGTGGTCATCGTGCGGCGAGACGGAACGCGGGCGACGGGCCTGGGCGCCCTGGCGATGGTGGCGCGGGCCACCCCCCTTCTCTTCCCTCTGTGGGGGCCCCTCGCGTTCATCGCGAGCTTCAGCAAAGGAGGAGAAGCCAGCGCCGGAGGGTGATGCGACATGGCTCGACGATTGGACGGGCGAGCCCGCGGTCTTCAGCCGCCCCGAGCGCCGACTGCACCGGCGGTCGCATTAAAGACTACCCCTGCCACTCCCCCTTTTGCACCACGGGCAACTGCAGCGCACGCTCGCGCTCCAAGTCGAGGTTTCCCACGTGAAGTGAGATCGGCGCCTGTACCCACTTGTAAATCGACGCGCCAAACAAGCGCACAAAGCGCGCCGCCCAATCGTCCAGGCGGGAAGGCGAGTGCTCGGGAAAGACCGCCCGGAGCGCCAGCGCCACATCGGCGGGGGCCATCTTCTCGCCGGCGAAAAGCGCGAAGCACGCGTCGAGCACCGGGAATGGCATGAGCTCACGCTCGTCTTCCTGATCCTCGGCGAGCTCCGCCGTGGCCGGCTTGAGGAGGGTCAGGCGGATCCCCTCGGAGCGGGTCTTGTCGTAAAGCCAGTCGAGCAAGTAGTTGACGACCGTCTTCGGCACGTTGGCGATCACGCCGAGCGCACCCTCGCCGTCACCGCCGATCGTCACGTATCCGACCGCCTTCTCGCTCATGTTGCTCGTCTGCAAGAACAGGCCGCCTGCGCAGTTTGCCCAGGTCCACATGCGCTCCGCCCGGACGCGCGCCTGGATGTTTTGCCGTGCGAGGGCCGTCAGCTCCTCACCCGGCTGAAGCATCCTTTCGACTGCCTCGATCTCGCGCACAAACGCGTCGTCGACCGATACGATCGCGAGCGGCGCGTCGAGCTCGCTCGCCACCTGCTCGGCGGCGGCACGCGTTTCGGGCGACGAGTACCGCGTCGGCATGTAGAACGCGCGCAAGATGTCGCGCGCCTTCGCCTTGCGATCGCCGTCGGACAAGCGCTTCCACCGTGTGTCGATCCATCGGCGCGCGACCGCGAGCACGAGGAGACTGTCTCGCCCTCCGGAAAGGGCGACCCCGATCGTCTTGAAGCACCCGGTCTTTTCGAAGTAATCGCCAACCCCGAGGGCGAGCGCATCGAGGAGCTCTTCGCAGAACGCGTCGCGCGGGCGCTTCGGATGAACGTCCTCCGGCAGAAAGAAGCTCTTGTTTCGAGGCACGGGAAAGGTGAGCACCCCGCGACCTCCGGTCGGTGCGTCGACTCGGACACGCGACGGCTTGGGAGCAAGCCCGGAGTAGACCTCTCCGTCCTCGCGCCAGGTCGTGTTCTCGGTGCGCAGCCGCCGCGTCCGATCGAGATCGAGGGTGACCGCCTCCACACCTTCTCGGAACCGCTCTGTCGCGAACAGCAGGCGCCCGTTCTGCGCCACGTACCCGCCGCCGTCGAACACCAGCCCGTCGTTCGCGCCGACCAAGTTCACGTACGCGACCGTCGCCTGCGAGTCGGCTGCGCGCGTCGCGATCATCTCGCGCCGTGTCTCCGCGATGCCAAGGCGAAACGGCGACGCACTGAGGTTCACCACGAGCTCTGCCCCCGCGTACGATCGCCTTCGCATGGGCCCGTCCGGCGACCAGGCATCCTCGCACACCTCGAGCGAAATCGTCCCGAAATCGAGGTCAAAGACGAGGTCCCCGAAGGGAACGCCGTCGATCGTGTCGTACAGGCCGGGGGCACCGCGGGCCAGGGTGCGCGCTTCGTAGAACACGTTGTAGAGGGGAAGCTTTTCCTTAGGGACGAACCCCCACAGCTCGCCGCCGTGCACGAGGGCCGCAACGTTATAGAGATTGGACCCGCGTGCGACCACCAGGCCGATCGCGCTGGCACAGGGAAGCGATGCGGTCTCACGGGCGTAGCGGCGCAGCTCGTCGCGCTGAGCGTCCACGAACGCGCGCCACTGGACGAGGTCTTCGGGCGGGTACCCGCCGATCACTTGCTCCGGCAACACGACCAGCGTCGCTCCGTCGGCCGCAGCATCGCGGGCCAGAGCGATCGAGCGGTCCACGTTCGAACGGCACGCGCCCACCGTTGCGTTCACGTTGGCGAGGGCGACGCGCACGAGCCTCATCACTACGACCTGCGCGGATCGTACTACACCCGGGTACAGTCCGGGGCTCACCTCGAGCATGGCGGTGGCGACGTCGATGACGTTCCAGAGCTGCTGATTGCGCCGGTCATCAGGCTCGAGTGTTCGGCATGCCGGGCAAGCGAGAGGCTCGCGGCCACGCGTTTCGTCTCGGCACGTCGCGGGTCGCCCCTAGAACGTATAGCGGAGTCCCCCGGCGGCATCCCACACGAGGGGCACGTCGCCGGCAACCCCAGATTTGGAGAAGCCCTGGGCGAAACGGGGGCCGCCACTCACGCAAAGGGCAAGATGGCGGTCTCTCTGGTACCACTCGGCGCCCACCCTGCCGCCGATCGCCATACCAAGACTCTCGGCCCCACGGAATCCGAGATAGGCGAGCGCGTCGTGCGGGACTTGTGCAGCGAGCGCACCCACATCGGCTTGAATGAATCCCCCGACGTTTCCGATCTTCGGGCCCGCCCGAACACCCCCGCCGAAACCCCACATCGCGAATGCGCGGGATTGCGAAGCGTTTTGCGACTCGCTCGTATCGGTGAACGCGAGCTCACTCTGCCCGAACAACATCAACCACGAGAAAAGCTCGTAGCCGAGAAGGACGCGTGTCGAGAAGGCGGGCGGCGCGACGTGCCGGAATTGGCCGGCGAACCCCAGAACGCCGAGCGTCGATTCGAGCACGAGACCCTTGCGTCGGGGGCGCTCCGGTGGAGGCCGCGCCTCACCGAGGCTCGGCTGCGGGGCCGATCCCTCGTCGCCGAGAACCACTTGTTCGGGCCCTTCTGCGCGATTCTCGGGGTCGGGAGGATGCGGGGCAATCTCGATGGGGGCGCCCGCGGCCCCGCGCTCGTTTTCTGCGATCTGCACGAATTGGCCGGGCTCAGCGAAGGCCGATGCCGGCACGAACGCGATTGGCGCACAGCCCAGGGCAAACGCGAAACGGCGCACGACATCGACGATACCATAACCATACGGTGTCCACCGGTACGCTGCCCGTGGCGATGACCACGGTGATCCACGACGATCACCACGATAAGGTCGGGGGATCTCCACGGTGATCCACGACACCACGATAAGGTCGGGGGATCTCCACGGTGATCCACGACGATCACCACGATAAGGTCGGGGGATCTCCACGGTGATCCATGACGATCACCACGATAAGGACGGGGGATCTCCACGGTGATCCATGACGATCACCACGATAAGGACGATGGATGACCACAACAAGGACACGTCCTTGCCGTTGTAAGGCACCGTCCTTGTCGTCCTAAGGACATGCGATCACCACGGTGATCGACGTGCCTTGCGGTCGTAAGGACAGGCGACGACCGCGGTCATCCCCACCGAACGCCGTGATGCCCACGTCATCAGGAGTCGAGGCCGCACCGCAAGGCGTTCGCGCCGATGAGCGCATGCTCGACAACGGCCGCAAGGTCATCGACGAGCAAGAGCTCCCACGTTCTGGCGACGCCGCCGTGGAACGCCAAACCGTAGGCCCCGGCGCCGAGCGCTGTCAGTCGCGCGAATGGCTCTTCGGCTTCCAGACCGAGCAAGACGTGCCGGCCTGCCCCGCGGACCCACACACGAGTGCACTCGAGGGCGGCAAGAACATCGCCCACGCGGTCGATCAAATTGCGCCCGGGAATCGACGATGTAGCGGTCGAGGACTGGAGCATGTTCGCCTCCGTGTTCGAGCGAGTACCCGATTCCTCACCGACGGGCCAAATTCGTGCCCCGGCCAACGTCGCCTGCGTCCCACGCCCGCCCAGCGCCGCGAGCCTTACTTGAGCAACCAGCCGAGCAGCATACGCTTGGTCGCCGCGCGGCCGACCGCGGCAATCGAGTCGACGAGCGGGATCCCTTTCGGGCAAACCTCGACACAGTTCTGTGCTTTGCCGCACCCCTCGACACCCCCCGCGCCCATGACGGCGTCGAGCCGCTCGTCGCTGTGCATCTTCCCGCTCGGATGCAGGTTGTAGAGGCGGACGAGGCTAATCGCCGCGGGGCCGATGAAGTCGCTGCCTGGGTTGACCTCAGGGCACGCTTCGAGACAGCAGCCGCAGGTCATGCAGCGCGAGAGCGAGTAAGCGACGTCCTGGTCCGACTGCGACTGGCGCGGGCCGGGGCCGAGCTCGTGCGAACCGTCGAGTTGGATCCAGGCCTTAACGCGCTTGAGGTCTTCGAGCATCCTCGAGCGGTCGACGACGAGGTCGCGGACGACAGGGAACTTCGTCATCGGTTCGAGCGTGATCGTCTGCCCGTCAGGCGCGATACGGTCGATCATGGCGCTACACGACTGGCGCACTCGCCCGTCGACGAGCATCGTGCACGAGCCGCACACCTCTTCGAGACACGCGCACTCCCAGACCACCGGCGACACTTTTTCACCGGACGACGTGATGGGCCTGCGCTGTATTTCCATGAGCGCGCTGATGACGTTCATGTGAGGTCGCCATGCAAGCCGGAACTCCTGCCAGTAGCTCCCCTGCCCGGGACCGTCTTGACGTTTGACTCGAAGGCTCACTGTGCGCGCATCGGGCATGGGTCGCCGGCTTTCGGCTTAGCGCTTCGGGCTCGGGACCGCCGACGGGCGGGGTCCGTCCGCGGCGGGCCTCTGGGAGGCTTGGGGTCCGGCGCTTGCCGCCCCCGCCGCCTCGTACTTGCGCGGGCGCGGGCGCACGAGGCTCACATCCACCGCGTCGGTCGCGTGCACCGGCCGGCCAAGGAGGGCGTAGTCGAACTCGCGCACGAAGCGAACGGCGTCGGGGCTACCGTTCGTGGCGCCGTGGTGGAAGGCGAGCGTCGACCGCAGCCACTTTGCGTCGTCGCGCTGATCGAACTCCGGCTTGAAATGCGCGCCTCGTGATTCGTCACGATTGCGCGCCCCCTGTGCGATGACGCGCGCGAGGACGATCATGTTCTTGAGATGCCGCACGAACTGCGCGCCTTGGTTCATGCGGCCTCTCGTGGGATCGGTCACGCCCACGCGGCGCGCGCGGTCGTCGATCTCCTCGACCTTCGCGAGCACTCGGTCGAGCACTCCGTTGTGCCGCTCGATGGTGCAGTCGACGAGCATCGTCTGCGCGAGCGCCTCGTGCAGCTCATAGGCGTTCTCGTCGCCGTCGAGCGCGATGATGGCCTGAAATTTCTTGTCTTCGCGCTTCTCCGCCTTGTCGAATAGCGAGGACGGCAAATCCCACGCGCTCCTCGCCAGGTTCTTGCGGTACGCGGCAATCGCCGGACCTACGATCATCCCGGCCCAGAGGCACGACAACAGCGAGTTCGCTCCGAGGCGGTTCGCACCGTGGTACTGGTACTCGACTTCGCCCGCCGCATAGAGGCCCGGGATGCTCGTAGCCTGGTTGCGGGGCGAGCCAATCGCGATCCCGCCGTTGGACGCACGCTCGAAGTCAACCCAAAGCCCCCCCATCGTGTAGTGAACCGCAGGGAAGACGCGCATGGGGTTCGTATAAGGGTCTTCCCCCACGAACTTCTCGTAAATCTCGAGCACGCCGGCGAGCTTCTTGGTCAAGACCTCCCGCGGCAGATGCGTGACGTCGAGATAAACCTCGTTCTCGTTTCTTGCGCTCTTGGGGTCGTAGATGCCGCGCTTTTCGTGGAAGCACTTCTTGAAAAGCTCGCGGCTGGCGATATCGCGCGGAACGAGGTTGCCGTAGCCTGGGTATTTGTCCTCGAGAAAGTAGTCACGCCCGCTGTCGGGGACGTCGCGTCCCGCACGTCGCTCGGTCGGGTCCCTAGGGACCCAAACCCGCCCGCCCTCGCCGCGCACGCTCTCGGAGACAAGTCGCAGCTTGTCGGCGCCGGGGATAGCCGTCGGGTGCACCTGGATGAACTCGCCGTTCGCATAGCAGGCCCCTTGCTGATACGCCTCGCTCGCGGCCGTCCCCGTGTTGATGATGCTGTTGGTCGATCGCCCGAAGACTAGGCCACATCCGCCCGTGGCAAGGCACACGGCGTCGCCCGGGAAGGCGCGGATCGCCGTCGTTTTGAGATCCTGTGCGACGATCCCGCGGCACGTCCCCTCGTCGTCGAGAACGAGCGCGAGGAAGTCCCACCACTCGAGCTTTCGGACCATCTTCTCGCCCGGAACGCGCTCGCCCTTGTCGTCTTCGACGTCGACCGTCTCCCAGCGGCGCACCTGCTCGTCGAGAGCGTAGAGGAGCTGCTGCCCGGTCGTCGCGCCGGCGAAGGCGGTGCGGTGAAAGAGGGTTCCCCCGAAGCGACGGAAGTCGAGCAGGCCCTCGGGCGTGCGGTTGAACGGCACCCCCATGCGGTCGAGCATGAACACGATGCTCGGTGCTGAGTCGCACATGCCTTTCACGGGGGGCTGCTGGGCAAGAAAGTCGCCGCCGTACACGGTCTCTTCGAGATGGACCTGCGGCGAGTCACCTTCGCCCTTCGTGTTGACGCTGGCGTTGATGCCCCCTTGCGCACAGACCGAATGCGAGCGCTTGACCGGCACGAGCGAGAAGAGGTCGACGGGCACCCCCTCTTCGCACAGCTTGATGACGCCCATGAGCCCTGCCAAGCCGCCGCCGACGACGATGACGCGCCGGATTTTTCCGGATTCGCTGCGGATGAGTGACTTCGCCGATGCCATGCGCCACTCGGGCACGTAGGGGAAAGCGGTCGGTGTGTCAAACTTGGCCGGCCGGCCGGACTTCCAGACCCCCCGGGACTTCCAGACCCCGGGCCCCGTCAATCCATACGCCGGGCCACGTCAATCAAGCGACGCCCTTCTCCAGCGACAGCGCGGCGTGGACCGCGGCCCGGATCTGATCGCGGCGATCGGCCGAGAGCGGGGCGCCACTGAATTCGGCGAGCTCGAAGTGATTGAACGCGCGCCCGCCCGCCGTGCGCACCAGCGATCGGACGATCTGCGCACCTTGCTGGAAGACCTCCAGCGCGATCGTCAAGAGCATCCCGGGGCGATCCGGAGCTTCGACGACCAAAGCGGCCAGGCCCTCTTCGTCGACGTCGTCGCAGCGAACGACCACGTGTGGATCGCCCGAAGCGGCGAGGACTGCCGTGCGTGACGCGATCTGTTCGACCGAGATGCTGCCGGAGAGGATAGCGCACAAGACTTCACCGACCGAAGTCGCTTCGTCTTCGTCGATCGACGCCCGGTCGCCGGAGTTGGCCCGCCGGACCCACACGAGATCGACGGCCTCCTGACCGCCGGTGCTCACCGGGCGTGAAAAGACAAGCGCGGTGATGACGTCGAGGCTGTGCGAGACCAGCGCGGCGGCGACGGCCGACAGCAGCCCCGGGCGGTCGTCGGCGACGACACACAAGGCCGCGCTCCCGTCGGCCAGCGTCCGCCACACCTCCACGTGCGCCGGGCGCTGGCCCCGGCGGTAACATACCGCGGCGTGCTTGGTGGTCGTCCTCGGGTCGAAGAGCACCCGATAGCGCGCCGGCATCGACGATGAAAAGGCTTCGGCGAAGCCAGGGGGAAAGTCGCCCGTACCGCCCGACTCCGCCCCGCCCCAGTCGAATTCGGTCCACCTGGTCATGGTGCCTAGTAGGTTTTCGGAGAGTCGACAGCGACGCGATTGCCGGGTCGTTTCGGGGCCGTGTCCCACCCCTGTTGCGGCGTGCGGCGTGCGGCGTGCGGCGTGCGGCGTGCGGCGTGCGGCGTGCGGCGTGCGGC
>CAZHED010000010.1:0-22001 GCA_964531095.1 uncultured Polyangiaceae bacterium | reverse complement strand
GTGCGGGGTGCGGCGTGCGGCGTGCGGCCTCCCCTCCGCCCGGTTGCGGCCGGCACTCAGCCGAGCATGGTTTTCAGACGCCCCGATTGATCGAGCGACGCGAGCTCGTCGAAGCCGCCGATCGCCTCGTCGCCGATGAAGATCTGCGGAACGGTCCGCCTCCCGGTTTGCTGTACGAGCCAGGCGCGCCGGGCGTCGTCGCCCGTGACGTCGATTTCCTGGTATGCGACGCCCCGCGCGCTCAGCAAGCGCTTGGCGGCCACGCAGTACGGGCAAACACGGGTCGTATAGATTCGGACCTCGGACTTGGCGTTCGGGCTCACGTGCTACCTTCGCACCGCGATGGCAGCCGAGCAAACCATCCACCTCGACCGTTACTCGCCTGACGCGAAGGCCCTCGTCGCCGGAGCGCAGAGCCTGGCCGACGAGCGCAAGCACGCACAGGTCGAGCCCATCCACTTGCTCTCGCGCGCGATCGACCGCGATCGAGGGATCCAGGAGGTGTTCCGCCGCGCAGGAGCCGACCCTGCGGACCTGTCGGTCGAGGCAGAGTCGGCGCTGGCACGAATCAACAAGACCACTTCCGGGCTCGCCTATTTGTCGAGCGCGATGCTGCAGCTCCTCGCGCGCGCGGAAAAGGAGGCCGGAAATGGCACGGTGGACGTGGAACACCTACTCAACGCGTTGTCACAAGAGATCCGCGGTGCGGCCGCGGTCGCGCTACAGGCATTCGGCCTCGGGCCCGGCAGCTTCCGCCCCCACATGGCGGCCTTGAAGAGCGTCCCACGCGAAATCGGACCGGCCGCGAGCGGGCCGAGCCCCGACGTCCTTTCGCGCTTCACGCACGACCTGGTCGAGCGCGCGCGCCGCGGCGGCTTCGACCCGGTGATCGGCCGCGACGTCGAGGTGCGTCGCCTCCTCCAGATTCTCGAGCGCAGACAGAAGAACCATCCCCTTCTGGTCGGTGAAGCGGGGGTGGGGAAGACCGCGATCGTGGGCGCGCTCGCGATGCGTATCGCCGCAGGCGACGTACCGGAGAGCTTGGCCAAGCTCAGCATTCTCGAGCTCGAGACCGGGCTGCTCGTCGCTGGCGCAAAGCTCCGCGGCGAGATCGAAGAGCGCCTGCGCCAGGTGCTCGGTGCGGTCAAGACCGCCGCGAGGGACACGCTCCTCTATGTGAGCGGGATCGATTCGCTCCTCGGTCAAGGGGCAGCCGGGAGCGGTGTCGGCGACCTCCTCAAACCACTGCTCGCGCGTGGCGAGGTTCGCCTGGTGGCGTCGACGACGGTCGAAGGCGCCCGCAAGATGCACGAGCGCGACCCGGGGCTGCTGCGGCGCTTCAGCGTGCTGACGATCGAGCCGCCCACCGTCGATCAAGCCATCGAGGTTCTGCGCGGCATCGCCTCGAAGTACGAAGCGCATCACAAGGTGCAGATTGGGGAGGGAGCGATCGTAGCGGCGGTCCGCCTGGCCAAACGCTACCTGCAAGACCGCGCGCTGCCCGACGCCGCCATCGACTTGCTCGACGAGACAGCGGCGCGCAAGCGCGTCGAGATCGACGGCGTTCCAGAGAAGGTAGACGGCGCCATACGGCGCCTTGCGTCTCTGAAGGCGCAGGTCGCGTCGCTCGCCGGCGACTCCGATTCGATGAGCGTCAAGACGCGCGAGCGGATCGAAAAGGAGATTCGGGAGCTCGAGCCGACGGTGAGCGAGATGCGCGCGAGGCTCGACTCGCGGCGCGGCGCCATGGCGGCCCTCGCGGCTCTGCGGGCCGAGGAAGAGCGCCTGGGCAGCGAGATCGTACAGGCGCGGGAGAAGCACGACTTCGCGCGGCTCGGTGAGCTCGAGCACGTGCAGCTCGTCGACGTGAAGCGCCGCCTCGACGCGGCAGAAGCCGCGGTCGGGCGGGAGATGGCCAGCGGCGCGTCGAACGTGGTCACCGAAGAGGACGTGGCGCTCGTCCTCGGCGACTGGACGGGCATACCGGTCAGCAAGATGCTGGAGGCGGAGAGCGACAAGTTGCTGAAGATGGAGGCGCGCCTCGCCGAGCGCGTCGTCGGCCAGGAGGAAGCGGTGCGAGCCGTGTCCCGGGCCGTGCGGCGCGGGCGCATCGGCCTGCGCGATCCCGGAAAACCAATCGGCTCCTTTCTGTTTCTCGGTCCGAGCGGCGTGGGCAAGACCGAGCTTGCGAAGGCGCTCGCCGAGTTTCTCTTCGACGACGAGCAGTCACTGACTCGCCTCGATATGAGCGAGTTCATGGAGAAGCACATGGCGCAGCGCCTCGTCGGCTCGCCGCCCGGATACGTCGACAGCGAAGAGGGTGGCTACCTCACCGAGGCCGTGCGGCGGAGGCCGTACAGCGTGCTTCTGTTCGACGAAGTCGAGAAGGCGCACGCCGACGTATTCAACTTGCTGCTCCAAGTGCTCGACGACGGCCGGCTAACCGACGGGCGTGGTCGCACGGCGAACTTTTCGAACACGGTCGTGATCATGACCAGCAACGTCGGCAGCAAGCGACTGCTGGAGACCGATTCGAAGCTCTTCGAGACACCCGAGGGGCTCGACGCGCTGCGCGACGTGCTGCAAGAAGAGCTGCGGGCGCTCTTGCGTCCCGAGTTTCTCAACCGCATCGACGACGTGATCCTGTTTCGCCCGCTGTCGAAAGTCGACCTGCGCGGCATCGTCGACATTCAGCTGCGGCGCCTCGAAAAGATGCTGACCGACCGAGAGCTCAAGATGAGGCTCACCGACGAGGCAAAGAACAGGCTCGTCGATCTCGGCTACGAGCCGGCGTTCGGCGCCCGCCCATTGAAGCGTGCCATCTTGAAGAGGCTGCAAGACCCGCTCGCCGAAGAGATCCTCCGCGGCGGCTATCCTCCGGGCAGCATCGTCAAAGTCGACGTTAGCGGCGACGAGTTCGTGTTCGCGAGGGGTTGAACGCCCGATGCGCGTGCATTTGGTCGGCGTGAGCGGAACGGGCATGGGGGCACTCGCGTTGCTCTTCAAAGAGGCGGGCGACGAGGTCGGCGGGTCGGACGTGGCCTTCGATCCGCCGACGGGCCCGGCGCTGCGCGCGGCCGGCGTTCGCTGCATGGTCGGGTTCGACCCCGCCCACCTCGAGCCAAGACCCGACCTCGTGGTCGTCGGCAACGCCATCCGGCGCGGAAACGTGGAGGACGAAGCGGCGCAGGGGCTGGGCATCGAGCGAATCTCGATGTCCGACGCCTTGCGACGGCGTTTCTTGACCAAGCGCCGCCCGCTCATCGTGGCCGGAACGCACGGCAAGACGACGACGAGCGCCATGTGCGCGTGGCTGCTCTCTCGAGCCAGCTTCGAGCCGGGATGGTTCATCGGCGGGGCGCCGAAAGGACTCTCGGCGGGAGCCAGCATCGGCTCGACGAGAATCAAGCCTGGCCGTGGGCGATCCCCGTTCGTCGTCGAGGGCGACGAGTACGATGCGGTCTACTGGCAAAAGCATCCCAAGTTCCTGGACTACGTCGGCGTCGGTCCGGACGACATCGCGATCCTGACGAGCATCGAACACGATCACGTCGACATCTATCCCGACGCCTCGGCGTACGATGCGGCGTTCCGCGCGTTTCTCCGCGCTGTCCCCGCTGGCGGCCTCGTGGTGTGCGCCGCACACGACGCGCACGTTCGAGAGGTCGTCTCGGAGGAGACTCGGGCGCGGATCGCTTGGTTTGCGCTCGAGCACGAGGATACCGGCAGCGTGACGGCCACTTGGCTTGGATCGCCGGCAGCGTTTACGCCGGACGGGGCGCAGACGTTCGATCTGTTCGCCGGCGGCGTCTCATGCGGCCGGTTCTCGCTGCGCGTGCCTGGGCGCCACAACGTACGAAACGCGGTCGCTGCGATAGCGGCATGTGCGGAAGGCTTCGGCCTGCGCGTCAACGAGGCGCGCACGCACATGGCGGGCTTCGAAGGGGTGCGGCGCCGCCAAGATCTTCTGGGCGAGCCGCGTGGCGTTCGCGTCTATGACGACTTCGCGCATCACCCCACCGCGGTCGACGAAACGCTGCGAGCCCTGCGTGCGCGCCATCCGAACGGCGCTCTGTGGGTGGCGTTCGAGCCACGCAGCGCGACGGCGTGCCGCGCAGTCCACCAGGACGCGTACGCGCGCGCGTTCGACGCAGCGGACCACGTCCTGCTAGCGCCGCTCGGGCGTACGAACATACCTGCCGGAGAACGGCTCGACGTCGAGCGGCTGGCGCATGACATCGGACCCCCGGCCAGCGCGATGTCGGGGGTGGACGCCATCGTCACACGAATCGCCCGCGAGTCGCAGGCGGGAGACACGGTCGCACTTCTGTCGAACGGAGCGTTCGGCGGGATTCACGAGAAGCTGCTCGCGGCGCTGAGGCGGCAGGAACCTTAGCGGCTGGGCGCGAATCTCGGAAGACGCACCCGCGGAAGCGTGCGAGGGTCCGTAATTTCTGCGAGGTAGGACCGTCATTGCGCTGACGGCTCGGCACCACGTTGACCCCGATCGCCTTCCTTATCCCCGCAAGTCGCACTCCTCCCCGTGCCTGATTCCTTGGCCATCGCGAGATACAAAAGAACTGCGCGCTCTCCAGCGCCACCCTGCATTCGAATCGATACCTTCGAATCGACGGATCGCACGCTCCGGCGCGAATACTGCTTAATCGACCGCCTTGAATGATCGGCAGGACGCACGCCCGGACATTTGTCGCCCTTTTGGCCCTATCCTCCTCCATCGGCGCATGCACTCCGCGTGATGTCCCGCCCCCCGGAGACAGCTACGTCGGCGGTACGATTGGAAACCACCCGGACGGGGGCGGGAATGCGCAAGTGGACTCCTCGTCATCGCCGGCCGACGCCGAGGCGAGCGCGGCTTCGGACGCCACGGAGCCTCGGGACGAGACGGGCACGGCGTCAGACGCGTCGCCGCCGAAGATACCCTTTCAAGGGTTCGACGTGGCGGAGGTACCGCCCTATCCCGCCGACGCGGGCTACCAACCGGTGCGACCCGACAGTGGAATGCGGGGAGGGGGAGACTCGACGGTCTGCTACCAGCAAATGGCCTGGTGGATGATGGGAGCGACGCTGGATACCAGCGTCGTGTCCGCGAGCGCCGCGGGCCTGCTCAATCCGCTTTTGTCCGGGCAACATCCGCTCACACTCGCGGACTACGTCGACGCCGCGGGTCACTATTGGCTCCAGATCTCCGGCACGGAGACCAACGGCGTTCAACAACAATACTTTCCCTACCAATACGCGACCGCGCCTGCGTCCCTCGCAATTGCAAGCGGTCAGTACCCCGTGCTGACCGCGACGCCCCCGAGCGCGCAGCCCAGCGGTGGATGGATTCGCATCGTCGACTCCAGCCAAGCAGCAGTCTGGATTGAAATCACCCAAGTATCTGCCACCGCCACGGCCGGAGACCCGTTGTGCCAGACACTGACGAGCGGCAGCCTCTCTGCGATCATCCCCGCTACCTCGGGGAGCACGCCGCTGGTTGCCAACGGCGCGCGGACGACGGTCGCGCAGGTCTTCGGCGCCACGACGTCGACTGCGCCTCCGGGCTGGACCATCGGCATCCTGTTCTCCGCCACGAAGACACAGGGGACCTTCAAGTGAGGCGACTCGCTCTCTTTGCACTGGCAGCGGGATGCGCGATCCTCGCGGGGATCGTGGGGTGCTCGTCGGCCGAACCGTCGAGCCTGGACGGGCCTGGAAGCTCCGGCGGGAGCTACGCGGTGCCTGGCCCTGCCCCCGCCGTGTCGTGCAGCACGCCGCAGACTGGATGCTCGTGCGGCGCCGAAGGGCAGCTTGCGCCGTGCGGCGAAGTTCACGGCACGACGGCAGCTGGACGTCCGAATTGCGAGTTCGGCTATCGTCGCTGCGAATCGGGCGCGTGGTCGGCCTGCGCGCAGCTGCAAGACGTGACTGGCAAATCGGCGACCACGGAGCTTCACACACTCTCGCCTCCACTCAACCTCGCGGCCGACGCGGGGTGCGCGGGCAATCCCTGCGATCCGTTTTGCCAGTCGTTCCCCGGCGACGTTCTTCCTGATGGCGGTGTCACCGTTCCGCTCGCGCAAGGGGGCACGGGCAGCACCGGCCTGGCCATCGCCAGGGATGCGGGCATCCAGGTCGAGGCGGGCATCTACCACGTCCTGACGCCCGGTCAGGTCGCCATCGACCCCGTGAACGCGACGACCACGCTGAGTCCCGTCGACGTCTACTTTCTCTTCAATTCGACGCAACAGATGTACTCGTCGTTTTCGCAGCTCAAGTCCCAGATGCCCGCAGTGGTCAGCTCAATCGAGTCGAGCATTCCAAATACTGCGTTCGGACTCGGCCGATTCACGAACTACAATTCGTGGCCATACGCCGATCAGTCGTCCGCCAATTCCGTTTACGTCAACTTGCTCGGGCTGACCACGAACACATCATCGGTGACCAGCGCGTTCAACAACGTCTCGTCCGGCGATTTTCCCAACAAGCCTTACGTCGTCGCGCAATCCTCTGGCGTCGCGCTGCTCGACATGGCGCTCAATCAGGATCTCGGGGCGTGGGCTGCGTTTCCAGTATGGTACCCAGGAACAGTCGGCACCAACGATTACTGGTATGCGGTCGACAAGTACTGGGGACGATCCGCCCAAGCGGGGTGGTACGGGAACTTTTACCAGCACCAGTCATGCCCCGCCGGGACGATTGGCGCGCCCTGCTTTCGATCGAACGCCTTTCACGTCGTCCTTCTGATGCAGGACTCTCCGATGATGAACGGTCCGGCGGGGTCGTTTCCGTACTACCAGTTCATGCCGCGGTACTTTCCCACCGTCAGCTGGGCGGATTATACGACCGAGAACTCGTGGTACTGGTGGGACGTCCAGTCGCCCAGTCTCGGAGGTACCGCGGCTGCGCCGCAGCAAGTGATCACCATCCCCGCCGCAGCAGTCGGACAGCCGCAAACATGGATGGGTTCGGCGTATAACAACGCGTCCAACTACAGCATCACGAAGACGACGGCGTACGACCCGAGCGCGGCGATGAAGTGCACGTGGAACGGGCAGGACCTCGGAACGGGTCCAGACGCCGAGTTCGACTTCACGGTTCCGGCGGGGGCGGCGTCCCAGCGCTTCTGGTTCGACACGGTGGGAAGCGCGTACGACACGATTCTATACGTCGTCGACAAAAACTCCGGCCTGATCATGGCCTGCAGCGACGACAATTTTGCGTGGCTCAGCGCCGGCGGGATCGGCGTTCCGGGGGAAGAAATCGCGCAGTACAACTCGGCCGTGGCGGGTACCTTGCCGCCGGGTAGCTATCGCCTCGTTCTCGACGCGAATCCGAAGCAGTCTCAATTTCCCACGGACGTGAACCCGCTCTACTACGCCGGTTATCAGCTCAACATGTGGCCCGATCGGACCGACCCCATGGAGTCCGGCCCCGGCTCTCCCACGGCCCATTCGGCCGAAGCGTCGACCCCAGGGTACCAGCAGATGCTGAACGCGCTTGCGACGCCGGGGCTCAACGCCAAAGTCGGCGGTATCGACATGAGTGGAAGCACCTGCGGTCAGTCGGTGACAGCGTGGGAGAACCAGTTCACGCGCTGGTCGCTCGAGGGGCTCGCCCAAGACACGGGAGCGGTCGCGAGCGGCCAGCCCATCGTGATCAGCGTCAAGCAGGACGGAACGCCGGGCCCGGCGTCGGGCTCCGATCCGCGCTGCCCCACGGCGGCCAATTTGGGCAGCGTCGTGACGAACGCCATCGCAGAGCTCACGAACAATCAGGCGCAGCCGATCACGGCGGTTCCGTTCGACTTCGACGACGCGACGGATTACGACGGGCCGCCCGGCGGCTCGACACTGCTCACCCCATACAACGTCGACGACGCGACGTTCGTGACTAGCATCACCGCGCAGCCGGTGGCAGGGTGCACCGGCCCGACCGGCAACCACTACGCTTCTTGTGCGCCTGGCTCCGCGCCGAATTTTCAGATCCAGTTCGCGCTTCCGACCTCGCCGGCGGCCGTCGTGCAGTCGAACGTGGACCAGGTCTTCTATTTCAAGATCAACATCTTCGGGCAGAACACGTTGACACCGCTCAGCAGCACGCCGGTCGTCATCGTTGTTCCGGCCCGGCCGCCGCCCAGCAATGTCGACGTGTACGAGGATTACGGGATGACCTGCCCAGCCGGCTTTGCTCCGGAATGGGGCGTGTTCAACTGGACGAGCGCGACCCCGTCGAATTCGGGGATCGACTTCCTCGCCGCGTTTGCGCCGAGCCCGGGCGGTGGCGACGGGGGCATCGACCAGGCGGCGGACCTGACGCCACCCTTCATCACGGCGCATTTGGGCCCCCCGGACACCCAGGTGGGGGCATTCGACCTCGGCAAATACGCGAAGGCCAACGGCATTCCGGCGAACGACGCATTCTTGCGAATTCACGCGATCCTGCGAGCGAGCAGCGACGGGACGCAGTCGCCGACGCTCACGAAGATGAATCTCCAGGCCGACTGTGCGCCGAGCGAGTAAATGGCCGGCTATCCCGGCATGACCCATCTCCCGCCCGACTTGCCCAACCTGCTTCAGTCGGCTCTCGCCGCCACACGCGCAGCCGCCTCTTTCGTCGCGGAGGGGTGGCGCACACACCCGGCGACCGATCACAAGCGCGCTCGTGTGGACTTGGTGACCCGTTTCGACCGCGAGAGCGAGACGTTGCTTCGCGAGGCGCTCTTGCGGACGACGCCGTTTCCTGTGGTCGGCGAAGAGGCGGGCGGTGAACCCGCGCCCGGAGCGGAGGCCGCAACTTGGTACGTCGATCCCCTCGACGGGACCACGAACTTCGTCCATGGGCATCCCTTCTGGTGCGTCTCGGTGGGGTTGCTCGCCGGGGGCAACCCTGTCCTCGGCGTCGTCGTCGCGCCATCGCTTCACGTCGAGTGGACCGGGTTGGCGGGCGACAACGCGTACCGAAACGGCGTTCGCTGCGAAGTCAGCGAAGTGGCTCACCTGGACGACGCGCTCCTGGCGACCGGGTTTCCGTACGATCGTCGCACCAGCGACGACAACAACTTCGAAACGTTCGCGGCCATCAAGAGAAAATGCCAAGCGGTTCGCCGATGCGGCTCCGCCGCAATCGACCTGTGTCTCGTGGCCGACGGCACGTACGACGGGTACTGGGAGAAGAAGCTCGGCCCGTGGGACGTTGCGGCCGGAAGCGCGATCGCGCTCGCCGCAAGGGGGCGAATTACAGACTACGCGGGACGCCCTGCCGACCTCACGAATGGCGAGGTGGTTGCCACCAACGGCCGCATCCACGACGAGCTCGTAGCGGAGCTTGGGGCCGCCATGTCACGAGGCTGAGTCACTGTTCGCCCTCGGGAGGGTCGACTCGCCCCCGTTTAGCTCTTCGAGCGCGCTTTGGCAGTCGTCCGCGACCAGGCGGTGGCCGGCCGCCACCGCGAGGTCGCGGGTCTTCTCATATTCCTCTCGCGCAGCACCTTTGCGCCCGAGCCGGTGTTGGAGCTTTGCGAGGAGTCCGTGCCCGGAGACGACGTCCCATGTGAACTGTTTGCTTTTGGCGTATGCGATCCCCTGGCGCAGTAGCCTTTCGCCGTCCACTGTCCCGTTGATTCCGTCGAGGAACGCGAGGAGCATTCGATTGAAATTGGCGAACCTTTCGTCACCTGACTCACAGCAGAGCGCGAGCGACTGCTGTATTGCGCCATACGCCCGCGGCAGATCGTCCAGGTGCACGAGGACGTGTCCGAGGTTGTGCAGGTTGAGCATTACCTCGTGGGCGAGGCCCATCTCGCGCGCAAGGTCGATCGTTTCCTCGCTTCGCTGGGCGGCGGAGCGGAATTCGCGCGTAAAGTAGTCGACCAGCGCGCGCACTCTGGCCCGCTCGAGCATCGCCGCTTGGTCGAGGGGAAGTAGGCGTTCGGTACGCTGAAGGTTGGCCAGCGCCTCCGCCCGATCCCCAATGGCACCGTGCGCCTGGGCCAAGTGCAGCTCAACGCGGTGCTCTTCCTGATCGTCGCTGGACGCACGCGCGATCGCACGAACCTCGCCGAGCAACGCGAGTGCGCGCTTGAAGTCCCCCTGGCGGGTCGCGAGATCCACATCGGCGAGCAGGACCAGCTTCCGGTGCTCCGGTTCGGCGCCGGCGATCGCCGCGGCCTCCTCCAGCCGCAATCGGCCGTTGTCGATCTGATTCACGGCGGAGAGCACGTACCCGGCGGCAACCCGCGCCCGCACCCGCGAGTCGCGGGCTCCGGCGCGATCCGCCTGATCGACGACGCGGTCGCAGAGCTCTTTTGCGCCGGGGGACACGCGCACGAGGTGCACGGCCGATGCGAGTCTTTCCAGCCACTTCACGAGCTCCTCGGGGGCGCGTGTCGCGGGGTCGGCGAGCGTGATCGCGCGGGCGCCATCGCGGGCGGCGGCCTCGAGCTGGCGCATCGCGAGACGTCGCTCGGCGCTCTTGGCGAAGTAGCCCGCCGCGCGCTCCCGGTCGCCCGCTTCGTAGAGGTGGGCCGCGATGCGCGCGGGGTGCTCCCACGCGCGGTCGCCCAGCGTTCCTTCGAGGGCGCGCCCTGCCGCTGCGTGCATCTCCCGCGCTGCTTCGGGCGTGAGGGCGTCCGCTACGACTTCGCGCACCAGCGGCGACGTGAAACGCAGCTCCGCGGGACCGGCATGGACCACGAAGTCACGGGCCGCGATCGCCGCGATAGAGCGCTCGAGCGCTGGCATGCCCTGGCCGGTCATACTGGACAGCACCAAGAGGTCGATGGGATCGCCAAGAACGGCGGCCGCTTGGAGTGTCGCCTTCTCTTCGGCCGATAGACGGGCGACGCGCGACGCCACGAGCCCGCGCAGCGTCTTGGGGAGCGCGAGATCCTGCTCGACGAGCTTCGTCGATACGACCCGACGCTCAGCGACGGAGATGGCCCCCCCGTCCACGAGCGCCTTGACCAACTCCCCGACGAACAGCGGATGCCCGCCTGCACGCGCGAGAACGAAACGGATCAGCTCTTCAGGAACTGTGTCGACGGCAAGCCGCAGGGCCACCAGCCGCTCGACCTCGGGTCCCTCGAGATCACCGAGGTCGATGCCCACGTGCCCCTCGGTTGTCTCGAGAGCGTGCGAGAACCCATGGCGAGCGGCGAACGCAAAGACCACGCGCGTCTGCCCGCAGCGTCGCAAGACTTCCGCGAGAAGGGCGTAGCTGTCGTCGTCCATGGCGTGGGCCACGTCCCAGGCGAAGGTGTGCGGGCGGTCGCCGCACAGGCTCTGCACCATGCGGGTCAACGCGTTGCCGAGATGGGCACTCGCCTCGCCGACGACCGTGGTGAGTCCCGCACCAAGCGCCATCAGCACCGCCTGGACCTCGTCCACTTGCAGTCCCAGCGCACGGAGCCGCGGCTCCAGAGCGAGGATGCGATCCGGGGCATCTCCTTCGGTCGTCCCACACAAGACCTGAAGCATGCAGACCACGCCCGAAAGAGGAAAGCCGCTGCCCCGAGGAGGACAGGTCGCGATATGAAAGCCGACGTTGAAGCCCCCTCGCCGAAGGCGCCGCTCGACCTCGAAGAGCAGGCGCGTTTTGCCCATGCCGTGGTCGCCGCGAATCGTGAGCACGCGCGCTCTGCGCTTCGCCGCCAAAGCAAGCACCACGCCGATTCGACGCAGCTCGTCCTTTCGCCCGACGAAGCGGCCGAGCGATTCGCCCGGGTTGCGCACCTCGCTCACGCGCAAGGCCGGAACGTTCGACGCAGGTCGGTCACTTCCGCTCAGCGGCTCGAACTCGAACAGCGCCTTTACCTGTCGCATCGCCTGCGTGCTGATCGCCGCCTGGCCCTCGCGCAGGCGGGCCAGGTGGCGAGCCGTGTCAATCAGCGAACCGAGTCGGTCGTCATCGGTGGGGTCGCCTGCGCTCGAGACGTGAATGCGTCCGACGTGAAGTCCGACGCCGGGCGGATGCGATGGTTCGAGGCTGCGAAGGGCGACGAGAGCGCAGCGCGTGGCCATTTCCGTGTCCCGTCCGTCCGGGTCGCCAAGACCGAAAAGGGCAGCGATGTGTCCGACTTCACGACGCAGCACCCGCCCTCCCCAACGCCCGACGATCGTCGCCGCCTTGTCGACGACGTCGGTTGAAATCTGCCGCGGAAGCTCGACCACCAGCGCCGTGACTTCCCGCCGTTCGCCCATCTCGGCAGCGCGATCGATCGCGATGGACCCGCGCTCCGTTGCCACACGGACGCTGGACGACGGCCGCCCGGTCGGCCCCTCGACGGGCGTGCGCTCGGTTTGCTGATTCCCTCCCTCCGTCTCGAGCATCCGCTCGGGCGTCGCGCTCGGGCCGATACTCTCGGCGGGCTCGCGAAAACGCGACAGGAACTCGGCCAGGTCGTGCGGGCCGTACCGCCTTCCCTGCGCGTAGAGAAACGCCAGGAGCGCTTCGTAGGTGCGGCCGGCGTCGGGGTAGCGGTCCGAGGGGTCCTTGGCCATCAGCGTCTTGAGGATGGCCGCGAGCTCCGGCGGCGCGTCGGGCCGCAAGATCGAGAGCGGCGGGTACTCGCAGGCCTGTACCCGCCGCAGAGTCTCGAACGTGGTCGGCGCGCTGAACGGGTTCACGCCCGCCACGCACTCGTACACGATGATCCCGAGCGAGAAGAGATCGCTTCGTGCGTCGACGCTCTCGCCGCGAGACTGCTCGGGACTCATGTACCCGAACTTGCCCTGCAACCGGTTTGTACGCGTGTCTTCGGGTGCGTCCTTGTCGAGCGCGCCGCGAGCTTTGGCAACGCCGAAGTCGGTGACTTTGACCTCGCCCTCGAACGACAAGAGCACGTTCTGCGGCGAGACGTCACGGTGCACGATGCCGAGCGGGCGCGCCCGCTCGTCGCGACGACGATGGGCGTGGTCGAGGCCCTTGGCGATCTCGGACGCGACATACAGGCTCATCTCGGCGGGGAGAGCGATCTGCTGGCGACGGCAGCGCGCGAGGACGGTCGCGAGGTCCAGTCCGTGTACGTACTCCATGGCGATGTAGTACGCGTCGGGCCGCTTCGGATCGCTGGGCTCGCCGGCAGGCGCCTTGCCCAGATCGAAGACCTGCACGACGTTCGCGTGCGACAAGCGCACGGCGAGCTTCGCCTCGTGGATGAACATGTCGACGAAGTCCTGACGGCAGGAGAGCTCGGGGAGGATTCGCTTGATGACCAGGATCTTCTCGAAACCCTCGACGCCGTAGCTCTTGGCCTTGAAGACCTCCGCCATCCCTCCCTGGCCGAGCCGCTCGAGCAGCCGGTAGCGACCAAACGCGGAGCTCACGATGGTCCACGTATCGCGCATCGGAGCGGACCCCGCAATGGTCGCAGTCGCCGCCTCACCAAGCCCCCGCCCGGCCTCGCCTGGCTGCCCATCCGTTGCTCCCCTCCCCCGCCGGTCACGGCGGACCGCGTTTGCCAGATTCGACTGGCACACCAGGGAAGGGCGGCGGGGGCTCGGGGCGGCGAACGACGTACACCGGGTTCGTGAACGCAAGGGGCGGCACTGGCATGAACGGGAGCACGTCGTCCAGACGGCGCTCGCCGCGTGCGATGACCTGCACCCAGCCGTTGGCCGGACCCACCATCACGTCGATATCACGATCGAAACGGACGGTGCGCGCCCGAGCGTCCTCGAGCGAGCCTTCTTCGGGGCCCAGAAGCGTCGGGCGCGACGGCACGTCGAAGGTCTGGACCACGTGCCCGCCGACGACGACCTCGATGCGCGATACGTCCACCCACGGCGCCGCGCGAACCCGCAGGTGGCCATGCAGCGGGTCTTCGGCGGTCAGCGCCTCGTCGCCCGGGGCGACGCCGGCGAGCTCGAACTCGATGACTGGCCCGCTGGTCACCGTTGCGTGCCCTTTCTTGATGTTGGCGACGACGACCAGCGGGTCCACCGTCTTGCCCTCGTCGTCCTCCATCGGGTGGGGGTCCACAGTGACCATCGTGCGGGGGTAGCCGGCCCAGCGAAACTGAATGCGATGGGAATCGCTGCTGCCCGTGGCCGTGTAGCGCCAGCCGTAGTCGAGCAGCCCCCAGTAATCGTGGAGCACGCGGTCGACGCGCTCCGGCTGCTCGCTCTCGTAACCGTTGTAAACCTCGATGCCGTCAAAATCGATGCGGCTCCGAATGTGCGCGCGAGGCGCCTTGGGGTCGAACCCGATGTTCGCAAAGTAGCCGATCCCCTTCGGGAGCCGAGGATGGTTGAGCTGGAAATAGCGGTTTGGGTCGCTCGCGCGAACTGCGCGAAAAATCGCGGACATCGTCGTGTGCTTGAATGGCGGAACCGTCGCCTGCGGCGGATAGGGAAAGACCCCGAAGTGGCCGAACCCCCTTCCGTAGGTGGTCACTTCGACGCCCGGCACGCTGATTAGGTCGCCGCGCAGGTCCAGCGTCTCGATCGCGGAGGAGTAGTCGCCGACGACGTTGTGCTCGGTCGGTACGGCGAAGTCGATCCCGGCCGCCACGAGCGAGAGCACCCGGTCTTCCGGGGTCACGGGCGAGTCGAAGCTCGGGCGCGCGTGCACGTGCAAATCGCAGCTGAGCACCCCGGGCGTGGGGATGACGTGGCGCGGAGAGAGAGCCACCTCGGTCACCCGTCCCGGCACGATGTTCACGATCTTGGCGTCGATGCTCCACTCGAGTCCCTTGGTCGCGGCGACGCGGTACCGGCCGGACGGAAGCGGAGTCGACACATCGCCCCGCAGTGCGTCGATGACGGGTCCGGCGCCTGAAGCGCGGTAATCGGGGCCGAAGCTCGGGTCGACCGTACCATCGATGCCGCGCACGAGAAGGCGCGCCGTGAGGGGCTTGCCGCCGTCCGCATCGACGATCGAGACGTGGAGCTCTCCACCGGGGGAGACATCGAGGACGAGGTCGTGCGGTGTTCCCGGAACGAACGAGGCAAGACTGCTTGCGCGGCCCGGATCGATGGCCGCGTACCACTGCACGATGTTCGTCGGTGCGTCGATCTGGAAGGCGCCCCCCTCCGCGGCGAGCGCGCGCACTTGAGGAACGCCCTGGGCATCTCGGCCGATGACGAGCGCCCGCTCGTTCGTCCCCGCCACGTGCCCGCGCACGGGCGCTGTGGCAAGGCCGGCGCTCTCGAACAGGGTGCGCCAGATGGCGGTGCTGGAGGCGCCCACGGCGATCCGAAGGTCCGCCAGGCGCCCGTCCTCGGTGGACGTGCGCACCGGGCTCGTTGCCGTCACGCGTGTCGGTTCTCCCTGGGCGTTCGGTTCGTCGAGCATGGCTTCGACGGCGATGAGCCCAGCGGAAGAGACGATCCCAATCGGGTGCGGTTCCACGTCGACGAGGAGCGCTCCGCCGGAGACGAGCGCCCGGTCGGCGATCTGTCCGACCCCCGAGACGAAGACGACCTGCCCCTCGCTCGGCAACTCCGCGCGAAGCGCGACCGTGTGGGACCCTTCGATGACATTCGGCCGTGCGCTGAGCACGATCCACATCGCGTCGGCCGCCGGATCGACGCGGAGCTCGAGCGTCGCCTCGATCGTGGCGTCGCCGACCGGGATAGGGATGCTCGCGCGAAGCGCGCCGGCGACGGATCGCAAGTCGTCACGAGCGATCGCGACCGAACGCACGGCCCCATCGACGACCAGCGCCAGTTCGACGTCTCGGGACACCGCGCCGTCCCGGCTGCGAACGGTCACCCGTGCCGTGCCGGGGTGAAGCTCGAAGCTGGCCGTTCGCGTTTCGAGCACCGTTCCTGCACGCACCGGCGATCGAACGACGCCGTGGGGGCGAGCGGCATACGCTAGGCCGAACGCGATCATGCCTGCGATGACACCCATCGCGATCAGCTCGCCCATGGTTCGGCGTGGACGCGGCATGGGCATTCAGACGATATCACCCGCACGCGATCCGGTGAGCACCGCGGTGCGCTCGTGCTCCCCCGCGATGGCGAGCGATACCCATAGCTCGGGCGGGCCGCCCAGAGCCTCGAGCGCATCTTCGCCCCACTCGACGACGACGAACGCCCCTTCCCCGCGTCGCTCGCGCAGACCCAGCCGCGCGACTTCGACGCCGAGGCGCGCGCCATCCCCGCGCAATCGATAGAGGTCGGCATGAACGAGCGGCGCGCGCGCAGTCGCATACTCCTGCACGAGCGAAAACGTTGGGCTAGTGATGGGCTGTGGCACGCGCAGGGCGCGCGCCATGGCCCGAACGAGGAACGTCTTGCCGGCCCCCAGGTCTCCCGACAAGATGACGAGATCGCCAGGAGCGAGGACTCGCGCGATGGCTCCGCCGAGCGCGCGCGTATCGCGGCGCGATCGCAACGTGCGAGTCGGGGCGGGGGTCACAGCCGAAGAGAACGGTGAGGCCCGCGGCTTGGAGCGCGACGGCGCCTCCGTCGAGCGGCCGCCGCTCCAAGAACGATTGCCCCCGCTGCCGCCCCCGCTGCTCCCTCCCCCTTCGCCATGCGGCACGAGCACCCCTTCGAGGGTCCTGGCGGTGGATACGCCGCGCAGACCCCCGCCACGTCGTCCGCCGTCAGCGTGACCGCATCCGGCTGGTAGAATGCGTACATCACGGCGGTATCGAACTGCGAGTGCGCGAGGCCGATGAAGTGCCCGGACTCGTGCGTCACGATCGCTTCGAGCGAGTAGGCGCCGCTGGGCGGCGGAATGGTGGTCGAAAGTACATGGCCGGGGGCCGAGTTGATCTCAGTGTCGGCGGCGAAGATGTGGCCCGTCTCGACGCCGTACGTGACGGTGGTCAGCGCCAGCGTGTTGCTTGGGTCCGTATAGGGCCAGCCTTGGTCTCGGAAAAGGATCACGTGGGGAGCAGTTTGGGCGGTAAAGCCGCATGGTCCCCCCTCGCAGTTGGCGTAGCCGGAATCGGTCGGCCCCGTGTTTCGGAAGGTGATGCCCGGGTGGTCTGTGGGAGCCGTCGGCGAGCATTGCACGGCCGACCACTTCGCGAACGAGCGGTCCAAGATCGCGGTCGCATCCGCGAACGTTACCTGCGAGCTGGCCTCCTGCTCGAGCTCGTAGGTCACGGGCATCGAGGGCCAAGCGAGCGGCGTTCCCTCCGGGATGCAGCCGGTCGCCGTGGGATCGTACCCTGCGGGAATCGGCGTCGTCGTCGTCCGGCAGAACCCATGCACGGGCGCAGCGACTGAGAGCGCCGTGGCGCAGACGACGAGCGAGACGGTTGCGCGCAGCATTGCCGCTGTCATCGTATCCGGGAACGCGGCGGCGTGGAGTGGTCAGCTTTCGTCCTTTGCCGTCCGTCTTGCGCGCGACGGCCGCCCCCAGCCGAAAAGCGGCAGCGAGGGGCAGCCCGCCAATGAACGCCGGTGACGGCCGGCGGCGCGAGCCCGAGCGAGCTCGCAGACTACGTCGTACCCGGCTCCGGCTGTGCCCCGCCTTGGGCGTGCCCCTCGTCTTCCGTCGGCTCACCTTTGGTCGCCTTCTTGCGCGAGGCGACGGGTCGTTTCGGCACGGCCGCATCGTCTCCGTCTCCCGCTTCCTCTTGTTCTTCCTCCTCGCGTTCCCCTTCGTTTTCGACCGGCTCCCCGTTGAGCCTGCGGATCGCTTCGGCGTCGCCGATGCTCATCGCGAGCCTCGGATTCTTGCGGGCCTCATCCCAGAACCGCGCATAGAAGTACGCCACCACGAGAGCGCTCAAGAGGCCGATGAGCTGACTGGTCGAGAGCTGATAAGCGACCGTCTGCGCAAACGACGCGGGCTTGAGCGCGATGTACGCGGCGACCGGCGGAACAAAGGCAACCACCCGCACGAACGTGCGCGCACGCTCGTTCACGATGCCGAGGGAAATGCCGAAGACGAAGCCGAAGGCCATCAGGAGCAGGCAGAACGGAATGTACAGATGGGCGTCGAACGTCGGGCCATAACTGCCGCGCTCGACGTCGTCGCGCCAGAGCTCCAGGACGAACCGGAGAAATCCGTAAGCGAAGACGAAAAGAAAGAACACCTGCCCGCGAAAGCGCGTGTACTGCCGCTGCCAGAGCAAGAGGCCGAGAAGCACGAGGCCGACGAGCGACTCGTAAAGCTGTGTCGGATGCACCGGGAAGCTCGTGTTCATCCGGGCCAGCTCCGACTCCATGGGCGTTCCGCGATAGAGGTCCACGTGTCGGACGTATGCCGGACTTCCCTCCCCATTGACCAGCGTGCCCGCCGCCCAGTGCGGGAACGTTCCCAGGGCCTTCAGCCAGCCGGGCGCGTCATCGGACAATCGCTTGCCGAAGTCGCAACCGAAGAGGTAGCAGCCGATGCGCGTGATCAGAAGCCCCGAAGCGAGGCTCGGAACGGCATCGTCAGCCCATGCGAGCAGGCGAATCTTCTTCGACGAGAGGTAGGCCCAGCTTCCGAGAAGGCCGCCGATGAATCCGCCGTAGGCGACCAACCCGCCATTGCGCAGCGCGAAAAGGTCCCAGACCGACTTGAACTCCTCGGGGTTGGTGATCGTGTAAAGGACCCGCGAGCCGGCGAGAGCCGCGAGCGCAGTTACGACGTAGCAGTTGGCCATCGTCTCCTTGGGCAATCCGTCCTTCTCCGCGAGCGGTAGGGCGAGGTACCAGCCGACGACGAGCGAAAGGCCGAGCATGACCCCGTACGCATAAATGGGCAGGCTCAGCGCCTCGTAGGAGACCGCTCGAAGACTGTATCCGGCTGCCCCCGCCACGAGCGCGACGACGGCAGCGCCCAGCGCGCCGCTTTTGTCTCGCCGAACGAGCGCGAGGGAAGCGAAAACGAGCGCTATCGCGGCGACCGCAGCGAGGAGCCACCAGAGCTTGAGCGGCATGTGCGGCAGGGGAATGCGAAACAGGATCGGGTGCATGCTTTTTTCCGCGCCTCTGTGTACAAGAAAACTAGTCCGCAGGCCCGGGCGAAGCCAGGGAGCGCTATGGTAGATCCGTTACCGTGATGAAACCTCGTTCGAGCGCATGGATCGTCGGTTTCGCTGTGGCCGGTTGCGTACCGTCGGGGAGCGCAGGGCCAGACGGCGGAACCTCGGCCCCGGCGGAGATTCGCCCGACCGCTGCACCACCGCGTGGTCCGGCAACCGCGAGCCCCACGGTCGAACTGCTGCGGGCGCCGTTCGAGGATTCCTTCGATCGCCCGGCGGGCCCTATCCCCACGGCGAGCGCAACGGCTCCGGCAACGTCGGCCCCGGCGGTGGACCCCGGCCGCGACTGGATCGCCACTGCGCCCAACACATGGCGGCTCGAAGGCGGTCGCCTCTGCGGCGATCACGCCCACAACCACGGCGTTTGGCTCAAGCGGGTACTTCCCGTGAACGCGCGCATCGAGTTCGACGCCGTCAGCGACGCCACGGACGGTGACATCAAGGCCGAGTGCTGGGGAGACGGTCTGTCCTCCGCGACGGCCCTTTCCTACACGAACGCGACCAGCTACCTGACGATCTTCGGTGGCTGGCACAACAAGTTTCACGTGCTGGCGCGCATGAACGAGCATGGCGGCGACCGCAAAGAGATCACGGTCGATCCGAGCTCCGACGATCCGCGTGAGAAACCGGTTGTCGCGGGGCAGCTTTACCGATTCAAGGTCGAACGGGCAGACGGCAAGACGGTCAAGTGGTGGGTCGACGGAAACGAGATGCTCTCGTATCCGGACTCCGCGCCGCTCGCGGGTGTCGGGCACGAGCACTTCGGCTTCAATGACTGGGAAGTGAAGGTCTGCTTCGACAACGTCCGGATCGTGCCGTTGCCTTGAGGCAGCGCAAGTGGAGCAGACTGACGTCGAGAAGCTGGTCGGGGACCTCGAGATCGCGGTCGACCGACTTCGATCGCTGTACGAGCAATATTTCATGGGAATTGAGAAGCTCGAGCCGACGGTCCCTCGCAAGGACGTCGACCGGCGTATCTACGTTCTGCGCAAGGAGCAGATTCGCAATACCGCGCTCCGCTTTCGCTTCCAGATGCTGCTTCAGCGCTACAACACGTACCAAACGCACTGGCAGCGCATCTGCCGTGACATCGAGAACGGCACATACCGGCGGCACGTGATCCGAGCGCAGCGCCGCTTCGGGACCAAGCGGCAAAGCGTACGACCGCCGTCCGCGCCACCCGGACCCGACCGGTCGCTTGCCGCCGAGCTCGCGGAGCTCGATCGAGAGTTTGCTCCCGCGGAGGTCCTGGCGGACGCAGACGTCGAGCTGGACGAAGAGCCCGCGTCCCCACGCCGTACCCCGCTTCGCCCGCCCCCCGCATTGCCCCGACCCGTCGTACGCGGACCGCAGGCACTCACTCCCCCCGTCAGGACACCAAGGCCGCCTCCGCTTCGCACCCCGCGGCCGCCTCCGCTTCGCACCCCGCGGCCGCCTTCCCCGGAAGTATCCGCACAGCGCCCGAACACGCTGGCGGCATCCTCGCCGCCGCGGCCCCCCGCGCCGCGACCCGCAATCCCACCGACGCCCGCCTCTCCCGGAGTGGCCCCCCCCATTCGCCGCGTGGAAGGGGCCCCGAGGGCTTCGCCGCAGCCAAGCCAGAAAGCGGCGGATCTTCTTCCTGACGAGCGCGTCCGCCACCTCTACGCGCAATACGTGGACGCCAAGCGACGCCAGAACGAATCCACTGCGGCGATAACCTACGACGCCGTCGCCCGAAGCCTGCGCGAGTCGAGCGCCAGGCTGCGCCAGAAGCTCGGGCGGCCAGTCGACTTCGAGGTGGTCGTCAAAGACGGGAAGGCCATCCTTAGGCCGGTGGTCAAGTAGTGCCGCGGCGCAAGAAAACGAAAAAAGGGCCCCCCGGCGGCGAAGCCGGTGGGCCCTTGTCTCGGCACCCGGACGGATATCGTCCTAGAGCGCCCGCGCTCTCAGGTCAGCCCGGTGAGCGGCGCCGTCCCGTTCATTCCGAACTTGGTCGTCGGCACTCCCAGCGTGTTCAGAAGGGAGATGAAAAGATTGGCCTGGAGGTCATTGTTGTAGATCGCGTGACGGCCGGTTTTGATCTTCTGGCCGGCGCTACCAGCCAACAGAATCGGCTTCCCGGTCGGTGCCGTAAACCCTGCGTACGTCGTGGCTCCCTGGTTGTGGCCGTTGCCATCGGAAAGCTCGCTCGACAGGAAGATGAGGCTGTTGTCGAGAACCGTTCCGCTGCCTTCGCTGATCGCATCGAGCTTGGAGAGAAACGACGCAAACATCGAGATTTCCCACTGTTCGACCTGCGCGAGGAGCGCGCCCGTCGCGGCATTGCCGTTGTGGTGCGACATGCCGTGGTGGTCCTTGTTGATGTTGAGCCAGGGAAAGCTCGAATACGACGAGTGGCCCCCGTTCATCTGCTGGTAGCTGATGACCCTCGTCGCGTCGCACTGGAAGGCAAGCACCATCAGGTTGATGATCATTGCCGTGTACGTCGGCGGGTCGAAGATCTTCGCCCCGTTGCCGTTGGTGTCCGGCCCGGCGGTGAACGCGGGCCTGGTCAATGCCCCGGGACTGCAGGTCGACGTCGTGGTCGACATCGACTGGGTGACCATGGTCTCAGCCGCCCGGACGCTCGACAAGTATTCGTCGACTTTGACCTGGTCGGTCTTTCCGAGCCGCCCCCTGAGCGAGGTGGCCTCGGCCAGGACGTCGTCGAGAACGCTCTTCCGAAGCGCCTTGCGTTTCGCCAGCGCCGCCGCCGCGGCCGGATTGGCCATCGTCGTGGCGGTCGTCACCCCGGAGAACAGCTGGTCGAAGATGAGACCCGCGTTGGCGACGGGGGACAGCGGTTGCGTCGCGCTGGCCCAGGCGGTCGTACCGTTGTAGACCGCCGGATACCCGGTGTCGGAAAACGTCGAGTCCGTTCCGCTGATCTGCAACGAAGGGATCCGGGTCGCCGTGCCGAGTGCCTGCGCGTAGACCTGGTCCACCGAGATTCCCATCCCAATCCCAGGCTTCTGGCCCTGCATGCACGTGGTCATGCCGGGGGGGCCGCAGCCGTGGGAGCCCTGGGAGTTGACGCAGGGAG
>CAZHED010000009.1:0-141318 GCA_964531095.1 uncultured Polyangiaceae bacterium | reverse complement strand
GGATGATGATGTTGTTGTCCTGAATGACGACGCTCCCCTTGTCGGGGCAGCCGTCTTCGTCCTCGAAGCCGTTGTACGTCTCCGGTTCGTTCGGGCACTTGTCCTTCACGTCCGGAATGCCGTCCTTGTCGTTGTCCGGATCGGGGCAGCCGTCTTCGTCCTCGAACTGGTCCTTGTCCTCCGGATCGTTCGGGCACTTGTCCATCTTGTCCGGGATGCCGTCTTTATCGTTGTCCGGATCGGGGCACCCGTCGGCGTCCTGGAAGCCGTCTCGATCCTCGGGGTCGTCGGGGCACTTGTCCTTGGAGTCGGGGATGCCGTCGCCGTCCCGATCGCCATCGCCGCCCTCGGGGCACCCGTCTTCGTCGTGATCGCCGTCGCGATCTTCGGGAACGTTGGGGCACCGATCGTCGACGTCGGGGATGCCGTCGTTGTCGTTGTCCGGGTCGGGGCAGCCGTCTTCGTCCTTGAACCCGTCGAAATCCTCCGGGTCGTCCGGGCATTGATCGACGTCGTCTTTGATTCCATCGCCGTCGCGGTCCCCGATTGACGGCTCGAACACGAATCCCAAGAAAGCACGCTCGTCGGCCGCTTCGAAGCCGTGGCCATACCGCGTGCCGCCGCCCAGCATCAGATACGAATTGCGCTCGACGAAGAGCTTGATGCCCCCGACGATCTCGTTGCTCGCCGTGATCGCGCCGGTCGCGGAGCTCGCCGGCAAATACGTGCCGTAGGTCTCACCCACGATATCGAGCGGTTCGAGCACCCGCAGGCTGACGCCGCCGCCGTAGGTGAATAGACCT
This sequence comes from uncultured Polyangiaceae bacterium, assembly GCA_964531095.1. GTDB lineage: Bacteria > Myxococcota_A > Polyangia > Polyangiales > Polyangiaceae > Palsa-1150. The sequence goes on along the minus strand of CAZHED010000009.1, from coordinate 140,515 downwards.
CCGTCGGCGTAATTGCCGTGATTGAGCGGGAGGACGGTGCTGCTCGCGGAGTGCCCCCGATAGCCGGCATTGATCGCGACGCGGAGCTGGCCGACGGGGCCGAAGCGCTTCTCGGCAGCGATCATGGGCCAATACCAGAAACCCGGATCGGCCCCAGCGTTCGACGCGGCGCCTGGCAGGCCCCATCCCGCCTGCGCCCCCAGCGCGAGGCCAAAGCCGTGCTCCACCTTCAGGATGCGCCACTTGGCGTGGGCAGCGGCGAAGCCCACTCCCTGGAAGTCCAGTTTGCCGGGTCCCCATTGATTCGGGAACAGCGGCTGACCGGCACCGTCGGGGGTGGGCGGTCCGGCCATGAGGTCGACGGGCAAGTCCAATCCGACGACCACCCGGTTGGCGATGCCGTAGTTGAATTGGAGCGTTCCCTGAAACGAGTGCTCGATGAGGGGGCTGCTCGTGGAAGTGCGAAGCAGCGTGTGCGCGTAGTCGAGGATCAATCCGAAGCTGATGGACTTCGCGCCGATGATGTCCGTCCCATTGACCGAAAAGAGCCCCTTCGAGTCCATCGCCGGGCGAAACAAGTGCGTATCGAAGCCGTCGCCGTTCGTGCTGGGGACGACGTTCGGCGTCGATTGGCCGTGCACCACGGCCGCTGGGGCCAAGACAGCGAGGGCGGCCCAGAGGGCAGACGTTCGCCGAAGAAGACGTCGGACCATCAGCCAGGCTCCGTTCGCGCGCCGCTTGTCGTCAGGTACAACGGATTTCTCCTACGTGAGCGAGGCTACCACACACCACTCCCGACACGGCGGCCCCAAAGCGACAGACCTGGTACCGTCTCCGGTCCGAACGACAATGCGCTCCCTGCGAACCGCGCGAGTTTACCAGCCCGGCCCCGTCGAGCCGTTGACTCTCGGTCGGGGCGCCTGCCTGCTTACGATGGCCATGGGGGTGCTTGGCGCCGGCCTTGTGCCCGCGGCGGCGCGCGCCGACGACGCCTCTTTCGACGGCGCTTGGACCATGAGTGCGATCACCGAGTCGTTCGTCGTCCAGCGGTGGGGCCCCCCCTGCGGCCCGCCGCCGGTGTCCGGAACCATGCTGCCTGCGGGCCCGGTGACAATTCGAGGCGATCGCGGCGAGCTTGCGATCGTCGGCGATCGGCGCGCCTTCCGAACCGACCAGTGCTTGGACGCGATGCCCACGTTGGCCCAAGAGACGCACTCGCACGAGGCTCGATCGTGGCGCTCGCGATGCAGCACCCCTCCTAGCGACCCGCGGCACGCGGTCGTGAACACGGCCTTCTTCGTAGCTCCTGGCGACGACTCGATCTCGGTCGCGGAGACCGGCCGCTACGAGTTCACGATCAGCGACGAACGTTGCGTGGCGGACGTCCGGCGGGGAGCGTCGTTGAACCGCCTTGGCGTTCCTGCCCCTTCCGCTTGGCCCCTTTCGGCGTCCTCCGCCTCCGGGAGGACATTTCTCTCCGTTCCGCAGCCCGCTCCGCAAAGGGTCGTGCCGACGGCGGCTCCGCAGGTGGGCTGCGCCTCGCCCGGTGAGCCGGCCCGCCTCGAAGTTCGCCCGTCTCGAAAACTGCTGCGGCTCGGCGACACGTTTCCATTCCAAGGTATCGTCGTCGACGCGAACGGCTGTCCGACGGGCGCGCCCGTCGTTTGGACGATCGGCCCGGTCACTTTCAGCGACGGCCAGCCGCACGATGCGCGGCCGTCGGTCGACGGCACCGGCCGACTGACAGTGCCGCAAGCCGACTTCGCCGATGCCAGGTTCGACGTTGTCGCATCGGCCGCGGGGCGCGCCGCGCGCGCGTCGGTGGAAACGACTTCTCCAGCCAACTTCGAGGCGCTCCTGGCGCAGTCGGGGCTCGATGCGAAGGGCGAACGCGGCGAGCCTTCGGTCGCGATCCTGGCGACGAGCTCGATCGGCGGGCCGAGCGCGCGGGCGGAGGATGGGGCTTCGCGGCGGCGCACGACGTTCATCGTCGTGGTCGGAGGATTGTCTGTCCTTCTCGGCATGGTCGCGGTCGTCGGCGCGAGGCGCGCTCGCAAGGCCGTTCGCTCGGCGCGGATGGCGGAAGAGCGCCACAGCGAGAAGATGCGCGAATACGACCGCCAAAAGCATGTGCGCGAACAGCAGCACGCCGAGCAGATGCGGGCACACGTCCAGAGCGTGGCCATTGCCCAACAGCAGGCGGCGGCCGCGGCCGCGCGCGGCATCGCCTCCGGTCCATCGTTCTGCCCGTCGTGTCGCCGCGAGTTCGCCGCGGCGGTGGCCTTTTGTCCCTTCGACTCGAACCGCCTGGTCACCATTGCCGGCCATGAGGACTTGCTCGTCGGCCCCATTGGAGGAGTCTGTCCGACATGCAAGCGCGGCTTCAACCCGGGTGTGCGCGTTTGCCCTCACGACGGGGAAGAGCTGGTTCCGCCTGTGGTCGCCGAAGTACAAGCCGGTACTTCATCTCCACCACCGCGCGGAAAAATATGTCCCACGTGTGGGGGCCGCTTCGATGGCGTCTCCTCGTTCTGCTCGAAAGACGGCACGCAGTTGGTACTGCTGAACTAATGCAACCGCTACGGACCCGCGCCCGCGTCATGCGTTCGGCGCGTTCCTGCACACCGGAGCGGACGCGCGGCGCGCATCGCGCTACCATCAGCCCCGCCATGGGGCGGATTTGTCACGTGATTGTTCGCGGCCCAGCGCGGAGCGGCCTTCACGGGCGTCAGAACCTGAGGGAAGTGGTTGTGGGATGAAGATTACGTGCCAGGCATGCCAGGCCAAGTACACGATTGCCGACGAGAAAGTCGTCGGCAAAATCGTAAAAATCCGCTGCAAGAAGTGCGGCGCGACCATCGTCGTGAACGGCACCGAAGGGACGGCCGTAGGCGCGTTGCAGTCCCCCGCGACGGCCAGCGCCTTCGACTACGCGGCGCAGGGGGGGGGCCAGTCTGCGTGGACGGTCAACGTGGCCGACAGCGATCAGCGCACGATGAGCGAGGACGAGATCGTGGCGGCCTATCGAGCCGGCGTCGTCACCGACGAGACCCTCTGCTGGAAAGAAGGGCAGCCCGACTGGTTGCCGATCCAGGAGGTTGCCGCGCTCCATGCCGCGTGCGCAGCTACGGCGATCGGGCGTGCCCGCGACGAGGATCACGGAGCGATGAAAGGCAACGAAGCGATCGCGGGCACCGCCGCTCTCCCAACCGGCCGGGCGGCGGCGAAAGACGGCAACGGTGCCGCCAGTCCGCCGCCGACCGCCGCCGTCGCCGCGCGGCGCCAGGGCGGGCGCGCTGCCGCTGCGGACCTCTTCGGCAGCGTCGCCCAAGCCGGCGGAGAAGACGAAGTGTTGACGAGCGCGCCGGTGGGCACTCCGCATCAGAAGGGAGGCGCCCCTCAGCCGCCGTCGATGACCGCGACGAGCGAAGCCTCGGGCCTGATCGACATCCGTCAGCTCGGCGCCCAGATGCGATCGAGCTCGGACGAGAAGAAGAAGAGCCGCGTCGACGACATCATGAATCTCGGCGGAGGCGGGGCGTTCAGCCCGTCGCTTGCTGCGCCGGTGCTCTCGGCGCCCTCGCTCGAGCACTATTCGCAGCCGCCGCCGAGCCTGCTCGGGGGCCCGGTCGCGGCGCAGGCAAAGAGCAAGGCGCTCATCTTCCTCGCGCTCGGCGCGGGAACCTTCTTCCTGGTCGCTGCTGTCGGCATCGCCGTGGTGCTGGTGCGCGGCAAGGGGTTCACGGCATCCGATGAGAACGAGAGAACGCCGACCAGCGTGAGCGCGGCCGCGACGACATCCGCACCGGTCACCTCGGTTGCCATGAACGCGCCGTCGGCACAAGCCTCGGCCAGCTCCGCGCCGGAGGCAGCAAGCGCGCCTTCTTCTCCGAGCTCCCCTCCGCCGTCGCCGGTCGCCAAGGTGGGGGCGGGGGGACCACCGAAGGAGTTCAAGGCCATCGCTCCCAAAGAGTTGCCCGCTGGAGCCCCAGGCGCCGAGTTCAACATGGGGGAGGCGAGGTCGCGACTCGCCGCGATCGCGGGTGGGCTCCAGACATGCAAGCGCGCTGACACCACCGGCGCTGGAAAGGTCGAAATTGTCTTCGCGCCGAGCGGTGGCGTGCAGTCGGCGGTCCTGATGGGAGGGTCGCCTTTCGACGGAACGCCGACCGGCAAGTGCGTCGAAGCGCGCTTCCGGCAGGCGCGCGTGCCTCCGTTCGGCGGTGGACCCTTCTCCGTGTCGAAGAGCTTCTCCATCAACTGATTCGCCGTGTCGCCCCTCTTCGTCAGCCTCGCGGTCTTTGCCGCTTTCCTTCTGGGGCTGCGTACGGGCATCGGCATCGGGTACCGCGCGGAGCGACGTCGAAGACTCCGGTAAGTTTCACCCCCTCGAACGGCCGCCTACAATCGGGCCATGCGTTCTCTGCGGGCAGTGCCTCTCGGCGCTGCGAGTGCCGTGCTTGCCCCCTTCTTCGCTGCCCCAAGCGCGGTCGCGCGAGAGGCGCCGGTCGCGTGGTCCGCCTGGAGCGCATCGCCGGTTGCGATGGACGGGACGGCGCTTTCCGCGATGGAACAGGAAGCCCTCGCGCGGTGCGGCGCGGCGGAAGGCGGGCTGCGCGTCACGGCGATCGCCGTACTCGCTCGCAAGCTCCAGGGCCTGCCGATGCCCGAGCTCGACGACGTCGCGCGGATGCAGCGGGCGGCTGGCGAACCGCACCCGTGGGCGCGAGCCTGGGTCGCTAGTGGTCGCACCCTCGACGGTGCCACGACCCTGGCGAAGCTCGACACCTGGCTCGGGCCAGCGCCCGCCGAATCCTCGCGACGCTGCGGGGTTGCCAGCGGGGATGCGGACGGCACGCGTGCACTCGCCATCGTGGTGGTCGACGTCTTGGCTGACCTCGCGCCGTTGCCCACCCGTGCTCGCCCCGGTCAGTGGCTCACTGTGGAGGCGACTCTGCGCGTCCGGGCGACGGGCGGGCAGGTCATCGTCCTCGGGCCCAGTGGTCCGCCGCGGTCGCTACCAACGTCGTTCGACGGCAGGCGGCTGCGCGCCCGGTTCGCTCCAGAGAGCCAGGGGGAGTTTGCCGTGCAAGTGATGGCAGACGTGGCCGGAGGCCCGCGTCCGGTTCTCGAGGCCACGGTCTTTGCCGGGGTCGAGCCGAGTGCCCGAGCCGCTGATCGCGCAGCGCCGGGGGAGGACATGGCCGAGGGCGAGCTCGACGACGAGGATCGCCTCGCGCACCTGATTTGCTCGGCGCGCAGCGCCGTCGGGCTGCCGCCGCTCGGCCGCGATCATCGTTTGGACGCAGTGGCACGCGATCACGCGATGCGCATGGCTCGCCAGCACCAGTTGGCGCACGACGCGGGCGACGGTGACCCGGTCGATCGTCTTTTCGCCGCGGGTCTCGATCCGCGCGACGCCGGTGAGAACGTCGCCCGCGCGGCCACAGTGGAGCTCGCCCATCGCGCGCTCTGGGCGAGCCCATCGCATCGCTCGAACTTGCTGCGCCGCGAGTTCGATCGGGTCGGAGTCGGGGTCGTCCGCGACGACCACGGCGAAGCATGGGTCGTCGAGACGTTTGCGGGGGACCGATAGTGCCGGGGCAAATCCTGTCAGTCCGCCGACACGGGCGTCTTCTTCTCCGCTGGCGACGGCGACGGCGCCTGCGGATGCGGTGACGGCGGCGGCCCACCTTTGTCCTCTTCGGTGATCTTGAACTCGACCCGACGGTTCGCCGCGCGTCCTTCGTCCGTATCGTTCGTCTGGATCGGGCGAGTCAGCCCAAATCCCTCGCTCTCCAGGCGGCCGGAGTCGATCCCGTGCTCGACCACCCAGGTCCGCACGCTCGCCGCGCGCCGCTTGGACAAGTCGAGGTTGTAGTCCGCCCCGCCGTGGCTGTCGGTGTGCCCTTCGATCCGCATCTTCTTGATGGTGGGATTCGCCTTGAGGAGCTGCGCGATCTCCATGAGCATCGGAAAGCTGTCCGGAAGGATCGTCGCGGATCCCGTGGCGAAGTGCACTTGCTGGAGCACCCGCACCATTCCGCCTTCGAGGTGGATGAACCTCGGGCACCCGTTCTTCTTCGGGTCGGGATCGGGCTGCCCCGGCTCTTTCGGGCAGGCGTCTTTCGTGTCGGGAATTCCGTCGTTGTCCGCGTCGTCCTCGGGGCAGCCGTCGAAATCGTCGATTCCGTCCTTGTCCTCCGGCTCGTCCGGGCACTTGTCGGCGAGGTCCGGGATGCCGTCGCCGTCTCGATCGCTCGGCGCAGGGCAGCCGTCCATCGGGTCGGGATCCTTGTGATCCTCGGGTTCGGTGGGGCAGGCGTCGATGTCGTCTGGAATACCGTCGCCGTCCGTGTCTTTGTCCGATTGAACGACGTGCGCGTGCACGCGGATACGTGCGTCGGGCGAGCTCGGGTTGCTGTCTTCGATCGGCAGATACGTCCCGATGAGGGCGACCACGCGAAGGTCCGGAGCGCCGTACCCTCCGAGGATCCGTGTCCCCGCCCCGGCGCCGACATACCAGCGCTCGCCGAGAAGCGAGAATCGGTTGATCCGGCCCTCGACGTTCCATTCGACGGGCGTGTTCTGGCTCGTGAACCCGGTGTTGCCGACGATGTTGTCGCTCTTGATCCCGGTCTGGCCGAAGATGGTCGCGCCGATTCGATACTTCTCGTTCGCAAGAGGCAAAAAGGCGCCGATCGCAAGACGCCACTCGTCGGACACTCCGAGCCCTTGCTTCGGGCCCGGGTACTGGCCCCCGGGGTTGTTGATCGAGTTCTCGGGCCGGAACGCCGGGCCTGTGTTCGCGACGAAGACGAGCGGAATTCGCCCGTGTATCGCAACCTCGCCGGTCACCATGAGCATGGCCGACACTGCACCGTCGCCACCGAAGTTCGACGCCGAGCCTTGCCCCGTCGGGACCCAGACCCCGCCCTGTACGCCGAGGGCTTGCGTCCCGTCTTCGCTCCGGAAGACGACGCCGCGCAGGTCGATTCGGGTGTCGCCGACCGCCGGTCCGTCCGTGGCGTACGTCGTCGTGCTGGAGTTGCCGCTCGCCGGCTGGTTGCCCGTTTGGACCCACGCCGCCGGGAACGTCGCGCCCAACGTGAGCCGGTTGAGGACCTCGAAGCCGGCGGAGAGGTACGTCGAGAGCTGCGACGTGATGGCGTCCGATGGCACCGGCCGCGCCGCGTTCGTGCTGGTGTCGATGCCGATGTTGCTCATGCGCAGCGGATTGACCGACAGCCCGACGCCGAGCTGCGCGTAGAAGATCGCACCAGGGCGGGTCACGGGCCGAAAGAGCACGAGACCGTCGTCGGGCGCCCCCGGCACCTCGAGTCGATCGAGGTGGAACGTGTGCTGCTGGGCTTGTGCCGCGCGCGGAAGAACCGTCGCGCCAGAGATCGCCAGGGCCATGGCTGCCCATTTGGAACAGCCTACGAATCGAGCCATTCGTCTTCGCTCCAGCGGCCCCCACCGAGGCCGGAACCGCGTGCGTGCTACCGCGAATGCGTCGTCGGCGCCGTTCGGGCAAGAGCCGAAAATAACGCCTACCTCACAGTAGACCATTGCTGGGCTCGGCCTGGCTAGCAAAACGCACAAGGCACTTCCCGCCAACGCGTTCCCGACGGGGGCACGACCGCACGGGCAGCAAGGAGCAACACCAAACCCCATGGGGTGGTCGGTGATGCGGTGTGCGCCTCGTCACCGATTTCGTGGCCTTCCCTTGACCTCCGGCGAGCGAGATGCTCTCCTCCCGTCCCCTCGTCATGAAGCGCACCTACCAGCCGCACAACATTCGCCGGGCACGCACCCACGGCTTCCGCACCCGAATGTCGACACGCGGCGGCCGAAAAGTGCTGCAGAATCGCCGCCGCAAGGGGCGCGTTCGCCTGGTGCCGACGATCTACAAGAAGTAGTGGCGTTCGAGTTCGGGCGCGACCGCAGGCTGCGTCGGCACGCGGAGTTCGTGCGGGCGCAGCGCGCAGGCCGGCGGGTGGGGACCGCCCATTTTACCCTCCTGGTCGCTGCGCAGCGGCCCCCGCCCCGCGCATCGCGCCTAGGGGTGGTCGTCGCCCGCAAGATCGGCGGCGCCGTGCGTCGCAACCGTGTGAAACGTCTCTGCCGCGAATGCTTTCGCAACTGGCCGGCGTTCCTGCCCGACGGCGTCGACCTCATCGTCATCGCCCGCGAAGGGGCGCATGAGCTGGGGCTCGAACAAGTGCGCGCGGAATGGCTCGCGGTCGAGTCGAGGCTCAAGAAGCGCGCCGCGGAAGCGCTGGCGCGCGGCCCCGACCCGGACCATCCTGCCGGCAACCGATTGTGATGATGGCCAGTTTTCTCATCGCGCTCCTGAGGCTTTACCAGGCGACGCTCTCGCGTTTCCTCGGGCGGGTGTGCCGCTTCGAGCCCTCGTGCTCGCGCTACGCCGTGGCTTGCCTCGAGAGCCACGGCGCGATCCGGGGCGGCTTGCTTTCGATCGTGCGCCTGTGTAAGTGCCACCCGTTTCACCCCGGCGGCTACGACCCGCCTCCCCCTCCGGCGCGCTCTCTGGCGCACGAGAGCGCACGAGAGGCGGGCTGAGGACTCATGGATCGCAACTCGATTGGGCGTTTGATTCTGATCGCCGCCATCGTGCTCGGCGGGTACTGGCTGTTTTACGGTCGGAAGGCGTCCGAACACGCGCAAGACCTTCCGACGGAGGCGTACGTCAATTCTCCGGGCTTCCCGCCCGATGTCGTCGACGCCGAGCCCGGCCGCCCCGTGCCCGCGCCGCCGCCGCCCGGAGAGACGTGCACGATCCGCGGCAACCGCTTCGAAGCCGACCTGTCCACCCGCGGGGCGGGTCTCACCCACCTCCGGTTGACCGACGCTCGCTACGCGAAGAGCGCAGCGGCCGACCTGTCGACCACGCCGGACATCGAGCGCTGGCGCAACCTGCGCACGCTGTTCCGATCGCCGGGCACTCCAGCGTCGCCCGACGATCAGGTGAAGTACGATCGCTTCGAGTGGCAGCTGACTCGCCGTGCCGACAAGGCGTGTGAGTTTTCCTACCAGGACGACTCGGTCCAGATCGTCAAAGTGGTCGCCGCCGGCGCGCGCCCCTTCGAGCTCTCCGTCGAGACCACGCTGACCAACAGGTCGAACGGCCCGAAGAGCCACACGACGTCCGTCGAAGTGTTCGCCTACCGAACGAACGCCGAAGTCAAAGGCAAGCTCGGTCGCGTCTCGCCCTTTCAGACCAACCTCGAGTGTGCCCGAGACAGTGACGTCAAGCGCCTTGCGAAGGGCGCGAGCGAGTTCAAGACCGGCTGGTTCTCCGAGCCGCTGGTCGATCGGTACGCCGCGATCGCGAACTATTACTTCGCCCAGGTGCTGGTGCCGATGGAAGCGGCGCCCGGAGCGAACGGCGACAAGCCTTCGTGCGACGTGGTCGCCGAGCAGTGGTTCGGCGCCGGGCAGAAGCCCGACGACGACGAGGCGGGGGACGTCTACAAGGCGCGCTTGACGTATCCGTCGCGAACCCTCGGTCCGAGCGAATCGGCGACGTACCGGCAGATCGCCTTCTTCGGCCCGAAGGAGCGCGAGGTGCTTTCTTCGGCCGCCGGCGGCTGGCCCAGGCTCGGTGACCTCATCAACCTCGGGACGTTCTCGTTCGTCGGGAAGTACCTCGTCGCGATCATCACCTGGATTCACGACCACATCACCCTGGGAAACTGGGGGATTGCGATCATCGTGCTCACGATCGGCCTCCGCGTGTTTCTGTTTCCGCTCACGTGGAAGCAGATCAAGAGCACGATCGCGATGCGCAAGCTCAAGCCCGAGATCGACGCCCTGAACGACCGGTTCAAGGACGACGCGCAGGCGAAGAACCTGGCGATGATGGAGCTTTGGCGCAAACACAAGGTCAACCCGCTGGGCGGGTGCCTTCCTGCGCTCGTGCAGATGCCCGTTTGGTTCGCGATGTACGCGACGTTGCAGACCGCGGTTGAATTTTATCACACGAAGTTCTTGTGGTTTGCCGACCTGTCTGCGCCCGACAAGTATTTCCTTCTTCCCTTCGTGCTCGGCGTGGCGATGATCGTGCAGCAACGCATCGTGCCCCAGCAGGGAATGGACCCGGTGCAGCAGAAGATGATGACCTGGCTGATGCCGGGAATCTTCACCGTGATGATGCTCTTTCTGCCCGCCGCCCTCGGCGTCTATATGTTGACCAACAGCGTGCTCGGGATCACGCAGCAACTCGTGATGGAGAAACTCTTCCCGAGAGCGGGTGGACCGGCGGAGCCCGGCAAGGGAGATGTCGTCGTGAACAAGGACTCGTCCGGAAAATCGGACAAGCGTGATGCCGGTGCCGCAGCACCTGCTCTGCGAAAGGGAAAGGCTCGTGTCTGAGGAGCAAGAATCGAATCTGGTACGCAACGATCGGCCGTCCGAGTCGAGCGTTGACGAGTCGGCACTCGACGGGCAAACGCGAAAGGCTCTCGCTTTCGTTCGCACGCTCGTGGGCAAGATGCAGATGGGGGTCGAGGTGAACATCGCCCCGAACGACGGCGAGGGGTCGCCCGACGAGATCCGGCTCGAGATCGAGGGTCCCGACGCCGGCCGCATCATCGGCAAGAAGGGCAACGTCCTCGACGCGATTCAGTATCTGACCGCGCGCGTCGTCGTTCGACCGGGCGACGCGCGGCGACACGTCATCGTCGATGCGGAAGGGTACCGCGCTCGCCACGAAGACCAACTGGCCCAGATGGCGCGCCGCCTCGCCCAGCGCGTGGCCACCGAGGGCAAAGTGATCACGTTCGATCCGATGAGCGCGCGCGAGCGGCGCATCGTCCACATTGCGCTCCGGGACATGAAGGGCGTCCGCACCGAGAGCATGGGGGAGGAGCCCCAGCGTCGCGTGCAGATCATCCCCGACAAGGGGGCGTAGAAACCTGGAGTAGTGGCTACGAACGGCGGTCGACGGGGCCGTCCAGGGGTGGCCGCTGCATGAGGCCTAGCCTTGAGACGCGCGCGTTGTCGGGGGCGATCTCCCTGACACGCGCCGGATCGTCGGTCCCAACGGCAACGACAAATCGCGCGACGGGCGTCAGGCACGAAGCGACACCATCCCAGTTCGGCTGCGGTGCCACGTACAGGTGGCGCCCCGCCGGCGGCACCAGCAATGGGGCGCCCACGGCGCCCAACGCGACCGCGTGATGATCGCTGGCCCACACGCGACCGGCGAAGGCCATCGTGTCCCGCCATCGCATGGCTTCGCCCGGTTCGTCGTCGAGGAGCGCGCCGCGCGGCACGCGGCGTCCCCAGCCGCGCAGGCACTCGTCGAGCGCTTGGGCGAACGACCATGCCCGAGCCGCATCCCCCTCGACGAGGGCGACCCTCGGACTGAGGCATCCGCGCTGGTCGAACGGTACGACATCGGCCGCGAGCAGGTCGGCCGCTTGGGCGAGGTCCGCGGCGTTCGTCACGATGGCGACTCCCAATCCGGTGCCGTGGCCCCGAACGGTCACGCCCGGTTGCGCGAGCGCCCGCACGGCCGCGATCGTCGCGTCGCGCCCGTAGACGTGGATTTCGCCGCCGGTGACCGATGCGACGTCGCGCTCCGGTTGCACCACAATCGCCGGATCGGCGGCTGCTTCGACGAGAGCGATTGCGAGGACTGGGTCGCGCCGCGAGGGGTGGATGGTCACGCGGTCCGCGGTAGCGCGCGCGATGACGAGCGCGCGCATGGCACTCACGAAGACGTTGGCCGAGAGGATCGCGTGCACGCAGTCGGCGACCCCCGACCTGGCGATCAGCGCTCGGAGGTCGGCGTCGCTGGCTTCGCGCTCGAGCGACTCGAATCCGAGCGCGACGCCCTCGGGCGTCAACCCCGTGCAGCGCGCCACCTGCGGAGCGATGCGCGCGCGATTCGCATACACGGACCGGGCGGCGCCGATCAGGCGTCTGACGTCGGCCACGCGATCGTCGACCGTGCGGCTCATTCGCCGTCCCGAGGAGCCGCCAGCATCTCTTCGAGGGCGATCGAGCAGCCGCGCGGAAGGGAGCCTGGCACGCGCCCGAGAAGCTCGAAACCAGCGCCCCGGCGCCGCACGCGATCCTGCGTGACCACGGCAAAGGCGCTGTCCACGTTGGCGAGGTCCTCGATTCGGGCGATGCCCACTTCGCCATCGGCGAGTGGCTCGAGCGTCCGTCCGTCGACGGCAACGACGCGCGCCCACGGCGGCTCGAAGTACGAGCGCGTCTCGTCTTCGCTCGTGGGGGGCGCCTCCCAGAACTGGCTCGACAGCTCGGTCATGCCGTACTCGCCGACGACCGACCGCCGATCGATCGCGAACGTCCGGGCCGTGGCGGCCTCGAGCTCGTCGCGGTCCACCTCGCGCGACCGTCCTTTGAACCCGCCGGTCTGCATGACGCGGCTGCGCGACGGCAGGGCAAGGACCTCCCCCTGGAGGGCGTCGACGACGTGCACCAGCGCGAAGCTCGTGGCCAGGACGATCGCCGGCGACGAAGGCGAAAGCCCGGCGACCCGCTTTCGAAGCCCGGCGATGTCGGGGGCCCCGCCCCGGACGAAGAACGTGTCTTCTTCGCGTTGGGGTTCAGCGAAGGTGCGCGCGAAGAGCCCGCACATATGAGCGAGCGACGAATCCTGGACGTCGGCGGGGGAGGGCCCGACGACGAGAACCGCGGCCGGACGCGCGAGGTCTGGAACGAGCATCGCGCGGCCGAAGGCTATCGAGGCTGCGTCGTACGTTCCCACGTCGCGGATACGGTGCACGCCTCGAGCGCCAAGGGTCGTCCCGCTCGTGCGAAAGGTTGCCGTGGCGGCGCTCGGGTCGAATGCAAACACGTCGGCGAGCCGGAACGCGTCGGTCGGGACCGCCGGTGCCTGGCGGGCCAGGTCGATCTTCGAGGGCTCGACGCCGTGCGCGGCGCAGAGGCGGCCGTATCCGGGGACGTTCGCCGCCTGAAAGCGAGCGAGGTCCGCTGCGATCGCGTCGAACGATTCGGGGGACCGCGCGCGCCTTTCGTAGGCACGGATCATCGCGCGAACGCGCTCGTGAAGCGCCTCGCTCTCGCTCCACGCGCTCATGGGCTACATGGGGCGGCGGTCAGCGCATCGGCAAGCGCGTCTGCGAAGGCCGCGAGGAGCCGCTCGTCGATATCGAGCGGCGGCGTCAGAGTGATCACATCGCCGCGGGAGCCGCCTGTCAGGACGATCCAACCGCGCTCGAGCAACGCGCGGGTCACCGCGAGAGCGCGCCCCGGCCCTCCTTCGAGCGCGACGCCGATCATCAGACCGCGCCCGCGGACATCGGCGACTCCGCGACCCTCGCAACGACGTCGCAACCCGGTCATCCACCGCTCGCCGACGGCTCGTGAGCGCTCGGGCAGCCGCGCCTCTTCGATCGCGCCGAGGGTCGCCACCGCTGCGGCGCATGCGAGAGGCGCGCCGAAGTGCGTGGCCGTGTGGATCGTCGCCCCTCCGTGCGCTCCCCAGGCCGCCATCACACGATCACTCCCGATGCACGCGCTCACCGGAAGGCCGGCGCCGAGCCCTTTTCCGAGGCACACGAGGTCCGGCAAGACCCCCGCATCGACGCTTGCGAGCCATGCACCGCTGCGGCCGAGGCCCGTCCACACCTCGTCGCATACGAGCAGCGCGCCCGCCCGGTCGCACGCCGCGCGCAGCGACGGAAGAAGCCCTGGTGGAGGGACGACGCATCCGCCGCGACCGAGGACCGGCTCGACGAGCACCGCGCCCACCTCGCCGCGTGCAAGCGCCCCCGAGACAGCGACCATCGTCTCGTCGAGCGAAGCCCCCTCGCCGGGGTACGGGGCGAATGTCACTCGCGGGTTGAGCTGCTCGGAGAACGGCTCACGAAAAGTCGGTCGCAGCCCGCATGCCGCGAGCGGCGCGTAGGACAGGCCATGGTACGCACCGTCGAAGGCGACGACGCCCCCGCGGCCCGTCGCCAGCATCGCGCTCTTCAGCGCAGCGGTCACGGCGTCGGCGCCACTCGATCCGAGCATCACCCGCGCGCCCGGCTCCGGATAGAGCTTCGCGAGCAGCTCGCAGAGGACGACCTTGGCGTCGGACGGATACACGTCGCCGAGCGCGAGCCAGAGCCGCTCGCACTGCTCGTCGACCGCTCCGGCGACGCGCGCGGGCAAGTGACCGAGGAGCAGCGCACCGAACCCCGCGGCCAGGTCGACGTATCGATTCCCATCCACATCGATGACGTTCGCGCCTTCGGCTCGCGCGTAGACAATGGGCGCCTGGTCGCTCGCGCTCTCTTTGGCGCGAGCCTCTCTACGGGCGCGCACCGCGGGAGACTCCACCGCGGCCAGCCTGGCCGCGAGCTCGCGCGATCGAGGCCCCGGCGGTCGCAGCCGCACGTCGGGGAGCGCTTGCCCCGGCAGCGCTCGCCCCTGCGCGAGTCCAGGCGAAAAGTCGTCAGGTCGCATCGGGGGTCTGTCTGGTGGGCGGATGGTAGCGCACCTCCGAGCGCCCGGGTGACCGCACCCGCGGCACCCGTCTCCGCCTGGCTGAGCAAGAGCGCGCCTTCAATGGGGCGGCGCCGCCGGCTTCCTCAGGATCTCTGCGAGGGCCTTGTCACGCAGGGTCTTCACTGCGGGCGTGTCGTCTCCGGCGGGATCGGCGGCGCGTGCCTCGTCGAGGTCCGCGAGGCACACGTTCCACTGCTTCGTGTCGCACGCGTCGGCGGCCTGCCGGCGCAGGTCGGCCGCGGCCGAGAGAGCGGCCGCCGAGGGAGGCGCAGGGCGGCCCACGAGCTCCGGTACGCGAAGCCCCGCGTCCAGCGCGGCGCCGACCGCGACGCCGACCGTCGCCGCCGCCGCCAGCCACGCGACCGGGGGGCGCGCGCGCGTGCGTCGCTTTTCCTCTGCGGCGCGCGACGTCGGCGGCTTTGCCTTCGTCGCCTCTTGCGCGTTCGCCGCGGCCTTCGCCTTCGTCGCCTTCGTCACCTCCTCGGGCGCTCCGCTTTGCAGCGCGTCGAGCCAGGCGCTCGCCTTCGCGCGCTCGGCCGCGACGTCGAAGCCGGCCGCCTTCAGCTCGGCCTCCGCCTGTGCGACGCTCACGCTCGCGGCGCGATCGATCTCGTCCTCGCCGGCTTCGTCGACGAGCTCTTCCCACAGGTCGGCATGCTTGCGCTCGGACATCACTTTTTCTCCTTGGAGTGTGCGCCTCTTTCGGCGTCGAGCAACCGCGCCGTGCACCTCTTCCGCCTGTCGGCGGCGCGGTAGAACGCGCCGACATCGTGCCCGCTCAAGCGGGCCATCTCGCTCGGCTCGGCGACCCCGGCGAGCCGGTAGTCGAGCCAGAGCACGTTGATCGCGTCGTCCGCCTCGACGAAGGCGGCGCGCAGCGAAGCGATGCGTTTCGCCGCATGCTCTTCCTCCTGACGCTCTGCTTCGAGGCGCGTGGCCAGGTCCTCGGCGGAAGCTGCGGTGTTGCCATTGTGGATGGCCTGTTCACGGAGGAAGACCTCCTCGGTCTTGCGGGCCGCGGCCGTCTCGCGCGTCTCGTTCTTGTGCTCGCTCCACACCAACCGGCACAAGCGCTTGACCAGCGGGACCTCGCTCGGGTCCCACCCCACGCGGATCAGGCGCAGTTTGGCGCGACCTTGCAGATCCTGCGCGGCCGTCTTGCTGCGCCTCAGAGTGAACGCGAACCGGAGCGATACGAGGCTCGCGCCGACGAAGTCGTGTCTGCGCAGGAGCGACGCTAGCTCCTTCTTCTCCGGGTCGGTCAGCGGCCGCCCGAGCCGATCGGCCCCGACGTACATCGTCCCGAGGAAAGCGGTCGTCGGCTTGAAGATGTCCAATCGTCCCTCCAGGCGTTGGTGGTGCGTGTGTAGAACGAAAAGGCGGGCGCAGGGAAGCGCCGCCCCCCGTGCCGTTCGGGCGGCGCTTCCCTGTCCCTGGGTCAGGCGCTGTCGCGCCTACGAGGTGACGACGCCATCGAGGTGGTGCCCGCGGGGGTTGCTGCGGGCGCGCTCGAAGTGGTCGGCACCGGCTGTGTGGCCGGCGAAGCCGGTGTCACCGGGGAACCGGAGCCACCGGCGGGGCCGCGGTCGGCGCGCGAACGGGAGTCACGGTGACTCCGGTCACGTCGCCTTTGACGGCGAGCTTCTTCTTCTTGCTCGCCGTCCCACGCGCGATGCGCGTGGCCTTGGCCTTCGCCGCCCGGGCGGCCAGCTGCTCGCTGGTCAACGGCGTTCGCGCCTTGGGAGGCGTGAGGCCGAAGTCCGCGAGCGTCTGCGTGGCGTTGGCGAAGGCGGCAAAAACGAGACGCGTGTAGGCCCGAAGGATCGGGTCCACCTGCGCCTCTGCCGCCTGCACCGCCGCCAACGCGTCCTTGGCGCCCGCTTCCGCCGTGTTGCGCGCCAGCATCGCGTTGGCCAGGCCCTGGAAGACTTGGACGAGCGAAGCCGACGTGTACGTGGCGTTCCCGATCGTGAACGACCCGTTCGGGAAGTGCTGCGTCGTGCCAGCGATGAGCGCTTGCACGTGCGCCAAGGCAGCCGCCTTGGTTGTCGACTTGTTGGTATTAGACATATACCTATCTCTCCTTTCCGAGGGGTGGAGCGACCGCGTCGCGGCGATCCCCCCCGGAGCCGAAGTGCCGGGGGGGGGTCAGCGCGCCGTTTTCGCGCCCCTCGTAGAGACAGTCTCGCGCCGACCGCGGATTCCGCGCGGGAGGCGCAGAAATCGACACGGGGGTGTCGATTTCTTGGAAGGACGTCGACTTCACCATCGAGAAGCTCGAGACCTCGCCCGTTCGCTCCCGATCCCGATTGAGAAGCTCAAGACCTCGATCCATTCGCTCCGTATCGCGGTGGAGAGGCTCAAGACCTCGATCCATCCGCTCTGGATCGCGATTGGGAGGCTCAAGACCTCGATCCATCCGCTCTGGATCGCGATTGGGAGGCTCAAGACCTCGATCCATCCGCTCTGGATCGCGATTGGGAGGCTCAAGACCTCGATCCATCCGCTCTGGGTCGCGATTGAGAGGCTCAAGACCTCGATCCATCCGCTTTGGATCGCGATTGAGAGGCTCCCGACCTCGATTCATCCGCTCTGGATCGCGATCACGAAGCTCGTGGCCCCATCCGATTCGCCATCAATCGCGATCGAGAAGCTCAAGATCGAGTCCCATCCGCTCTGGATCGCGATCCAGAGGCTCTGAATCGCAGCTTCGACGCTCACGACCGCGCTTCGTGCCATCTGAATCGCCGGTCGGAGGCTCGTTGGCGCCTCCCATCCCCCACAGAGCGAGATCCGGAAGCTCGGGGCCGCGTCCCCGTTTCTCTCGGTCGCGGCCCGCAGGCGCGAGCGTGCATCTTGTCCCGCATGGACCACACGTCGGAGGCTCTGGGGAGCGTCTCGTCCGCTCCGAATCGCAATTCGAGAGCTCATGGTCGCGTCTTGTAGGCCCCAAATCGCGTCCTGAATCCTCGTGACCGCGTCATGTTCTCTCTGGAGCCCGGGCCGAAGCGCCCTGAGCGCGCTGAATCGCCATTCAGGTCCCCTCGGCAAGCATGAGGAAGAAGGTCGGCGTCTTTCGGTCGAGCCCGAGCGAGGCCGCCGGCGGGGCGAGGAGCCGTACTCCCGTACGGCGACGACCCCCGCCGGCGGGATCGCGAAGGGATCGCCCGAAAGACGCCGGCCTTCTAGCCGGCTTTCTAGTCGACGACGCGGTTTCGGCCCGCTCGCTTCGCTTCGTAGAGCTTCTCGTCGGCGCGTTTGATGAGGTCGAGGCTCGACCGATCGTTGTCGAGGAGCATCGCCACGCCGATGGAGATGGTCACGCGGATGACTTCGTTCTGGAAGATGAAGCGGCTCTCTTCGATCTTCTCGCGTAGCCCTTCCGCGAGCTTCCGTCCGCCCTCGCCCGTGGTCTCCGGCAAGATGATGGCGAACTCCTCACCGCCGTAGCGAGCCAGCACTTCGTCGCGGCGGATTCGCTGGGCGATGAGCCGCGCCACTTCCTTCAGCACGTAGTCGCCCGCCAGGTGCCCGTGGCGGTCGTTGATGTTCTTGAAGTGATCGATATCGAGCATGAGGAAGCTGAGGTCGCGCACATGACGCCTCGCGCGCATGAGCTCCTTGTCGAGCGACTCGAGGAGATACCGTTTGACGTGCACCTGCGTCAGACCATCGATGATGGTCATGCGATAAATCTCTTCGTGGTACTGCGCCTCGACGTCCTGCCCGCTCAAGAACTTGAAGATCGTAGGCCCGATCTTGATGCGATCTCCGTTGCTCATGCGCGCTTCGCGCATGATCTGTTCGTCGTTGACGTACGAGCCATTCGTCGATCCGTCGTCGACGCACCACCACGCGCCGCTCCGCTGTTCGAAGTGCGCGTGCCGTCGCGACACGCTGTCGCCTTCGAGGACGACGTGATTTTCGACTCCGCGCCCGATTCGAACGGGGCTCGCTTCGAGCACGAAGCGACGCCCGAGCAGGGTCGGTTCCTTCGTGTAGATAACGACCAAACAGTCGTTGCCCTTCGGGGCCCCGTCCGGCCCGCTAAGGGGTTTCTCCACGACAGCTGTGACTCGAGTTTTCTCCTCGGACTCGCTCACGCGCCTGGCCTCATCATCGACCGGCGGCACCTCGAAGGGTGCGAGGCCGACAGTCGCACTTTCTGAATGATACTTCGAGGTTATTGCCCGCGACACCGCCGGTCAAGGCACGGCGAGGAAGCGCAGTCGCTGCCCGAGACCCATCGAGAGCACGAGCGCGTGCTCGATCGCCCCGAGGGGGGCTTGGAGGACATTGCCCACATCGACAGAGGCACGCGCGAAGTGGAGCAGGCACTTTCGGGTCGCGAGCCAGAGGTCGATTCGCTGTTCTCGCCCGGCGAGCGCGGCGCGAGCGAGGACGCCGGGGGACAAGGGGCCGTGGTCACGGGCGCGGACGACGGCACGGAGCACGACTCCGCGCCCTTCGAGTGACCGGACCACGCGCTCGGGGCGCGCCATAGCGCAAAGAAGACCGAGCCGCAGCCGGCAGAGGTCGTCCCACGTGTGAAGGGCACCTCCGACCCGAGCGCCCGATGACGCCGTCGTGCAGTCCCACGCTCCGAGAGCGCGCTCCGGCGCGCTGTCGACCCCAGCGGCGCCGTCGCGGATGGGGACGACCGCGTCGCAAGCGCGGAGGAGCGCGGCCTTCGGGGCGCGCAAGTCGCCGCAGGGGGCAACCGAGCCGGCTCGCCCCCACGGCTCCACGCCGTCGACCGCCAGCAGCGCAAGCGTCGCGCGCACCGGTGATGTCTGCGCGACGCCGTCGAGCACGAGGGTGTCCGCTTCTCGCGCGGCGAGCGCCACCGCGTCGGCCCGCTTGGGCGCAACGACCACGGGTACTCTGGCGAGGGCCAGCGCGTGAGCGGCGACCAGCGCTTCGTCGCCCACCTCGTGAAGCGCATCGCCGACGGAGACGACGCGCGCCCGCCCGGGCTTGGCGCGGTAGGCGTGGCCGACGAACGCCACGCGCGCGCCGCACGCGGCGAGCTCGGTGGCGCAAGCGATGGCGAGCGGGGTTCTTCCCGAGCCGCCCAGCGTGGCGCCGCCGACGGCGATCACTCGTGTGCCCTGCGGGAGATGGAGGGGACGAACGACGGTGCGTTCGGCGATGCACGCCCAGGCCGCGGCGCACGTGCGAGCGAGCGGCCCGCGAAAGCGACCTTGCTCGAGAGCGGCTTGGAGCGCGAACACGGCGGCCAGCTCAGGCGGACAAGCGCGCGTCCGCGTTCCCGTTCATCGACCGATCCCGAACACGAACGGGAAGGTCGCTTGGGTAACGCCGTCGCTCGACGGAAAGTGCCAGGTGCGGACCTGCCGCAGGACACATCCTTCGACGCGCGCGTTGTGGAGCGTTGTGCCGGCGAGGCTCGCGCTGGTCACGGCGCCGCTTGGATCGATCGTCCACGCCGCCGTCACGCCTCCCCGGAGCGTCGGATCCTTCTGGGCCTCGATCTCATGGCATGCCCGGAGCGCCCCCTGGTGCGCCATGACGACGCGACGGATCTGCTCGGGACTTAGCCCGCCGTGCGCCGCTCCTCCGCCGCCGGCCGCCTGAATCCCGTGTTCGCCCGGGCCGCTTCCCCCGCCGATGCCTGATCCGTTGCCGCCGCCGAAGCCGCCCCCACGTCCTCCCCCGGTGCCCGAGCCCGCACCGAACCCGCCTCCCATCCCCGGACCCCAGCCGGTGTTCATCGTGCCGGATCCGAACATCACGCCGGCCCCGACTCCGCCGCCGCCCGAGCCCGCCCCTCGAAGCCCCGTTCCCGGACCGCTGCCGAGGACCACGTTGCTGGAGTTGAGGCCGCCCAGCGCGTCGGCGACGGTCCGGATCTCGCTCAGCGTCTTCCTGATGTCCGTCCCGGTGTCGGCCAAGGCCTCGCTCAAGCCGCCGTACGTCGTGGTCGGCTTGATCTCGCCCGGAAGCTCGGTGTGGCCCTCTTTGCCGTTCAATCCCGCCTTGCCTTCGGTGCCGGCGATCTTCTGGCCGCCGCCTTGTTTCTTCGTATCTTTCGCGCCCAGATCTTTCGCGTTTTGCCCCCCGCCCTTGTCGTCCTTCCCTGGCGTGGGCGCCGGTTGCCACTCGGCGAGGGCGCGGCTCAGATGGAACTGGCTGGCGAAGTCCGGCACGAGCTCCGGCGGCAAGTGGTATTCGGGCGGCGTCCAGTTGATGATGAGAAGGCCGATGATCCCGAGGTGAAAAACGAGGCTCGAGAAGAGCGCCAGAATGGAGAGCAGGTCGAGGGGCAAGCGCCCCCGCATCGGTTCGGCCGCGCTCGTGTACTGGAAGAAGATCGAGAAGAGACCGTACTGGATCAGCCCGTGGTCGCCGGGCAGCACCGGAATGGGGGCGCCACCTTGGGCGAGCCCCTGCACGTTCTCTTCGCGCCCTCGCAGAAGGAGCTTGCCGCTGATCGCGCCGCGCGGATCGAGCTCCCAGCCGCCGCCGACGGCGCGCAGCGGCGTGGGCGAAGCGGTGAGCCCATCGGGCATCGGGGCGAGCGCGCCGGCAACCTCGCCCAACACGCAGTCGAGCCCCCGTTCGAGAAGTCGAACTCCGACGATCGTCGTACCCCACGCCGCAGCGACGCGGAGCACGGGCGGGGAGGGGGCAGCGACGGCGCTCATCAGAAGCTCGCTTCCTTTCGGGTCTCGGACATTTCGCGCAGAAAACTCCGATGTCCCAGGTCATCGGCAGCGAACTCCGCGCGCACGCGGCGAAGGAAGTACACGAGCTGCGGGCTCTTGAGGCGTCCCTCGATGTCGAGCTCACTGAACTTGAAGACGTGGGTGCCGCCGTCGAGCGTTCTCGCCTCGACCACGCCTGCGTCGCTCGCGGGGCCGCCGCTCTGCAGAGCGACCGCTGCCGGCGGTACCGCCGCGCTGGACGCGGCCCCTTCCGGGGCGACAGGCATCTTCTTCGGTGCGGAGCGCGCGGGCGCATGTGTCTTGGTCGCCGGCGCTCCTGCGGGTCGTCCTTGTGCGAGCGCCGTCTGGCCGGCAAGGCCAGTCATCGCGAGCGCAGCAGCCATCCTCAGCATTCGCATCGTCGGCCGACACCCCTTGCCAATCGAACCCTGAGTCTACCGCGATTGTCCGTCGCTGGTGATCCCCGGAGACACTCGTTTCGAAGGCGGGTCACACGACGCCGTCCATGCGCGGCGCACCGCACACTCCTCCTCACGTTGCCCCGGGAGGCTCTCGCCGACCGGCGCCTTCGCGCAGCGCCTTTCGCGCGAGATAGGCCACGATGACGACGTTGAGGACGAGCAGCGCCGCCCGCACGGGATGCGGCTTGTGCGCGAGCGCGACGAACTCGAACGGCAGCAGCGATCCGGTCCCGACGACGACGAGCCATGGCCCCCACCAGTGGCCGTGAAGGAGCGCCCATCCCTCGACGAGGCTGAACGAACCGTCGGCGACGAGCGCCACGGTGATCGTCCAGAGCCCGCGTCGCGTCGCCGCTCGAACGACGAGTCTCGCGAGCTCGAGGCTCCACGCCCTCGAGTGATGCCGGAGCTCCGCAGCGAGCCCGAGCAGCCGGTCTTCGAGTCCGAAACGGATCGCGATGACGATCATCGCGGCGAACACGAGCCAGAGCCCCCCTTTGCCGAGCTTGTACGCGATGATGAGCCAGAGCACCTTCTCGCGCCGCACGCGGTGACTATAGATGCGGTACGACGCGCTCGCACTGAGGGGGGCGCCCGGGCAGGTGCGCGTTCGCCACGGATTCAAGGCGCAAGAGCGGGCCGCCTCGACCTACGTCGAAGCGAACCGCAGCGCGACCCCGTACACGATGGCGGCCACGATCCACAGCAGGCCACGCACGCGCATACGCTCACGCCACCCCCACCACGGGGCGAGCGGCACCGCGAAGAATGCGACCCAAGCGCGCCAGCGAGGCGGCCTTCGGGCCAGGCCGAGCGCGATCGTCGTATGCGCCGTGGTCAGCGTCGCAAAAGCGGCGACGAGCACGACGACGATGACCGCGTCGCGTGTCATCGACATCGGACCGGGAGCGCGGAGCCATACCCCTCGGTGATCGCGGGCGCGACCACGCGCGGCGGCGGCAGCGCGCGGCCCTCGGCATCCCGCCAGGAAGCAGCCGCAAACGTGAGGTGACCGTCCGGCCCGAGCCGGAGCGCCCAGGGAGCGAACCGCCCGCCCGCCGGTGGGATGACCCACGCCCCCGCCAACCAGGTCCAGTGCTCGCCCTCCCATGACCACTGCCCGTCCACCCACGACGTGTCGCCCGCCGGCCGCGCGGGCATCGTCTCGACGCGCGCGGCCGGGGGCGGATAGGGAACTTCGACGAACGCAGCGTCCGGCTGCGGCGCGATCGCCGGCTCCGGGATCGATCCGCCGCACGCGCTCACGAGCAAGCACGCCCTGCAAACCGGTGAAGCGAGCATCGGCACGCTCTCCAGCTCAAGCACGGGGCGTACCCGCTTAGAACGCCCATCCGAGCGAGCCGTCGAGAGCGATCTGGGGCCCGACGCCCAACGAGGAGCTCGACGCGTCCGCCTGCGAGCCGCCGAAGAAGTACATGGCACCGGCGCCGACGCGCACCGAAAAGCCATAGTCCCACGTCCACTGCCAGCCAGCCGTCCCGCCGAGCCCGACCACGTCGGCGCTCCAGTCGAGCTGGGCCATCGTCCACGGATGCGCGTAGGCCATGCGCGGCTGGACGTAGAGGCCGTGCAGCGCGCCGCCGAGGGGGTACACGATGAACCCGGCGCCGATCGCTTCCCCCATCGCATCGCCGCGCCGGTACACGGCACCCTCGAAGGCGACGACGGCGTAGCGCCCGAGGACGAGATCAAGCTCCCCGCCGTAAAGGCCCACCGCCATGTCGAGCGGGTTGAGAAAAAGGGCGAGCCCCCGGTCCACGTCGCGGCCGGTCTCGTCGGCGCGGTCCGCGAACGTCGGTGGGTCGTCCGCGGACGCCTGCGCCGCCGCGGTCGCGAGCGCGAGGACGAGTCCGGAACACGCAATCGGTCGGGCGGTTGGCTTCGAACGGTCCATGGTTGAAAGCCCATCGGCTCTCCCCGTCAACCGGTTGCGCAAAACCGACGTCCGGCTTCCAGCAGGATCGGCCCGGTTGACCGTGGCCGGATCGGACTTGGGGCACCCGTCAGTCGCCGGCGGCGAGCTCGCGCAGGATTGCAGCGACGGCCTCGTAGAGCGCTTCGGGGATCGGCTCGCCGACTTGGAGCTCGGCGAGGGCGTCGGCGAGAGGCACGTCGTGGACGACGGGCACGCTGTGGGCTCGCGCCGATCGCTCGATACGAACGGCGAGATCGCCTTCGCCGGACGACACGACGACGGGCGCCTCGTCGGCCTCGCCGTAGCGCAGGGCGACGGCCCGCTTCACGTGACCTCCACCGAATCGGTCGGGATGCCGCGGGATGCGAGGCGGTCGGAGATACGCTGCCGCCATCGTGCGGCGTCCACGCCGGGCGGCACGTCCAGATGAACGCGCACGTGGCCGTCTTCGGCCTGCACGAGCAGTGTTCCGCCCGCCAGCTCGCCCGCACCCAGCTCGAGCCTCACCGTTCCGCGCTGGCGGTCGCCCGACCATGCGATTCGGCGCACCAGCGACGGGACCAGATCTTCGAGAGAAGACACGGCGCCCACGCGTGACGCGAGGGAGCCGGCGGGGGTGGCCCCGCCGAGAGGCTCGGCCATGGCGAGGGATGACGGGGCCGAGAGCGAGTCGGGCGGCCCGAACGTCGCCCGGTGGCGTCGCATCGGATCGAGCAGGTCGTCTTCGTCGAAATTTCGACGATGCCGAGGCGAAGCGAGAGGGGCCGTTTCCTCGTGCCCGGCGCCGGGCAACGAAGGCCTATACCCTGCGCGAGGCGCCTGCCGCTCACCGGGTGGTGATTGCGGAACCGGCTTCGGCAGCTCGGCCGACGAGCGCGCCGGGTGGGCGTCCCGAAAAAGGACCGCCCGAAACGCGACGCGTGGCGCGGGCGAGCACACCGGAAGGCGAGTGCCTTGCGGCGCACTCGACGACGGCACGCCCGCAACCGCCGGGACAATCACGGCGGTCATTGCCCACCGCCTTGGACGACGGTCTTCACTCCGCTCGTCGCGCGGTCGACGAGGCGCGAGGCCAAGTCGATGGCCTCGCTGTACCGGTACACGCCGGATTGCAGCGCGATGAGCTGCGATGGGCTGAAATCGCCGCCCGCGCGCATCGATGCGACGGCGGATCGCATCGCCGTCTCGCCGCTGTCGATCTCGCGACCCAGACCGCGCAAGACCTGAGCGAACGAAGGCGATGCCGCTTCGCGGGCGGAGGGGGGTGGGAGCACGGCCGCGGCCTCGGTCGACGCAGGCGCACGCAGGGTCGGGTCGTTCGCGGAGACTCGCATGGTGTCTGTCGGCGGGTCGGGTCAGGAGTGGATGTTGCCGATGGCGCTCTTGGCGCTGTCGTGCTCGGTCTTGAGCACGTTCGATAGCGCCGTGAACGATCGGTTCTGCGCGTCGACCTCCTGCTGAACCTGCAGGTAGTAGAGATTCATCTGGGCCGATTGCTGCAGGGAAGCGTCGATCGATCCCGAGGGGTCGGCGCCAGCGCCAGCGACGCCAATCGCGGAGGCGCCGATACCTACCCCTGCCGACGCGGCGCCGCCCGGGCCTTCGGCAGTCGTATTCACGGCCACACCCCCCACGGCGCTGACGGGAGCGGACATCGCCGTCATGCCACCGCGAATCGCCGCGGTGGTGATGGGCGATCCGGGCAGCTTGCTTGCGGCGAGCTCCGCCCCTTGGACGATGCTGCTGACGCCTGCCGCCAGTACTTGGCTGAAGCTGACGCGCGTCGGAGTGGGGGTCGGTCGAGGCACGCTCTCGATCATCACGAGATCGGGGTGCGCGGCATTGGCAATCCTGGTGTCCATGGTCTTCCTCTCTTCACGTTCGACGTTGGCGAAAGCTCAATGTGTGCGACGCGCGGTCTCCAGCGCGTAGCGGGCCACGCGGTCGTCGGGGTCAATCGCGATGGCGCGGCGTGCGGCGTCGATGGCTCCGTTGACATCCCCTTCTCCGATGAGAGCGATCGCGAGCCACGAGAGCGCTACGGACGATCCGGGGCGATCGCCCGTCCGCGCCAGCGGGGATAGGCGCTCTTCGGCCTCGGCGAACGCGCCTCTGCGCAGAAGCAAGCGCGCCTCAAGGAGGTCGACGCCCGGGTTCGCGCCGAAGCGCGCGCGCGCATGCGCGATCACTTCTTGGGCTTCGCCCGCGCGCTCCAGGCGCAGCAACGTCTCGCCGAGCCCCGTCCACCCTTCGACGAACTCCGGCGCGACTTGCGTCGTCCGCAAGAACTGCTCGCGCGCCTCTTCAAGGGCGCCCTGCTCGAAGAGCCGCCTCGCCAGGTTGATGCGCGCGGGCGCGAAGCCGGGGTCCACTTTGAGCGCCGCGCGGTAGTACCTCTCGGCGTCGACGATCTGCCCTTCGCGGTCCGCCAGCAGGCCGAGCGCGTGATGGGGAGCGGGCAAGTCGGGATTGAGATCGCGCGCTTTGACGAAGTCGTGGTGCGCGCGCTCGAAGTTTCCGCGGCTCATCTCGACGGTGCCGAGGTTGACCCACGCCTCGGTGAAGCGGGGGTTGTATTCGAGGGCGAGGGCGATGCGCGCCTCGGCCTTCTCGAGGTCACCCTCGGCGATCGCGACCGCGCCGTCCCGATTGAGGTCGATCGCTTTGGCCGGCAGACGCGCCGGTTGGGCGCACGCGCCGATCCCCGAGAGCGCGACGACCGCGAGAGCTGTGGATCCGAAGCGCATGGCTCTTCTCGTCACGCGCGGAACGTGGCCGCCGTGAGGCGCGTCGCGTTCTCGGTTTGCTGGACTTGATCGAGGAACTGCTCGACCTTCTGCATCGATTGATTCGTCGCCTGCGTGTCTTCGTGCGCCTGGTTGTAACGACGGAGATCCGCCTGCGCCTGGGCCTCGGACCGCGCCCCGTCGGCGTCCGCGCGGTCGGACGCGGCTTTGTATTGGCTGGCGATGAGGCCTCCTACCGAAGGGGCGACTCCGGACAGGCCCCCCAATACCTGATGCCAGTCCGTCGGATGCGCCGCGTCGGAGGCGCCCGGGGGGTTCGAAGCGGCGGGACTGCTGACGAAGCTTCCGACGACCGCGAGCGCGCCGCCGGCGATACCCGCGATTCCGCTCGCGAGCGCCTGGCTCTCGTCGTCGCCGGCCTTCGCCTGGAGCTGCGCCACCCGGTCGTTTTCTTCGCGGGTCGCGGCCTGGTCGGCGGTCATCTCGATCCGGCGTGAGGCGACGCGGTCTTGCTCGTCGGCCCGCGTGAGGAGCATCGAGAGCTCGGCCATGGACCCGTCGCAGAGCCCGCACGCGTCCGGCTCCGGCAGAAGGCCCGCCGGACCGGTGTCGCTCCCGTCCTGCGGAGTCGGGACCGTGGCATCGACCGTGGAAGTCCTCTGCGTCTCGCGCGTCGTCGTGATTGTCACGTTCATGGCATCACCCTCGAACCGCCGTGGCGGCGCTCACCGCCGTTTGATCCTGAATCGTCTTCGTGTTCGCGATGGTCCCCAGCACCCGCTGCGCCTGTTCGTCGGCGGTCTGCACGTCGTCGACGACGACCTGCATGAGGCGGGAAGCGTGGTCCGACTGCGCCTGCGCCGCGACTTGATCCGCGGCCGCCTGATCCCCCTGCGCCTGGGCTTTCCCCGCCGCAATGGCCGCTGCGCCGCTCCCGATGCCGCCCAACCCCGCCACCACATTGCCGGCCCGGCTGATCGCCGACAGCGTGCTCGTCGCCGCCTTCGCTCCTGCGGCCATGCCGGCACCGCACGCCAGCAGGCCGCCTCCGACCGCCAGGCCCGTGTCGATCCATCCCGCGGTCGCGTCGTCCATGCCGAGCGAGTGCAGCACGTGGCACTCTCCATCGACGAAGCTCGCTGTCGATAGGACCGCCCCGGCGACTGCGAGCGCCGCGATCGGCGTCGCCGCCCCAAGCGTCGCGACAGCCGCGGCCACGGATGCGACGACCACCGCGACCTTCGCGACTTCGGAGCAGACGCTTCCGAGGTCATCCCAGAACGAGCGGTGGTTCTGGGCGTCGATCGCCTTCGCGATCGCCTGCTGTTCTCTCTGGACCGCTTGGTGTCTCTCGTTCTGCAGCGCGGTGATTTGCCTGGTCGCCGACGCGACCCCCAGCTGCCGATCCTTGGACTCGAAGAGGTAGAGCATCGAGAGCGGGTCGGTGCCGTCGAGGGCGCCCGCCGCGGGGTCAGGCAGGAGGGTCGTGCGCTCGCCGCTCGGCGATTGCGGCGCGGTGCCGGCCTGCGCGGGCGTCGCCGCACTCGCGGGCGAAACCGCGGTCACGTCGCTCATGAAAGCCTCCGGCGCTCGCTCGCCACCAGGGCGATCAGCGCTTCATCGTCTTGTGCGGCGGCGGCGTTCTCCGCCGCGTCGAGGATCCGCTCGATGTCATCGCCGCGCGCCAGTTTGGCCAGCACTCGCGCCCGCGCGAGCAGGCATCGCACCGATAGCGACCGCTCGCCGCCGGCGATGACGCTCCCGGCTCCGTAAAGCTCCGCAGCGATGCGGAGCTGGTCGATCCGCTCGTGGCACTCGCCCAGCCCCAGCCACGCGCGCTCGTCGCGGGGGGCGACCCGGAGCATGACGCGAAACACTTTGGCGGCGTCGGCGGCTCGCTCGCGGGCGAGCAGCCAGTGGGCGGTGGCGTAGATGGCTTCGATGGTGGCGGGGCGCGACGGTAGGGGGCGGTGACCGCGAACCGCCGCCGTGAACTGTGCGAGGTCCATGGCGTGCTCCGGTCAATGCCCGATGGCCTTGGCTTGATCTTCGAGCGTCTGATCGGTCTTCGACATCATTCCCGAGCAGAGCTGGATCGCTTGCTGGCGCTGCGAGACGAGGTCTTGCAGCTGCAGGAGCTGGATCTCCGCGTTGCTCTTGATGTCGTCGCTGATCGTGGAGAGCGCTTGGGTCGTTCCTTCCCACTGCTTCTGGTCCGGGTTGGGCTTGGTGAATGTGCCGTTTTGCTTCGTTTCGAGGAGGTTGACGGTATTCGTCGCGGTGACCTGGCTCGACGTGTCGGCGACGGCCGCCTGCCCCGGGGGACCCTGGTTCACATATCCGATCGGGGCCGACGCGGCGGTCTGGGCCTGGGCGAGCTGTGTCTGCTCGGGTCCGCTGAGCTGCTGCGCTGCCTGGTAGTCGTAGTCGCCGATCATCTTCGTCTTGAACGCGTCGAGCTGGGCTCGCACCGGATCGGCGGTCGGAAGCTGCGCCATTGCGTTGTCGAGGGCGTCCACGCACTTCTGCATGCTGTCCGGGTCCTGGGGTCCCGCCGTGCCGTACCCACCGAGCACGTTCTGCGCGCTCTCCACCGCCTCGCGCTCGCGAAGCGCCGTCTTCTGCTGAGTCATCTGGTCGTTGATCTGGCCGTCCAGATCGCCGAGCTGCAGCTGGCAGTACGCGAGCAGCGAGTCGGCCGAGAGGGTCGTCATGCCGGTGTCGTAGCCGGTCGGATAGCTCAGAGGGGCGCTGCCATTGACTCCATACGTATTGCTCATGGTCGTGGTCCTTTCTGGTTGGCTATGCCCGCTAGCAGCGGATACCGGTCGAAAGCTCTGCGGCCGCGCCGGGCACGGGCTGCGCCGGGCTGCACGCGTCGCGAAGGCGCTCGAGCGCCCGGGCTGGAAGCGCGATCCCACGACCGCCGGACTCTTCGACCAGCGTCCGATACGCGGCCTCGAGATCGCGGTCCTGGTCTTCCATGATTCGCTGCACGTCTTGAAGGGTCGTCGTCGGCTTCTTCATGGCTCTTGCCTCGTTCTGTCCCCCATTCGGCTGCCCCGCCGCCGAGGTTGCGGGAAAAAGCGTCGCGGGAAGCGAGCGGCTCGACGAACCCTTCATCCGCTGCAAAGGCCGGCGGGCGGTGAGACACGCCGGCCGGCATTGCGCGGTCGCGGTCGCGCGGGTATGGCGCCAGCATGAAGCTCTATACGAAGACCGGCGACGACGGCACGACGGGGCTCTTCGGCGGGGGCCGCGTTTCCAAGGCGAGCGTGCGCGTCGCTGCCTACGGGTCGGTCGACGAGACGAACGCGGCCATCGGGGTCGCCCGCGCGACGCGCCTCGACGGCGCGATGGACGAAGTACTCGCGCGCGTGCAAGACGATCTCTTTACCGTGGGCGCCGAGCTCGCGTGCGTTCCCGGGCGCGAAAGCAAGCTGGCCACGGCGCTCGTCGGCGCCGCCGACATCGAACGGATCGAACGCGCGATCGACGCCGCCGACGGGGCATGTCCCCCTCTGCGGAGCTTCGTCCTTCCCGGGGGGTCGCCGCAGGCCGCGGCTCTCCACGTCGCGCGTACCGTGTGCCGGCGTGCCGAGCGCGCCGTGCTCGCGGTCGATGAGCCCCCGCGGCCGGAGCTGATCGTTTACCTGAACCGGCTGAGCGACCTGCTCTTCGCTCTGGCGCGGCAGGCGAACGTCATCGCGGGCATTCCGGACGTTCCCTGGACGGCGCGCCGGTAGCCGGATTTCTCACCGCATCGTCCTGTCTTCGCGAGAAATCCGGGCTGGCTTCCTTACGCTGCCATTTGGGCGGCGAGCAGCTTTCGGCCCCGGTGCAACCGGCTCATCACGGTTCCCACGGGAACGCCGAGCTCGCGCGCCACGTCGCGGTACGATCGCTGCTCGAGGTCGACCCGGACGACGACCGCGCGGAACCCTTCCGGCAGCGCCTCGAGCTTTCGACGCGTCGATGGCGTGAGGGCGCGCTCGCCGGCGTCCGGAGGGGCTCCCGCGCTCGGTATGATCCACGCGCAAGGGTCGTTCGCGAGATTCTCGAGGGCCTTGCGATCCCGGCGCCGGCGGCGCCAGCCCGTGACGAACACCGTGAACAGGATCTGAAGGGCCCAGGCGCGCAAGTTCGTTCCCGTCTCGTACTGATGACTGAACCGCAGCGCGCGCTCGATCGCGTCCTGGACGATGTCGTCGGCGATCGCGCGGTCTCGGCAAAGGCGGATGGCGCGCGCGCGCAGCTCGGGCACGAGCGCGACGAGGCCGGACGTCAACGCGTTTGGGCCGGTGGGGTGCATGGGGGCGACTACCTCGCAAGCGAGGTGCCACGCTCCCTGGACACCGAAAGGCCGCAAAGCCCGCGCGGACTTCGGGTTCCGCGTGTCTCCGAATCCAAGGGCCGTGTCCCCCGGAGGACGCTCAGCCGCGAGCCTCGGACGGCAGCGACGGGAGCATGTCGGCGATCTCCGAGGCCAGCATCCCCCGGTCTGCCCCGCCATGCGCTCGCGACCACGCTTCGCCGGCGAGCCCGTGCGCCAGCACGCCCGCACACGCGGCCTCGAACGGTGGCAGGCCGCACGCCATCGCGGCGATGACGCCCCCCAGCACGTCCCCGGATCCCGCGGTGGCGAGCGCGGGGCAAGCGACGGGCGACACGGCCACGCGGCCGTCCGGCGACGCCACGATCGTGTGCGCCCCCTTGAGCACGACGACTGCCTTGGTGATCCCGACCGCATCGCGCACGGCGCCGAACCGGTCTGCCTCGATCGCCGAGGCCGTCTTGCCGAGAAGGCGCGCCAGCTCGCCGGGATGCGGTGTGAGGATCGCGTTCTTGCCCGCGGCCAGCGCGCCGGGGCGACCGGCGAACAAAGTCAGCGCGTCGGCGTCGATCACCATGGGGCCCGCGTACGACGAGAGCACGTGTTCGACCACCGCGCGCGCCCCATCGTCCAGTCCGAGCCCCGGCCCGATCGCGACGGCGTCCTTGCCGGTCAGGATGGCGTCCAGGCTGGCGCTCAGGCTCGCCGCGTCGATGCGCGCGGTCATCGCTTCGAGCACGTGGGACTCGATGGCGGTTGCGGCGTCGGCCCACGTGGCGATCGTCGCGAGGCCCGCGCCGCCCCGCATGGCACCGCGCGCGACGAGCTGCGGCGCTCCGATCTTGCCTCTCGACCCGGCGACGACGACGACGTGGCCGGCCGACGTCTTGTGCGCGCTCGGCGCTCGGCGTTCGGTCCACGCTGCGAGGTCCGATGCCTCGAGCAGCCGCGCGGACTCGCCGACGTGCACGACGAGCGAGGGGGGGACGCCGATGTCGACGACGTGCAACCGGCCAGCCAGGTTCGCGCCGTTGGGGGTGAGGAGGCCTAGCTTGGGATATGCGAACGTGGCGGTCACCCGCGCTTTCACCGCCACGCCCAGCGCAACACCGGCGTCCGCGTCGAGCCCCGACGGCACGTCGACCGCAAAGCGCGGAGCGGGCAAGGCGTTCATCGCGCGAACGACGTCGCCGAGCCAGCCTTCGATCGGCCGGTCGAGCCCCGTCCCGAAGAGCGCGTCGACCACGACGTCTCCGCCGCCCATGGCATGCGCCAGTGCCTGCGACGTCGCCCCGGGGCCCAGCGAGCGCACTTCGCCACCGACGCCGAGCCAGGCGTCGAGGTTCGCGCGTGCATCGGGCGATCCGCGCCCCACGTCGCCCGCGACGAGTACGACCGGCTGCGCGCCGCGCACGAGCAGATGGCGCGCGACGACCAACCCGTCGCCGCCGTTGTTCCCTGTGCCGCACACGATGACGACGCGCGCGCCCGCTGCCCGATCGCCGAGGAGCTCGCGGACGAGTATGTCCGTCGCGCCCCGCCCGGCGTTCTCCATGAGCACGAGGGCTGGGACGCGACACCGGTCGATCGCTTGCGCGTCGAAGGCGCGCATCTGGACACGCGACAGAACGGGGCGCATTGCGCAGATGATAGTCGACTGGACCCCCCGCGCACCCAAGAGGCTGGCGGCATCTCCCCGGCGAAGCCGCGGGCGGGGTCAAGCCCGACGCAAAGAAACCCCGCGCTCGATCGCCGCACGGTACGCGCGCACGGCGTCGCCAATACCGAGAAATACGGCGTCCGAAACGAGTGCGTGACCGATGTTGAGCTCGACGACCGCGGGGATTGCAACGAGCGCCGGAACGTTCGCCTGGGTCAGCCCGTGCCCTGCGGCGACCTCCAAGCCGAGCGCGTGCGCCAGGTCCGCGCCCTGCGCAAGGCGGGAGAGCTCTCCGGGGTTGCCGTGCGCGTACGCGCCCGTGTGAAACTCGATTTGGGTCGCGCCCACGGCGTGGGAGGCTCGTATCTGGCCCACGTCCGCGACGATGAACAGGCTCACGTGGATGCCCGCGTCGACGAGCGCGCGCACTCGCCGTTCAAGCGCGGTACTGCCCCCGGCCGCGTCGAGGCCCCCCTCGGTCGTCCGTTCTTCGCGCCGCTCGGGCACGAGCGAGCAAACGTCCGGGCGGCAGCGCAGGGCGATGCGAACCATCTCGTCGGTCGCCGCCATCTCCAGGTTGAACGTCCGCCCCGCCCGCTCGAGCATCGCGCGTAGCCTCTCTACGTCGTCGTCGACGATGTGCCGCCGGTCTTCGCGCAGGTGCGCCGTGATCCCCTCCGCGCCGGCGGCGATGCACTCTTCCGCCGCCAGTACCGGATCGGGGTACGGCGTGCCGCGCGCGTTGCGCAACGTGGCGACGTGGTCGACGTTGACGTGCAGCCGAACTCGCGATCCTGCCATCGCTAATCTTGATCGCTCAACGTCTCGCTCAGCTCGTCATCCGTCTTCGGCGTCTGCAAGAGCTCTCCGTTCGCGCCGTCGCGGCGCACGACGAACGTGCGGCGCGTCTGCGTGTCGGGGTTTTCGCGGGCGACGACCGTCACCACGTTGACGCCCGAGCGCAGCGGAAGGTCGGCGTCGAACGCCATGTGCTTCGGGTCGGGCCCGTTGTGATTCGAGCGGTAGAAGACTTTGCGCGATCCGACGAAGATATAGGTGTCGAGCAAGCGCGTGTCGTCGGTCGCCGTTCCGTGCACGAGCGTGTGCGGGTCGCGCGTCGCGAGCTGTGGCTGCGGGATTTCGAGGGCGGGTGGTGCGTGCGACATCGCGTCTTCGAGCGCGACCTGCGCCCCTGGAGCGCCGCCATGCTCGAGATCGGTCGCGCGCGCGAACCCAAACCGCCCGTCGCCGAGCGACAGCTTCACGTATCCGTTCGCCGTCCCGATCACCGTGGCCGCGGCCCCGGCTGGCAGACGCGCGAAGACGCGCCCCGAGCTGTCCGGCTCGTTGAGGAGGTCGGCGCCGCTCGCCTTCGCGCGCTGGACGCCGCTGGACGCCGCGACGACCGCCGGCTCGACGATCGGGATATGCACCTTCTCGTCGACGCCCTCGCGCAGGTCCTCGTCGTGAATGGAGAGCTCGAGCTTCGCCTCCGGGTCGGCGAGCGCAGGCTCGATGTCGAACGTGAACGCGACACGCCGCGTGTCGCCGGGCATCATGTTCGACAAATCGAACCGTCCGTCGTGCAAGAGCAGCCCCTCGCCCGAGAGGTTGCGCACGTTCGCCATCGTGCTGAACGAGTGACCCTTGCCGATGTTCTTGACCGTCAGGTACATCGTGAGGCCCTCGCCCTTTTGCGCGCGTCCGTCGCCGTTGCCCTTTCGGTTGTCGATGATCTCGTAGGAGTACGCGAACACCGGGCGGTCCAGCGATTTGACCGTCGTCCGCAGCTCGGCGTCCGCCGGGGCGTGGCCTCGGGCCTCTTCGAAGTGAAACTTGACCCCGTCGGCGCGCATGAGCACCTCTTTGGGGATCACGCACACGCGCGGCGTGTCTTTCGGGAGCTGCGTGGTCGAGCCGACCTTGTGCCCTTTGAAATCGCACCACCCCGCTGGCGCCGTCACCGTGCGTGACTTGCCCGGCTCGACCTTGCCGATGACGAGCTCCTTGTTGTCGAACATCGGGTCTTCGCTCTTGGTCACCGCGAAGAGCCGGTACAGCGTCGCCGGTCCCTTGTTGGACACCGTCAGCTTCAGGTTCATGGCTTCGCCCGCCGTGACTTCGTTGTTCGGCCGATCCGTCTCGACGTGCACCTCGACGCCGGGCGGCGGCGTCGGCGTCGGGGCGGCGAGCACGTCGGCCGGAGCGTCGCTCCAATCGACGCCGGCCACCTTCAGCTCTTCGACCACCTTGTCCAGCTCCGCCTTGCGGCTGTCGGCGATGTACGGCTTGGCCTGGCGCACTTGATCGGGGCGCTTGCCCGGCTGCACGTGGGCGATCAGCCCGCGCGCGAACTGGATGGGAAAGTCGAGCGCGAAGTTGTCGTCGAGGTCGCCGCCGCGTTCGCGCATGTCGAGTCGCTCCTTGATGGGCAGCTGGTATTTCACGATCTCGGGCGGCCGACCTCCGTCTTTGGCGCGCACGTTCGAGAGCGCGCGCGACAGGTCGCGCTCTTTGATCGCCCCCGTGTCCGCAAAGAGGTCCATCTCCAGCGCGTCGACCGTCATCGGATCGAGCTCGATGTCGGGGGTGACACCGACCCCTTGAATCGACACGTCTCCAGGCTCGGTGAGGTATTGCGCGATCGTGAGCTTGAGCGCGGCCTTGTCCGGCAGGTCGGTGAAGACCAGCTGGACGCTGCCTTTTCCGAACGTAGTCTCGCCAATGATCACCGCCCGATCGTGGTTCTTCAGCGCGCCGGTCACGATCTCGCTGGCGCTGGCGCTCGAGCCGTTGACGAGCACCGCGAGCGGATAGTTCGGCTCGGTTCCCTCGCCGCGCGCCGACTTCTCTTCGCGCCCCTCGCTCGGGTTGCCCACCGTCGCCACGATGGGGCCCTCGCTCACGAACGTGTCGACCACCTTGGCCGCCTGATCGAGCAGGCCCCCGGGGTTGCCGCGCAGATCGAGCACCACCCCCTTGAGGTCGCCGTTCTTCTTCATGTCGCCGAGCGCGGCTTCCAAGTCCGTCGTGGTGTTCGCCTGAAACTGCTTGATCCGCACGTAGCCGATCCCGCCGTCCATCAGCCTGTGCTCGACCGACGCGACGTGGATGACTTCGCGCGTCAGCTCGAAGGGCTTCGAGGCGGTCCAGCCTTCGGACCCGTCGCGGTGAATCCACACGTTCACCTTCGTTCCGGGGGGGCCGCGCAGGTGATTGACCGCCTCGTTGAGGCCCATGTTCAGCGTCGACTCGTTGTTGATCTTGGTGATGCGGTCGTACTTCTTGAGCCCCGCGCGACCCGCGGGCGTGTTGGGCATCGGGTTCATCACGGTGAGCGCCTGATCGCGGATGGAGATCACGATCCCGAGGCCGCCGAACTGCCCCTGCGTCGTGAGGTTCATCTCCTTGTAAGCGTCGGGCGAGAGGAGAACGGAGTGCGGGTCGAGGGTGTGCAGCATTCCGTTGCACGCGGCGTACTCGACGTCGCGCAGGTCGACGTCGGTTCCACGAAGGCCGTCTTGCAAGAACGCGAACACGTCGTGCAGGTGGGAGCTCACGTCCCAAGGACCTACGACGTCGTCCACGCGGAACTCCTTCTCCTGCGTGTCGACGCGGACGCGCACTTTCGAAGGGCTATTTTCGTCGCGCACGACGATGACCTGGGCCACGTCTTTCTGCACGTAATCGAGGGCAGAGAGGAGCATGTCCTTGGACTTCACGCGCCGCGGGTCGACGTACCGGTCGCGGATGGTCTTGAGGACTTCGTTGACCACGCGAAGCTGGGTCAGGTCGTACGGCGCGGGCGGATGATCGGTTGTGGGGCTGCCGGCCGCGATCGCCGGAGCGAGCCCCTGCCAGAGCCCGCCACCGTGCAGATTCATGCCGAACACGAGGAGAATGGCGCCGAGCAACGCGCCGCCGAGGGCGCCGATCTTTTCGAGGATCCGCATTGACCTGCGAGTATAGGCGGACGCGGAAAGATTGCCTCGGGCGGCGGGCTCGGCGCGGACGGTCGGGGTGGGATGTCAAGCTCGGCGGGCAGATCGCCGCGGCGCCTCTTTCACCCTGGGTCGACCGGGGCCTCGACGCGCCCCGGCCTCGTGCGACAGGCGGGGCGCCAGCGGCTGACCCGTCGTTCTGTGGCGGACGGCCCACCACTGGAAGTCGTACGGGTTGGTCTCGGCGAGGCGCGCTGCCGATTCGACGTCCGTTGGTTCGCCGTACGCCGTCCAAACCCGCTCCTTCGGGAAGAGCTCGTCCAGCCGGTTCTTCGCGACGTCGATCGCTCGGATGGCGACGTCGATCCCGATCCAACGCCTCTTCTCACTCTCCGCGACGACGATCGCAGTTCCACAACCGCAAAACGGGTCGAGAACGAGATCGCCCGGCCGGCTACTGGCTCGAATGACACGCTC
Organism: uncultured Polyangiaceae bacterium; assembly: GCA_964531095.1. Lineage (GTDB taxonomy): Bacteria > Myxococcota_A > Polyangia > Polyangiales > Polyangiaceae > Palsa-1150. The sequence continues at coordinate 103,754 of CAZHED010000009.1, read as the reverse complement.
GAGGAGCTTGCGCGGTTTCTGCGTCGGGTACCCGGTCCGCTCTTTTCCGCTGGCCGCGATGACCCCGACCTCCCAGGCGTCCGAGAGTGGAAAGCCCTGCTCCTCTGGGTCCTCCAGATCCCAGAAGTCGGACAGCGGCGGACCTTTGGTGTCGCCCGACTCGACGCTCGGCTTTCGATGTCCTGAAGAAAAGTCGGCCCTCTGCTTTTTCGTCCCGAAGGTCTTGCGTGTCGAGTCGGCTAGCTTTTCGTACCCGTAGAGCGTTTCGAACACGTGCTCGTTGTCCTTGCGCGCCGTGTAGAAGAGGAGCACGTCGTGCATTCGCTGAAACCGCCGCGCCTTGGCGGGCCACCGGCGATACCGCCAGATGATCTCGTTTCGAAAGCACTCGTGGCCGAAGATCGCGTCGAGGATCAGCTTGAGGTAGTGGCTGGCGGTCGGGTCGCAGTGCAGATAGAGAGAGCCCGTCGGGCGGAGTACGCGCCGCAGCTCCACGAGCCGAATGGCCATCATGGTCAAGTACGCCATCGCGTCGCGACGCTCGGATCCGAGAAAATCCCGTAGCGCGCGCATCAGATCACGCAGCCGATCGGGCACCCGGACGCCTTGCGGGGCGCCTCCAGTCAGCTCGCCGTAAGCCCGCTCCGCCGACTCGTTCCAACTCCAGGTGTCCAAGAAAGCACGCTCGTGCGCCTTCGATTCGGGGTGGACCAAGTGGTAGGTCTTGTCGGAGTTGAAGGGTGGGTCGAGGTAGATGAGGTCGACCGACTCGGTCGCCGTCTTGTGCCGCAGCACCTCCAAGTTGTCGCCGTAGTAAAGGTCGCCGGGCATGGGCGCGATCGTCTCGGATTGCCGCCCTCGAGGCCCACTTTCCCGTACATCGTTGTTATGGAAGCGCCCGCAATCCCCAATAGCCAGTGCCCCAGTGGACGAAAGTGCAATCAGTACAAATGCTTACGGGTGGGGGGCTGCGGGGGGAGCGTCCGCGCTCCCCCCGGGTGAAGGTCGTTCGATTGCGTCAGCCGGAGCGGAGCCCCGAAGGGATTGCAGCACAGGCCACGCCGGAGGGGCGGAGTGGAGGCTGTACCTGGGGACTACCCGTCTCACGTGCGTCCCTCCGGGCACCCCGGTATGGTTCGGTGAGCTTCTTTCCGGCGCAGGCGATATTCTTCGGTTGGACCGCTCGCGGCGGCGTGGGCCCCTGGATTCTGCTGTGGTTGCACCCGTTGGTCTGAAGAACGCCCGGGCGGCGATGGTGCCGCCCAGTCCCGCACCCGGAGGGGATTTGTGGACGTCGCCGAGCCTCCCCGCATCGTGTTCGAAAATCCCACACGGTGCACCGATGGGCGTCGGGCGGAGGAGCTGCTCCGGCAGGTCCTCGCCCAGGCACGCGCCCCGGGCCGGGCGTGGTCGGTCACGATGCGGATTGACTCACGCAACCCGCGAGCGCTCCAGGCCTCCGGCGAGATCACGGACGACGGTGGAACCACGGTCGGCCACCGCGTGCTCACCGGCAAGGCGACCGACTGCGGAGGGCTTGCCCGTGCCATCGGCGTGTGGGCGTCTCTCGTATTGGACGCGGAGGTTCACCGCCCTCGTCCCGTGGCCACAGCGGACGAGCAACCCCCGTTGTCCCCCGATCGGGACGACGGCACCGAGGGCGACGCCGGACCTCCGCTCGACGCCAAACCCCCGTCCGCGAGCAGCCCGGACACGCAGCCCGCAACACCCTGGCCCCCGCCGCCGCCGCCCGGCGAAAAGCCGTCTCGGCGCGAGGATGCGCGGACATTCGAGGTCGGTACGGGGGGATTCTTGATGACGGGAATCACCGGCTCCGGCGGTGACTTGGTGGTGGGTATCACGCCGTTCTTGGTCGTCGAAGTGGCCAAGGGGTTGTTTTTGCGCCCCGCGATCGCGGTCGGCGGGTCGCTGCCCTCGGCGTCGCCGCATATGACGCTGGCAACGACCCGCGTGGACGCCTGCACGCGGCTCGCGGGCTTGTATACGAGCACCCACGGAATGCAGCTGGATATCTGCGGAGGAGCGGACGCCGGTATGCTCGAGGGCGACGGGCGAGCGCATCCGCTGGTCGCCTTCGGTCCGAGCATGGACCTGCGTGGCGAGCTGGGTGGAGACCTCGCGGTGGTTCTGCGGGGCCTGGTCGACGCCAATGCGTGGCGAAGCAATCAATTGACGACGCCGCTCTGGGCCGGTCGCGGTGAGGTCGCCATGTCATGGAGGTTGCGGTGACAGAACCCCGATCCGACGGCCATGATGCTGTGGTGAGCACCGAAGGCGCGCTCGTGCCTGCCCTGGCGTCCGGCCCCGCATCGCGGCCGTCGCTCGAGCCGCTCTCCCTCCCTACGCGGGTGTCCAGGTCCGAGCCCGACCTGCGGGCGCGAAGCTTCCGAGCGCTCTACGACACCCACGCCGACTTCGTATGGCGCAACCTCCGGCGCCTCGGCGTGCCGGAGTCGGAGACCGAAGACCGCACCCAGGAGGTCTTCGTCGTGGCCCATCGCCGTTTCGACGAGTTCGAAGACCGAGGGCACGGGCCGCGCGCGTGGCTCTTCCAGATCATTCTGCGGGTGGCCAGCGACGCCCGCCGCCATCGCCGACGCCACCCCGAGGACCCCGACGGCGGTGACGCGACGGCCCGGGCGAGCGTCGATCCGACGCAGGGCGACGCGCTCGCGCGGAGAGAGGCGCTGTGGCAGCTCGACGCGGCGCTCGAGACGATCGACGTCGGCCGCCGCGCCGTTCTCGTTCTTCACGAAATCGAGGAGATGACAGCACCCGAAATCGCTCAGGTGCTCTCCATCCCTCTCAATACGGTGTACTCGCGCCTGCGGGTAGCCCGCTTGGAGCTTGAGTCGGCGCTCGCGCGCCAAGGAGGCGAGCGATGAATGACCTGCGCTTGTCGGCGATGACGAAGAATTTGTTCGAGGCCGCAAAGGCCGACGTGCCCGGCGCGGCGGCCCGCGCGAAAATCTGGTCGGGAGTGTCCGGAGCCGTCGGGTGTGCCGCCGTGGCAGGAGCGTCGGGTGCCACGGCGAGCGCCGTGCTCACGAGCGGAGCGAGTGCGACCAAGCTGCTCGCCATCGGGACGCTCTTCGGCGGGACTGTCGCGGTGGGGCTCGCGACCGCGCTCCTTCAGCTCGGACCCGCGCCGGCGCTACCGTCGGCCCTTCGGACGCCGGCGGTTGCGTTGCCCGTGCAAGACCTTCCGGCGCGATCCACGAGCCGGGAGGCGGTGTGGATCTCCGCGCCGACCGCCGCTCCAGGTGTGGGTCCGGACGCGGTCACGTCTTCGGCGAAGCCGACGACGCCCGTCCGGGCGAGGCCCTCGCACGCCAAGCGCGCCCTGCACGAAGATGCGCTCGCGCGCGAAGCTTCCCTGGTGGCCGAAGCGCGTAGCGCGCTCGGGCGCGCCGATCCTCGAACCGCGTTGCGCGCGATCCGGTCCGCACGCGCATTGCCGTCGCGACAGCTCGCCCCAGAGGAGCTCGCGGTCGAGGAGCAGGCACTCCGCGCGCTCGGGCAGAGCGACGAAGCGAACGGCATCGATGTGCAGCTCCGGCTCCAGTATCCAGAAGCCGCCCTGGCTCGATAGCGCGCTCCCTCATTCGCGTACTTGACCGCAGGAGACACCGCCCTGCTCTAGCGGCCTCGAATTCGCGCCTTGTTCAGCGCGTCTTGGACCATCACCTGCTGCTCCTCCGGGTCGGCCCACCGGCGCTGCTGGTGCGTCGACAGCTGATGCAGCGGGTCGAAGTAGGTGAAGAGCTGGCCAGGCTTCACGCTCGGCGCGGCGAACACGCTGATCCCGGTGTCGCGGTCATAGTACTCGTGCGAGTGCGCGTCGCGCTTGCCGCCGCCCCCAGGCGCGTCGACTACGAACGTCGGCGTGTTGAAGCCAGCCGTGATGCCCCGCACGTGCTTCTCGACGTGCAGCGCTGTGTCGACGCTCGTCCGAAGGTCTTCGACCCCGCGGACCATGTCGTGGACGTACACGTAATACGGGTGAACGCAGACGTGCCCGAGGCGTTTGACGAGCAGGGCCATCGTCTCGACCGTGTCGTTGACGCCGCGAATGAGCACGCTCTGGTTTCGCACGACGATGCCGCGCTCGAACAGCAGCCGCATCGCGGCCTCGGTGATGCCGGTGATCTCGTTCGGGCTGTTGAAATGCGTGTGGAGCGCCACGTCTTTGCCGCATTTGCGCCCTTTTTCCACGACGCGCGTCAGGGCGTCGACCCAGGCGACGTCCGTGAGGATCTTCATCGGCATGACCGCCGGGCCCTTGGTCGCGAAGCGCATTCGCCGCACGTTGGGGATGGCGAGGAGCGCTTCGCCGATCTCCTGCACGTGTTGTGCACGAAGCTGGTACGCGTCCCCCCCGCTGATCACGATGTCTTCGAGCTCCGGGCGCGACGCGATGTATTGGTACGCGCGGCGCCAGCGTTCTTCGTTGGGCCGCAGGTGCACCTTCTCGACTTCGTTGGTGTCGAGTCCGATGGCGTACGATCGGGTGCAGAAGCGGCAGTACACGGGGCAAGTGTCGAGGGGCAGAAACAGCGCCTTGTCCGTATAGCGATGCGTCAGCCCGGAGACGGGCGCGTCGGCCTGCTCGTGGAGCGTGTCGAGCCCCAGCTTGGGATGGTCGGGAAGAAGGCGCGACGCCAGGGGGAAAAACTGCGTGCGAAGTGGGTCCTCGTAGGGGCGCTCCCAGTCGATCAACGAAACGATGTACGGGCTGACGCGCACGCTCATTGGCGCGCGCGTCATCCCGCTCTCCAGGTCTTCGACGAACCCGGCGGGGACCATTTCCTGGATGGTCTCGACCAGTTTCGCTACTTTGGTGATCGAGTTTTTGGCCTGCCAGGCGTGGTCGAGGAACGTGGCTTCGTCGACGCTGCGGTACGCCGGTATCCGCTGCCACCAGGCCCCGCGGCGTAGATCCTTGTGAGCGAGCGACGACGGCTCGACGGGTGGCTTCTTCGCCGCGATGGGCTGCACGTCGGCGAGGATCGGAAGCGGCTGCGTGGACATGGCGTTCCTACAAGCTTAGCGCGCGTTTCTCCCTAGTAGCGGTCGGCCGCAGCGCGGAGCTCGCCCGCAATCTCTTCGGCGAGCTCGCGCGGCTCGAGGACCCGAGCGGCGGAGCCGAACCCGAGAATCCAACTCCGCAGCGCGGCCAGCACTTCGGGGGTGTCCGGGATGCTCAACGACGCGCGCACCCGCCCGTCGGCGGCGACCGCCAGCCTCTGCGACGGATGCACGCGCCGCGCGCGCACGGTGTCGGCGGCGCGTGGCTCGAACTCGATGAGGAGCTTGATCGACCGCGCCGCGCGGGCGAGGCCGAAGTCGCCTTGGAGCCAGTCGGCGATCGAGAAGTCCGCCGGCAGCTCGAAGGGACCGCCCGCGTCCGTCGCTATCTCGCTCATTCGATCGAACCCGAAGGCCTGGGTCACGCCCCTCTCGAGGTCGCGGGCGACGCACGTGATCGCGCCGCCGTGAATGACGAGCGCGTAGGGGTGTGCGGTGACGCGCGCTTCCTTTCCCGCGCTGTCGCGGTAGCGAAATGTGAGGACACTGAGCTCGGCCATCGCCTGGAATGCCGCGTCCACGTCCTCGCTGCGATTCGCGTATCCGCGCGCGACCGGCGGCACGTACGCGAAGCGGTCTTCGAGACGCGCGTGGCTGGCGATGTCGCCGCGCACGGCAGCGCGGACGAGCGGCCGGCGCGCGACCTGCTCGACTTGGCGCATCGCCACGTCGATCTCGTCGAAGAGCGCGGAGCCCTTGAGCACGTCGAAGACACCCCGTGTCGCCAGAAGCGCGTAGGCCTGGGTGCGCCGGAGCGCGACGCTCCGACCGCGCTCGCTCGGTTTGATTCGCCAGAGGTGCGCCGCGCCGGGGCGGACGGCGATCGACTCGAGCTCCGTGACCAGGGCTAGCTCGCGCAAATAGCGGCGCGCGGAGCGCGTCGTGACGCGCAGCATCCCTGCTATCTCCTCGAGGGTCAGGCCGGCCGCGTGCGCCTCGAGCTTTTCGCGAAGCAGATCGAGCCTGCGGTGCTGCGTGAATTTCCCGGTCGGCCGGCCGACGCGAGGAGCCTTGGGACGTGGAAGGGGACGGATGGGCATCGGGCGGACGCATCGGCGAAGCTGCGAAGCTCAAAGAGGCAGCTTCTGGTCGCGCATCTCTCTCTTGTAGCGGTCCCGGTACTGGCTGTGGCATCCGCGGCAAGATGCCTTGACGGCGTCGAGGTTCTCGACGCGAGCGGCGCTCGCCCCGTCGCTCGCGATCGACCCCCAGTTCGGGTAGCCGGTCGGCGAGAAGGCGGCGACCCGGTCGAGGGCGGCGACGAGGGCGACGAAGTCGCGCGCGCTCATCGCCGCCGCCGTATTCGCTTTCATCCAGGCATTCAGGGGGCAGAAGGGAAGGGGCTTGTCGCCGCATGTGGGCGGGGGCTTCGCGGCCGGCGGTGTGGACATGGAGGCCGACGGGATCGCGGTCGTGGACGTGGTCGCGATCGCGGACGTCGTCGTGGACGCCGACGGCGGAGGGGATGCCTCGCTCGTCGAGCACCCAGCGAGTGTCGTCCACCACGCCGCCACAAAGAGCGGCATGAAGGCACGCGAGGGAGCGCGCCTCCAGGTCTTCGGGACGGCAGCGCCCATGCACGCACGATAGCAACCGATTGGCAGCGGGTGGTATGGCTTCGCCTCGTGGCCACACGGACCCTGGTCGAGCTCATTGCCGCCAAGCGCGACGGCCTGCGTCTCGCGAACGACGAGATCGCGCGCCTCGTCGGGGGCCTGAGCAGCGGCGACCTCGCCGACTACCAGATGACGGCGTGGCTGATGGCGGTCTTCTTCCGCGGGCTCGACGACGAGGAGACCGCTGCCCTGACCGACGCGATGCTCCATAGCGGACGGACGATTGACTTGTCGGGTGTTCCGGGCGTCAAGGTAGACAAGCACTCGACCGGAGGTGTCGGCGACAAAGTCTCGATCGCCCTCGCGCCGCTGGTCGCGGCGTGCGGCGTACCGGTCCCAATGGTGAGCGGGCGCGGTCTGGGGCACACGGGGGGAACGCTCGACAAGCTCGAGGCCATCCCCGGCTTCCGAACGCAGATCGACGCAGATGACTTTGCGCGCATCGTCCGCGACGTCGGGTGCTGCATGATCGGGCAGACGGCGGAGATCGCGCCCGCGGACAAGCGCATCTATGCGCTCCGCGACGTGACGGCGACGGTAGAGTGCATTCCGCTCATCGTGGCGTCCATCCTCTCGAAGAAGTTAGCGGAGGGGATCGACGCGCTGGTGCTCGACGTCAAAGTCGGGCGCGGCGCGTTCATGAGGAACGAGGAGGACGCGCGGGCCCTAGCCGATGCGCTGGTGCGCGTCGGCGCGCGCGCACACAAGAGCATCGTCGCGCTCCTGACCGACATGGACGCGCCGCTCGGCCGAGCTGTGGGCAACGCGGTCGAGACCCGCGAGGCCCTAGACGTCCTCGCCGGCAGCGGTCCGCCGGACGTCCTCGAGTGCACGTTGCGTCTCGGAGCGGAGATGCTCGTTCTTGGCGGCCGGGCGACCGCCGAAGAAGACGCGCGCGCGCAGCTCCTCTACGCGATTGCCAGCGGCGCGGCGGCGCGCACGGCAGAGCGGATGATCGAGGCGCAGGGGGGCGACCCGCGCGTCGTGGCCGACAGGCAGCGCCTGGAGGTGGCGGCGGACGAAGTGATCGTCGGCGCCCCGGCGGAGGGCTTCGTCACACGCGTGGATGCGCTCGGGATCGGCCTCGCCGCGGTGGCGATGGGGGCGGGGCGTACTCGGGCAGACCAGGCGGTCGACCACGGAGTCGGCATCCTGGTCGACGCGAAACCGGGTGCGCGCGTGGTGCGCGGCACGCCACTGGCGCGGTTGCGGGTGCGCCGCCGCAGTGACGCGGGCGAGATCGTCGATCGCGTGCGCGCGGCGTTCGCGATCGGGGCGTCGCCGCCGGAGGAGCGCCCGCTCGTCCTCGGTCGCATCTGCGACGCAAACTCGACCCCGGCGCGCGTCACCGGGTAGATTCGCCCCCAGGAGGTCACCCGCATGATTCGAAGGCTGACAGGTGTCGCAGCGGGACTGGGTGTGCTGTTGGCGGCGTCACTGGCGCGCGCGCAGGCTCGGGGCCCGCTCGGGCAGCGGGGGGAGTTCATCGTCAGCGCGGATCGGCTGTTTCCGTTGTTCTCGTACACGCATGTCTCGCAGGACAACGTGTTTCCAATGGCGGGAATCAGCAAGCAGGTTGCCGTCTACAACCAAACTGCGATCTCGCTCTTGTGGGGCTCCAGTGCTCCGGGGGACGCGATCGCGCCGCTACAGACGTCGTTCTTCACCGTCCCTCGCGTGGGCTTCGACTACGTCCTCTTTCCGAACGTGACCGTCGGTGGAGACATCGTCGTCTTCTTCACGCTCGGGGGGAACAACAGCACCGACACGACCCCCGTCGCGGGCGGAACGGTGACGGCCAGCAACGACAACCCGTCGTCGTTCGTCTTCGGAGTTGCTCCGCGCGCAGGCTACGTCCTGGCGCTTTCGGACCTCTTTTCGCTCTGGCTCCGCGGAGGGCTCTCGTACTACGTCGCGACCTCCAAGACGACCAACGCAGGAACCACGGTGACGAGCTCCACGAACCAGGGTGCCCTGGATCTCGACCCGCAACTCGTCATCACACCAATTCCGCACCTGGGCATCACGGCGGGGCTCACGGCCGACATCCCGCTCGCCGGCGGTCACTCCCAGGAGACCGACCTCAATACCGGCTTGTCGCGCACCAATTCGGCGTCGTCGTCGGTCTTCTTCTTCGGCGCGACCGCGGGGCTGCTCGGCTACTTCTGACCGGCCGAGCGGCTATTTGAGCCGGGCCCCTGGCGCGACATCCCCCTCGACGGTCGCGAGCAGCAGCTTGTCGCTCGGCCCAGTGGCGAGAAGCATTCCGCGGGATACGAGTCCTTTGCCGAAGTCGCGCGGGGCGAGGTTGGCCACCACGACGACGCGCCTACCTACGAGCTGCTCCGGCTGAAAGGAGAGGGCGAGCCCGGCCACGATCGTTCGCGGCTCCGCTTCGCCGACGTCGACGGTGAGCTCGAGGAGTTTGTCCTTCTTCGGGACGCGCTCGCAGGTCCGCACGACGCCGACGCGCAGGTCGACCAGAGAGAGTTGATCGTACGTGACGGCGTTGGCCGCGGTCGCCGTCGCGGTCGCGGTTGTAGTCGCGGTGGTGGTCTTGGACGCGGCCGTGGTGGTCGCCGATGCAGTGGCCGCGGCCGCCGCCTCGTCCATGCGGGGCGTCAGCGCGTCAACGAGGGCGCGGGTCGCGGCTTCGTCCAGCGTCGGGAAAAGCGGCGCACCGGGCGCGAGCGCCTCGCCGGCTTTCCGCGGTTTCACGCCGGGCCTGAGCCGGTCCATGCCCTCGCTGGGTACGAGAGGACCGAGCCCGAGCTGCGTGCGCATCTCTTCGCTCTTCTTCGGCAGCACCGGCCACACGAGCTCCGAGAGCGCCCCGAGCACCGAGACGAGCGTATGCAGGATGGTCTCGACGCGCGCGCGGTTGCCTTTCTTCTCTTCCGCCCAGGGAGATGCCCGGTCCACGTACTGATTGGCCAACGACGAAATCGCCCATATCCGCTCGAGGGCCCGATGCGGCTCGATACGATCCCACGCGCTGAGCGCGTCGACCCAGTGCGTCTCGATCGCGACGAAGAGCTCTCTCTCGAGCGCCGTGGCCTCTCCCGGCTGCGGCACGTGGCCGCCGGTCATCTTCGTGCAGAGCCCCAGCGTGCGCGCGAGCAGATTGCCGAGGTTCTTCCCGAGGTCGGCGTTGTACCGCTCGACCATCGCTCCGAGATCGAAGTCGCCGTCTTGTCCGAACGCGATTGCGCGCAGCAACTGGTATCGCAAAACGTCCGCACCGGCGGAATCCCCCCCTTGGATCGCCGCGCCGAACGCGCGCGCGATCCCGATAGGGTCGACGGCATTCCGGAGGGATTTGCTCATCTTCTGCCCGCCGAACCTCAGAAACCCGTGGGCGAACACCGTCTTGGGCAGTCGCATCCCCGCGCTCATCAAGAACGCCGGCCAGTACACCGCGTGCTGCCGAAGAATGTCCTTTCCGACCAAGTGGATAACTTCCGCGTCGTCCCAGAACCTCTTATGGTCAGCGCTGTCTTGCAGCGCCGTCCAATAGTTCGCGAGGGCGTCGAACCACACGTACATCACGTGCTTCGGATTGCCGGGGACGGGGATTCCCCACGTGAAGCTGGTCCGCGACACGGACAGATCTTTGAGGCCGTTTTCGATGAAGCTCACGACCTCGTTGCGCCGGCCCTCGGGCTCGATGAAGCCTGGATTCTCCCGATAGTGGTCAAGGAGTCTCGCGGCGTACTTCGACAATCGGAAGAAGTACGTCTCCTCCTTCAGCCACTCGACAGGCCTGTTGTGAAGAGGGCAGACGTTGCCGGGCAGGAGATCTTTCTCCGTTTTGTACCCTTCGCATCCGTAGCAGTACCAACCGTCGTACGTGCCTTCGTAGAGATCGCCTTTGCTCTCGATGGTCCGCCAGAGGTCTTGCACCGAACGCTTGTGGCGCTCCTGCGTCGTTCGGATGAAATCGTCCGGGCGCACCTCGAGCTTCGGCCACGCCGCCTCGAAGCGGTCGCTCATCCCCTTGACGAACTGCGCCGGCGACACCCCTCGCGCCTGCGCCTCGCGTTCCATCTTCTGCCCGTGCTCGTCGGTTCCGGTCAGCATCCGGGTCTCGTGCCCTCGCAAAAGATGATAGCGGCGCAAGGCGTCGGCGATGATCGTGGTGTACGCCGTGCCCAGGTGCGGCACGTCGTTCACGTAATAGATGGGTGTCGTGATGTAGAATCGCGGCATCGGAGGGCGACGGCTTAGCACACGGGGCAGGGGTCCATGGAACGCCGTCGCGGCCGGTTCACGACGGCGCCCGACGCGCGCGGTGGTGCGCGACCCACGGCGACAACGTGGGGCCTCCTGCTGGCTGGCCGTCGAGGGTGCGCCCGTGCATGGCTGCCGCTTCCATGCGCGAGCCCGCGATCGCGACCGCGACCGCGATGGCCTCGCGCCTCTCGGGAGAGAGCGCCGGAGGTTCGAGCAGCGCGTCGCGGTGAGACTCGATGAACGCGGTGTCGTACCGCCCGTCGACGAACTCGGGATGACGCATCACCTGCTGGTGAAACGCGAGGTTCGTGCGGATGCCGGTCACGACATATTCCGAGAGCGCGCGCTTCATCCGTGCGATCGCCCTCGCGCGCGTCGGCGCCCACACGCTCAGTTTGGAGATGAGCGGGTCGTAGTGGCTCGATATCGTGCAGCCGGGATACGCGCCACCGTCGTCGCGCACTCCGGGGCCCGCCGGAACGACGAGCTCGTCGATGACGCCTGGGGAAGGCAGAAAGCCCGCGGCGGGATCCTCGGCATAAACGCGGCACTCGATCGCCGCGCCACGCATGGCCAGGTCCTGCTGTTCGAAGCCCAGCGGCTCGCCTTGTGCGATCCGCACCATCTCGCGCACGAGATCCAGCCCGGTGACAAGCTCGGTGATCGGGTGCTCGACCTGAAGCCGCGTGTTCATCTCGAGAAAATAGAAGGTCCCATCCGCCGCGAGGAGAAACTCGAACGTGCCGGCGCTGTAGTATCCGACGCTCGCGGCACCTCGCACCGCGATCGCACCCATTTGCGCCGCGAGCTCGCGCGAGACGGCCGGGCCCGGCGCTTCTTCGATGACCTTCTGATGGCGGCGCTGAATCGAGCAGTCGCGCTCGAACGCGTGCACGATTCGCCCCTCGCGGTCGCCGAGGACTTGGATCTCGACGTGCCGAGGGCGGGTGAGCGCCTTCTCGATGTAGACCTCGTCGTCGCCGAAGAACTTCTTCGCCTCGCTGCGCGCCCGTTCCCAAGCGCTCGCCAGCTGACCCGCGTCGGCCACCAGCCGCATGCCCTTGCCGCCGCCACCCGCGGCGGCTTTGATCATGACGGGGTAGCCCAGACGCGCGGCGGCGGCGGAGGCTTCGTCGCTCGTCTTGCACCGTGCCCCGGGGACGACCGGGACCCCGGCTTCGACCATCTTGTCCCGCGCTGCCGTCTTGCTTCCCATCGCGCGCATCGCGCTCGCGGGGGGGCCGATGAAGGTGATGCCGGCGCGCTCGCACGCCTCGGGCAAGAGAGGGTTCTCACTGAGAAAGCCATACCCTGGGTGAATGGCGTCGCTGCCGCTCTTGCGAGCGACGTCGACAATGACGTCGACGCGCAAGTAGCTCTCCGCGGCCGGAGGCGGACCAATCGGGTACGCCTCGTCGGCCATCCGCACATGAAGGGCGCCCCGATCGGCCTCCGAGTAAACGGCGACGGCGGCAATGCCCATTTCGCGCAGCGTACGCATGACACGTACGGCGATTTCACCGCGGTTCGCGACCAGGACTTTTCGAAGTGCTTTCATCTCGGCGCATTCTGACGTGTACTCCGTCTGGCGTAGAGTGGGGAAGATGCCCGACGACCGCTCGCTCTCCTTCGACTTCACGCCCGCCAGACCGCCCGCGGACGAAGAGCCGCGGCCACTCAGCGTCGCGGAGCTCGACCGGGCCATCAGAGGCGCGGTCGACGAGTCCTTCGCGAGGGCGGTCTGGGTCGAGGGTGAAGTCGCCGACGCCCGGCACGTGCCGAGCGGGCACCTCTACTTTTGCCTGAAAGACGAGCGAGAAGACGCTGCGATCGACGTCGTCGTGTACCGCTCGTCGGTCACGCCCCGCGTGCGTGCGCTCTGCACCGACGGAGCCCGCGTGCGTCTGCGGGGCAAGCCGACGTTCTGGGCGCCTCGTGGGCGCCTACAGTTCGTCGCTGATCGAGCCCAGGCGGTTGGCCGTGGAGCGCTGCTCGAGGCGCTCGAGAAGCTAAAGGCGAAGCTCGCCGCCGAGGGGCTCTTCGCTCCTGAGCGCAAGCGGCTGCTGCCGAGCGAGCCCCGCGTCATCGGCGTGGTGACGAGTCCCGGCGGAGCGGTCATCCACGACGTGTGCCGGGTGGCGTTCCGGCGCGGGGGCGCGCGCATCCTGCTGGCGCCGGCGCAGGTGCAGGGGGTCGGCGCAGTGGAGTCGATCTGCCGCGCACTTTCGCAGCTCCAGCGTATGAACGACGTCGATGTCATCGTCGTGGGTCGCGGGGGCGGGTCGGCCGACGACCTTGGGGCGTTCAACGAAGAGGCGGTCGTGCGGGCGGTCGCCGCCTGCCGCGTGCCGGTGGTCAGCGCCGTCGGCCACGACGTCGACGTCACGCTGGTCGACTTCGCCGCGGACGCGCGCGCGGCGACACCGTCCCAGGCCGCCGAGATGGTCGTCCCCGATCGGGCGGCGCGGCGCGAGTTGCTGCGGCGCACCGCTCTGCACCTCACCCGCGCGATGCGGACGCGACTGGCGGAGGGGCACGTCGCCTTCGCGCGCCTGGCGCGGCGATTGGGCGACCCGCGGTTGGCGATCGCCGCGCACCAACAGACGCTCGACGACCGAGTCGCACGACTGGCCTCATGTTCGCGCGCATCCATCGCGCGGCGCCGCGACGCCGTCGCCCGCGCGCAGCACCGCCTCGCGTATCTCCATCCGCGCGCCGTCATAGGCCGGGAGCGATCCGAAGTGACGCGACTTCGTCACCGTTTGAGCGGCCTGTGGAGCGCGTCGCACGAGCGCCGCGCCGGATCGCTGCGTCAGGCGACGGCGCGCCTCGACGCTCTCAGCCCGCTGAAGGTGCTCGCGCGCGGCTACTCGATCGCGACCCGTGACGACGGTCGAGCCGTGAGCGCGGTCACCGACGTGGGCGCGGGCGATGCGATCCAGGTCCGCGTGCGCGACGCGCGCATTCACGCGCGAGTCACGGCCGTCGAGCCCGTTGGCGCGGGGCTCGCAGGCGCGGGCGGGCCCGAGTGACCCGGCGTCGGTTCGCGGTCGTGGGCGACCCGGTGGCGCATTCGCGAAGCCCTGCGATGCACGCGGCGGCATACCGCGCCCTTGGGCTTCCGCACACATACGAGGCGGTGCGCGCCACGGCGAGCGAGCTCCCAGGCGTCGTCGAGGCGCTTCGCAGCGGTGCGTTCGACGGCCTCAACGTCACCGTTCCGCACAAGGCGCGGGTCGTGGCGCTCGTCGACGAGATCGACGCGACCGCGCGAACGATCGGTGCGGCCAATACGCTGGTCCGTTCCGAAGACGGCCGGGTCATTTGCCACAACACCGACGCACCGGCGCTGGCTGCCGAGCTCTGGAGGCTCGAAGGCTCGCGCGCCCCCTGGGCCCAGGGGCGGGGCCTTGTCCTCGGCTCGGGGGGGGCGGCGCGAGCGGCCGTCTCCGCGCTCGCCCAAATCGGCGTGCGCGAGATCGTCGTTCGAGCGCGGGCTTTCGAGGACCCGGTTCGTCGCGACCGCTTCGTCAGCGAGGCCCCGGCGCCAGTGACCGCGCAGCCGTGGCGGGCATCGGAGTCGACCGAGTCCGGAACCATCGCCATCGTGCAAGCGACGAGTGCGGGAATGAAGGGAGCCGATTCGGGCGAGACCGTCGCAGACGTCGTGGCATGGAGCGCGCTTCCGGACGCTGCCGTCGCGATCGACGTGGTCTACGCTCCTCGTGACACCCCGTTTCTTCGTGCCGCGCGCGTGCGCGGGGTTCGCTGCGACAATGGGCTCGGCATGCTCGCTCGACAGGGGGCGCTGGCGTTCGAGCTTTGGCTGCGGGTCGCCGCACCCTTCGAGGTCATGCGCGTCGCCATCGAGTAGGCTCTCGATCAGTTTTCGACCCGCTCGCGCACGACGTGTCCATCGAGGGTGACCCGTCCCGCCAGCAGCAACGAGTCGACCCCGAAGGGCCATCGAAGCTGCACGAAAACGCTCACGAGGGACGCGGGTACGCCCCCGATCATCGCCTGTGCCGTCGCGGTGCACGTCGCGCCGGTCGCCGTCGAATCGATCACGATGGGCCGCTTCGGCAAGGCATTCAGCGTGATCAGCACGCTTCCTCCTTGCTCGCTGCGCTTCAGGGTGCGCTGCGTCTGCACGCCATACGCGGGCTCCTCTCGGGCCAGGAGCGGCTCCGTGGCGAACGGCCCGCGCTCGAGCAGTCGCCAATACGCGAAGATGGGCGCGTTCCCGACGGGTCTGCACGCCGGGTCGAGATGAATGCCGTAGTGGACTTGATTCTTGTTCTCGCTCTTGGCGACGAAAAAGACGCTGCCCACGACGCGTCCGTCTCCATCGCCACCCCCTCGGGCGATAGGCGTGATCAGCGTGATGGCGACGAGCAGCGAACTCGCCGCCAGCACCAGCAGAAGACGGGGCGGAAAGGCCGGCAGCCGCCGAGGCACGGTCCTTGATTGCGCGGTCTTCGTGACGATGGCATCGCACCCCTAAGGAATGTTCGTGAACGTTCGCTCAGTCCACTCGTTGGGGGGGACGCACCTTGACGCGAGAGATCGCGAGGGTCCCAAAGAAATCGTCCGCGGCGCTCACGGGTCTGTGCCCCTGGCGACACTAGTACGTCACGCGCTAGTCTCGATCGCACGGTGGATTTTTCGGAGCGGTTGAACGCTTTCCTCGACGAGCCGCACGGGGACGGCGGCGCGGATGACTCGGACTCTCTGCCCGAGCTCGTGCGAATCCACGAGTTCCTATCCAAGTTGTACGCGGCCTTTGCGAATCATCCGGAGCGGGCGCCGGCTGCGTCGGACTTGCTGGGCGAGCTTTGGTCGCAGCACGAACGATTGCTGCGGCGCGTGGGAGAGGAGGCGCTCTCTCGTGCGCTGCGCCCGTCGTCCGGAGTCGCCGCAGCGGTCTCCGGGCCCACGTCGGCTCCGGCGGCAGCGGTTCTGGTCGGTGCGCCGACGGTCAGCGAGAACGACGTCCGCCAATGGGCGGCTCGGTATCGCGAGCGCGCGGTGGCTGCCCCGGTCTCCGTCGCGGTCGTGCTCCACGCGTTGCTCGATCGCGTCGGACCGCCGCCGGATGAGCTGGGCCCCCAAGAACGGGAGCTCGAGACCGACCGGATCGAGCAGGGCACGTCGGAGGACACGCTTCGCGAAGTGCGCCTCCTGCCCAACGACGTGCAGCGATCGTACCTGCGCTTGTTGACGGCTCGGCTCAACGCCGTGCGGTCGGCGGCCGGCGGCGATTTGCTCATGCGCGAGCGGGTCGGACGCCTACTGGGAATCATCCGCGACTATACCCGCGAGCACCGGCCTGGCGCAGTGTACGGGCTGAGCCGCGATCACGAGCCGAAAGGGGGCACTTGGGCCGCCGACGCGCACCACCTTTGGAATCGGCTTGCGCGTGACGACGACGACGCCCCGATCTCCCGGAGCGCGCCGGTGCAGAGTCGGCGCAGCGTGGAGCCGGAAGACGAAGAAGAAGAGCGCGAGACGCCGGGTCCCGAACCCGAGTGGCCCCTCTGGCATTTCGTGCGCAATCGGACCGTGCTCATGGTCGGGGGCGCCCCGCGCGAGAGCGCGCGCGTGCGCGTCGAGCGCGCCTTCGCCATGGGTGAGCTGGTGTGGTCGGCCGACGATCCGCGGAAGGCGCAGAGCGCAGAGGCCCGGATCACCTCCGGCGGTTACGATTTGGTGATCGCGCTGCTCCGGTTCATGTCGCACGCGACGAACGAAAAGCTCGCCCAAGCATGCGCCGCTCGCGACGTGCCGTACGTGCCGGTGGAGCACGGCTACGGGGTCGCGTCGATTCGTCGCAGCTTGGACCGATTTCTCGCGCCGCGTGTGGCGAGCGAAGCGGCGGCGCGATAGGGGGCAACGGGCCCCTCAGCGCCTCCGGCGCGCCTCGAGGTCGAGGTAGTAGCTCACCAGGTCGCGCTCGGACTGTCCGAGGGCGAGGAAGCGGTACACGCGGCCGATCGGCCAGCAACGTGTCGCCGGCGGCACGAACATCGCCCAGTAGCCGGGCTCCGTCGGTGCGATGTCGACCCAATCGCCGCCCAGCGAGCGCGCCAGGATCTCACTGAGCAGCGCCCCGTGCCGCTGAAGCTCGGCGACAACTTTCGGATCTTCGAGCGTGGCCCCCGCATAGCGCTGCGCGAGGTGGCGCTGCATCGCGTCGACCGCGAGGACGTTGCAGCGGAGCGTGGTGCCGTACCAGAGGCGGAAATCGCGCGCGAGGGAGCGGGCGAGCCGGGTCATCGCCGTGCGTGCCTGCAGCGGCGTGGTCGGCCAGTTGCCGACGGCCAAGATGTCCTCGCTGGCACCCATGGGGAGCGCCAATGATTCGACGATCTCGGCCTCGTAGCGGACGCGCGCGCCTCCTGCTCGCTCGATGGGGCGCGCCTCGCCCGCGGCCGCCGGGGGCGGCATGGTGGCGATGGGCGGAAGCGACGCACCGCGCGGAATCGCTCCACGGGGAGGCAGCTCCGTCGGAAGAACCTCAGCGGGATAGGCTGGAAACGACCGGGCGGCCGGCGACGATTTCGCGAACGGCACCGGCGAGCTGGCACTGGGGCCACGCCACTCCTCGCGCGGGTCCGCGAGGCGCACTTCAGGGGACGGAGGCCGAGGGGGGGGAGGGGACTGGCCTTGCGCGCGCGTATCGGCAGCGGAAGAGCCGGCGCCGTGAGCGATCACTTGCGGCGGGGGCTGCGAGCGCGTCGTCGCGGACGTGGCATCGAGGATCTCGAGCGCGATCACGCGCTCGCTGTCGCGGGCCGTCACGTCTTCTGCGAGACGCCGCGCGAAGTGACGGGCGTACGCGTGCTCGCCCGCGGCGAGCCACGTCCGCGCCGCGCCGAGCTCCGCTTCGTGGAAAGTTCCGTCCTCGTTTGCAATGGCCGAAAGCGCCTGCGCGACGCTGCTGGGCGGCTCGTTGCCACCGACGAGCGCCGCGCGCGCTCGCAAGTACCGAAGGGCCGCGCTACTGCCGCGGGCGCGCTCCAATTCGTCGATGTGCTCGGTAACGCCGCGGGCATCGCCTGCGGCCAGCTGCTGTTCGATCGCCCAGAGCTCAGGGTCGGCCAGAGGCCCGGTCGATCGCGTCTGCACCGCGGCGAGCGCGCTCTCGAGCCGCGCGAGGTGGGCCCTGAGTTTCGGCCCGGCGTCCGGAGTTGCGCGCTCGCGCACCCGCGCGAGGAGCGTATCGCGGACGACCCGGTCGCGCCGGGCGTCGAGGTCGACCCGACGCGGATTCGACATGAGCTCTCGGATGGCACTCGGGAGCGCGCTCGCGTCCTCGAGCACGACGTTGCGATGCGTGCGCTCGCCGGGCCGGCGGTCGCGCGTCGCACTCGCCGTCGACAGGTGCAGCGTGGTGCTCGCCGTCACTTCGTTCAAGGCTGCGGCGAGATGGAGCGCTTGAAGAACCGCCGTCGCGCCGCGCCGGTGAACGGCAGCCGCGAGCCCCTGCAGGTCCAGCCAGGCGCCTTCGTACGTGTTGGTCGCTGCTCGGTACACGGCACCGTCGAAGAGCTCGCACGCGCCGAGCTCCGGGGCGATCGAGGCGAGCGCGCTGCTGCGTGCGAACGACGCGACCACGTCGGGCGAAATCGCGCGCGCCGCCTCCTCGGCGAGCTCGAGTGTGACGCCCGCCTTGGCAAGGCGCGCGAGCGCATCGCGCGCCGTCGTGATGTACCCGGTCTCGCGGACCGTCACGGGGTCGGTGGCATGGAGCACGATGTCCGTGCTGTCGAAAAGCACGTTCTCGGTTGCCAGAAGACCGTCGTCGCACCGGACGAGCACTCGCTCGCCGAGGCGAAGCGTCGTGGACACACGTAGGACGTTGGCGGATACAGCCATCGGCACCTGCGGCGAATTGCTGCCCTAGCCTACCGCTTTTCTGCCGCCAGAGCGCCGAACATGTTGACGGCCCGAGGATTCAAGGCCTTTTGGCTGTATCGCAACGCGCGGGCGATGACGAATGCCGGATGCCGAATAAGGAGATGCGGCAGCAAGCGGGCTAGTACCGCTCGGCACAAATTCTGCCGGCAGATGCAGGCGGCGCGGCGCTGGCAAAACCGCGGTCGAGCGCGTTGTGCGCCGTCTCCCCTTGCAAGCGCTGCGAGTTATGCGAAAACTAACACCTAGGCAAACTTTGTCCGGTGAAGAGCGACGAAAGTACAGGCGGATCCGTGCACCGCTCTACTGCCGGCCAGCCGGCATGGGGTTTTTGGCACGGCAGCGTCAGCCTATCGACCTTAGCTTGGGCGGGGTCCGAATTTACAGCGACGACCGGCTGAAGATCGGCGAGCTCCTCAAGCTAGAGTTCTTTCTCGACGGGGCGACGCCGGTTACGTACACGGCGCAAGTCGTCTGGATTGAGCCCCTGGCCGAAGGTGCGCCGGCGCTCTTCGATGTGGGCTTGAAGTTCCTTCAGCTCGAGCCCGACGCATTGAAGATGCTTGTGGGCGTGCTCGGTCCGCTCGAAGAGGAAGGCCGCGAAGGCTAGCTTCTTCGTCCTAGGCTTGGTGGCTGGCGGACTGTGGACCCCCGGCGGCGGCGCAGGGGGCCTCAAAAGCGGCGCTCCCTTTTTCGAACCGGGGAGTTCATTCAAACTTGAACGGGAACCTGGGCTGGGTCGCGGCAAGGAGCGCGTGACAAGAAGACCATTGCGAATGAACTGCAAAAGAACTGCAAACTAGAGAGAGCCCGAACGCCGTTGCGAGACAACGCCGCTGACACGCGGGCGGCAAGGCGCGACACCACCCGACACGACCCGACGACACCGGGGACATCGACACTAGGGAGACACTAGGGAAACGGCAGAAAAGGAGAAAGCGGCGGAAAAAGCCCCGCCGGCCGAATAACGGCGGGTGTGGCGCGCGCAACGAGAACAGCAACGAGCAACGAGAACAAGAGTGACACGAGGCAACCCGAGGCAAAGTGCCAAGGCCCGTCGCAGCTGGACAATTGCGTTCCTCATGCTATTCGGTGGGATCCTCCTACTGGACTCTGCGCGGGGTCCGCGGAGGCGCCTGACGAACCTGATTCCCTATTGAGGGACTTACATAAACAGCCCATGACGAAGCACACTGTGCAGAACGTGAACATCGTTGGGGATTGCCTTATCCTCATGGTGGCGTCTGCCGTGGCCACCAAAGCACCTGGCGTGCCGGGGGCCTGGCACTGGATGGTGCTGCCCGGAATGGCGATGGGTGCGATGCTGGTTTGGACGCTGGGCGGAAGAGTCCTGCATCACTACGACGCGTGGAACGGTCGCGGAATCGCTGGCGACGTCGCGCTGACGATGTTGCTCCTGACCGCCATGCTGGCCGCCATGACCGCCTTGCGGTGGGTCGTGGGCCCATATGCGCGCGGGAGTGATCTCGAACGTTTCATGGTCGTGGCCGTCCCGGCCATCCTTTGGCTGCGGTTGACGACGAGCTGGCTTCGGCGGCGCGAATTGCCTACCGAGCAGGTGCTGATCGTCGGGAGCGGACCCCTCGGGCGGCACACCGCGCTCGAGATCAGCGACCGGAACGACCACCGCCGCGTCTTCGGATTCCTGCGCTTTGGCGACGAGCCGGTCCACAATCGGCTGCCAGCCGAAGTGCTCGGCGCCGCGTCCGACTTGGAAGACCTGCTGAAGAAGCACGTCGTCTGCGAAGTGTACCTCGCCAGCAATCGCGATCCGCACCGCGCGGAGATGCAGGCTGCAATCGGCGTGCTGGAACGGTTCGGGATTCCGTTCGCGCTTCCCGCGTGCGGCTTCCGTTTCGGGCGGGCTCGCCCGGAGCACGAACGCGCGGTGGCGGACGGATACGTCCACTACCTCAGTGTTCGACACAAGCCGTTGCAGCAGGCGGTCAAGCGGGCCTTCGACATTCTCGCCTCGTCCACTGCTCTCGCGCTTCTCTCGCCGCTGATGATCGTCGTCGCGGTGGCGATCAAGCTGAGCTCGCGCGGGCCGCTACTGTTCAAGCAAGAGCGGGTGTGCCTGCACGGGCGCAGGTTCCACATGTTGAAGTTCCGCTCGATGGTCGCCAACGCCGAGGAGCTCAAGGCCAAGTTGGCGGCTCGCAACGAGCAGCAGGGGCCCGTTTTCAAGATGCAGCGCGATCCGCGCATCACGGCGGTGGGTCGCTTCATCAGAAAGTACAGCATCGACGAGCTCCCTCAGTTGATCAACGTACTCCGCGGAGAGATGAGCATCGTGGGCCCGCGACCGCCCATTCCGTCGGAGGTCGCGAAATACGAAGCCTGGCAGCGCCGACGCCTTTCGGTCCGCCCCGGCCTGACATGCGTCTGGCAGGTGAGCGGGCGCAACGAGATCTCCTTCGAAGAATGGATGTACCTCGACATGCAGTACATCGACCATTGGAGTCTGGCGCAGGACTTCCAGTTGATCCTCAAGACCGTGCCCGTCGTCCTCACGGGACGTGGTGCAAGCTGACGAGGGTCGTCCGAGTGGGGGCGGCCGCTCCCGCACGGCTAGCGATTTCCAGAGGAAGCACGGAGTGGAGACCAAACGAGTGGAGAGCAAGCGCGTCGTCGTGCTCGTGGAGGATCACCCAACGCAGCGAGAGGCCATTCGGCGCTGCTTGGTCGAGAAGAACTTCGATGTGCACCTTGCGACCGACTACCACAGCGCCCTCAAGCTCCTCGAGGACTGCGTGCCCGATCTGCTCTGCCTGGACATGACGTTGCCCCGCGAATCGGGTCTCGAGCTTTGCGAGCACATTCGGAGTGACCAGCGGCTCCGGTCCGTGCCCGTCTTGATGATCAGCGACCGCTTCTCGCCCGAGGACATGGCCAACGCGGAGGAGGCGGGAGCGAACGCGTTTTTGAAAAAGCCGTTCACGCGCGACAAGCTGCTCAGGTACATCGTCGTGCTCCTCGACGGTCCGCACGCGAGCACCCCGAGCGTCCGCCGCCTGCGCCGCGACGCCTGAGAGGTTTGCGAATTGCTCTTGGGGGGCGCTTTGGGTGGCCACGCGCTACGCCGCGGGGCGGCCGAAGCCTGCGCGAAACGTGTCCACCGTAAGGCTAGACTTGCGCTTGCGCCCGCATGTCTTTGCCGTCCTCATTTCACCCGGCCGTTTGCACCTGGTTCGACCGTGCGTTCGACGCCCCAACGCCCGCACAGTCGCGCGGCTGGGCGGAGATCCTCGCCGGCCACGACACGCTGATCGCGGCGCCGACGGGTTCCGGGAAAACGCTCGCGGCATTCCTGGCGAGCCTCGACGCGCTCACGCGCCGAGCCGAGGCGGGGCAACTCGGCGACGGGGTGGAGGTCGTATACGTCTCCCCGCTCAAGGCGCTGAGCAGTGACGTTCAGAAGAACCTCGACGCGCCGCTCGCAGGCATCGCCGACGCGGCTCGAGAGCGCGGTCTGAGCTTCCCGGCCATTCGCACGGCGCTCCGCACCGGCGACACCACGGCCGCCGCGCGGGCCGCCATCGTCCGTTCGCCGCCCCACATCCTCATTTCGACGCCCGAGTCGCTGTATCTAATGCTGACCGCCGCGCGCACCCGGCCTCTGTTGCGGCGGGTCCGCACCGTGATCGTCGACGAGCTGCACGCGTTGATGCGCGACAAGCGCGGCAGTCACCTGGCCCTCTCGCTCGCACGCCTCGATGCTCTCGCCGATCAGCGCCCGCAGCGCATCGGCCTCTCGGCCACGGTCCATCCCGTCGCCGCCGCTGCTCGCTTCCTCGCGGGCCCCGAGCGGCACTGCGCAATCGTGGACGTCGGACATCGGCGCGACCTAGACCTCGCGATCGAGGTCGGCGGCACGGAGCTTCAAGCCGTGGCCACGAACGAGCAGTGGGCCGAGATTTACGATCGCCTGGCCGAGCTCATTCGTGCGCATCGGACGACCTTGGTCTTCGTCAACACCCGGCGCACTGCCGAGCGGGTGGCCCATCACCTCGGAGAGCGCCTCGGCGACGACCGCGTCTCCGCGCATCACGGGAGCCTCGCCAAAGATCGAAGGCTGCGCATCGAGCAACGGCTCAAAGCCGGAGACATGCAGGCGATCGTCGCAACCGGGTCGCTCGAGCTCGGGATCGACGTCGGCTCCGTCGATCTCGTCTGCCAGATCGGATCCCCGCGCGCCGTGACTACGTTCTTGCAGCGCATCGGGCGGTCCGGGCACGCGCTGGACCGCACGTCGCGCGGTCGGCTCTTCGCCACGACTCGCGACGAGCTGGTCGAGTGCGCCGCCCTCGTCCGCGCTGTCGGCGCCGGGATGCTCGACCGTGTCGAGGCACCGCAGGCTCCCTTAGACGTTCTCGCCCAGCAGATCGTGGCGGAGTGCTCCGCGCGTGAATGGACCGAAGATGGCCTCTACGCCCTCGTGCGGGGCGTCACCCCGTTCGCGGGCCTGGCCCGTTCCGATTTCGACGACCTGATCGCAGCGTTGTCGGAAGGGCTCGCCCCCCGCATGGGCCGCGCCGGGGCCCTGCTGCACCGCGATCGAATTCACGGGGTGCTCCGCGCGCGCCGGGCAGCGCGCATCGTGGCGCTCACCAATGGCGGCGCCATTCCCGACCTCGCCGATTATCGCGTCGTGCTCGACCCGGACGAGACGCTCGTCGGAACGGTCAACGAGGATTGGGCCATCGAGAGCATGGCCGGGGACGTTTTCGTTCTGGGGTCGTGTTCTTGGAGGATTCGCCGCGTCGAGTCGCGAAGCGGCGTCATTCGGGTGGAGGACGCACGCGGGCAAGCGCCGACCTTGCCGTTCTGGCTCGGAGAGGCTCCCTCGCGCACGTGGGAGCTCTCGGCCCAGGTGAGCCAGCTGCGCACCGACGTCGCCACGGCCCTGAACGACGGGAGGGATGCGCTCGCCTGGCTCGTGGCCGAGTGCGCGCTTCCGCAGGCGGGTGCCGCCCAGATCGTGGCTTACATCGCCGCGCAGCGCCACGCGATCGGAGTCGTCCCGACGATGGATGATGTCGTATTCGAGCGCTTCTTCGACGAAGGCGGCGGGATGCAGCTCGTCATTCACGCGCCGTTCGGCGCCCGGGTCAACCGCGCGTTCGGCCTCGCCCTTCGCAAGCGCTTCTGCGTCTCGTTCGACTTCGAGCTTCAGGCCGCCGCGACCGACGACGCCATCGTCTTGTCGATCGGGGCGACACAGAGCTTCCCGCTGTCGGACGTCTTCCGCTTCGTCCAGAGCCACCAGCTACGGCGCACGCTCGAGCAAGCGATCCTTGCCGCTCCCATGTTCGGCACACGCTGGCGTTGGAACGCGGCGCGGGCGCTTGCCGTTCTCCGGCACGACCGTGGCCGCAAAGTTCCGCCGTTCTTGCAGCGCATTCGTGCCGACGGTCTACTCGCCGCAGTGTTCCCCGCGCAGGTGGCGTGTCAGGAAAATGCGACGGGCCCCATCGCCATTCCCGACCACCCGATCGTGCGCCAGACGGTGCACGACTGCCTCTCCGAAGCGATGGACGCCGAGCGGCTCGGCCATCTGCTGGAGCGCATGGAGCGCGGCGACATTCGCCTGCACGCGCGCGATACGACCGAGCCGTCCGCATTCGCGCACGAAGTGCTCAATGCCAAGCCTTACGCGTTTCTCGACGACGCGCCACTCGAGGAGCGGCGAACCAGGGCCCTCTCGCTTCGCCGCACGCTGCCCGAGCACCAGCGCGATCTTGGCGCGCTCGATGCCCAGGCCATCGCACGCGCCGTAGCCGAAGCACGGCCCGAGCCGCGCGACGCCGAAGAGCTCCACGATGTCCTCCTCAGCATGGTCGCAACGGCCGTCGACGACGACTGGCAGGCGTGGCTCGATCACTTGACGCGCGCCGGGCGCGCGGCCGTCGTCGAGGCACCCTCTGGCCGTCTTGCTTTTGCGACCGAGAGCCTCCGGGCGATCGAAGCGCTCTACCCGGGCGCAGCCGTGACGCCGAACGTCGCGTTGCCAGTCCGCCTCGATGCGCCGCGTCCGACGAGAGAACGGGCCGTGCTCGCTCTGGTCCGAGGTCACGCCGAAGTCGTCGGCCCCTTCACGCCAGCGGCGCTCGCCGCATCGCTCGGGTTGACTCCGTCGGACGTGGCGGGTGCCGTGGCGACGTTGGAGAGTGAGGGGGCGCTCTTGCGCGGCCGGTTCAGTCCACGCGACGGGCGCGCGGGCGAAGAGGAGGCCTGCAACCGGCGGCTGCTTGCCCGTATTCATCGATACACGCTCGATCGATTGCGAAGCGAGATCGCGCCCGTGAGCGCGCAGGACTTCTTGCGGTACCTCTTCGAGCGGCATCACCTCACGGCGCGGGCGCGCACCGGCGGACGCTCCGGCCTCCGCGAAGCGGTCGGTTTGCTCCAAGGCTTCGAGATCGCCGCCGCGGCGTGGGAGAGTCACGTATTGGCCCCTCGCGTCGCCGGATACCGGCCCGAGTGGCTCGACGATCTGTGCCTCGCCGGCGAGGTCGCGTGGGCGCGCCTGTCGCCCCGGCGATCCAGCTCTACGCCCATCGGGTCGACGTCCCGGACGACGCCCATCGCCCTCGCCTTCCGGCGCGATATGGGCTGGCTGCTCGAGGCCGTCCGCGGTCCCACCGATCCCGATCCTCCCACGTCGAAGGGCCCGACGGCGGCGCTCGAGGCCCTGCGACGCCGCGGCGCGCTGTTTCTGGACGATGTCGCGACGTGGGCCGGTCTTCCGCATCACGAGCTGCGGGAGGTCCTTTGGGACCTGGTCGGCCGTGGCCTCGTCGCCAGCGACGGTTGGCAGCCGCTGCGTGACCTGATGGTGTCGGGGCGGGCGATGAAACGGCGCGGTCAGGGGGCCCAGGGGCGCTGGTGCGTCGTCGAGCGCCACCAATCCGGTGGCGAAGCGGCCCCCGACGACCTGGCCGACCGCGTGGCCGCCCAGCTTTTGGCACGTTACGGGGTCGCGCTGCGCGAGCTCGTCGCCCGGGAGAGCTTTGGCCTCCCGTGGCGCGATATCGTGCGGGCGCTCCGGCGGGCCGAGGCGCGCGGGCTGGCGCGGGGTGGGCGATTCGTCGCCGGCTTCATGGGCGAGCAGTACGCGCTGCCCGACGCGGTCGAAGCGCTGCGGGAGGTGCGCCGCAGGGCGCGCACCGGCGAAATCGTGCGCTTGAACGCGTGCGACCCATTGAACCTGGTCGGAATCGTCACTCCCGGGCACCGGGTCGCCGCCCACCCGGGTCCGACCCTCGTCTTCTGCGACGGTGCCTTCGTGGGCCCGACGAGCGACCGGGCGGACGATCTCGCTTCCGCGCACGCGCTCCCCGTGGGATGAAGGGCAAGACATGACGGACGAGACGCGCGTCGAGGAGTCGAAGTTCGATCTGGGCGCAATCGCTCCGATTGTCGACTCCGGCGACCTGCCTTGGAGCTACGGGGAGAACCGTGTCACGGCAATCGTTCGAGATCCGGACTCGGCGTATCTCTACTGGGAGATCACCGATGAGGCGGTCGCGGCCGCGCGCGACCGTCTGGGGCCCGCGGGCGCCGGCGGCTGGTGCAACCTGCGGGTCTACGACACCACCGGGCGCGACTTCGACGGCACGAACGCGCACGACTACTTCGACATCCGCATCGATCGAAACGACCGCGAATACTTTCTGATGATCCGGCGGCCGACGTCTACGATGCACGTCGAGATCGGGGTCAAAAGCGTCGAAGGGTACTTCCAGCCGATCGCCCGCTCGGGCCGCGCCGAGTTCCCTCGCAACGATCCGTCGCCGAATACCGCGCTCGAATGGATGACGGTCACGTCCGACGACGCGCCCCCCGCTGCGGACCCCTTTCGCTCTCGCTACGGTGGCCCGGAGCCTGCTCTTCCGGCGCGCGAAGGCGGCGGCTATGTCGACGTTTGGCGCGCTGCTTACGCCCCGTCGATGCACAAGGAGGCCGAGCCGCCGCCGCGAGAGCACGCGTCGTGGAGCGGGGCCACGGTGCACCGTCACCGCAGCGCACACATCGAGCGCTGGTGGCATCTCGACGAGTGGCGCGCCGAGTGGCGCGGCGGGCTGCGCTTCTCGCGCTGGGTCGGTCCCGAAGGCGAGCACGGGACAACGACGTGGCACGAAGGCCCTTTCCCGATCGAGCTGTCCGACCCTCAGCGCATCGCCATCGAGCTCCTCGGCGAGACGCCCGTGCACCTGCAGACCGAGGGAACGGAGTTCACGGTGTACGGCCCGTGGAGGGTCGTCATCCGCGGGTTCGAAACCGAGCCGCACCGGCGCGTGCTGTCGACGTGGTCGATGCGCTGGGTGCGCGCGACGACGCCGATGATCGAGCGGTGGGGGCACGTCACCGAGCACGAGCTGGTCAGCGGATACGAGAAGGAGCACGTCGTTCTCGGAGCCTCCGAGCGCCAGCTGCTCCTCGAGCGCGGCGCGAGCGAGCGCTGGCGCTTGGGTGGCTCCGAGCGCATATTGGCCGGCGCGAGCGAGTGGGTTGCAGCCGGTGGATCGGAAACACTCTTCCTCGGCGCATCGCAGGTGGGGTGGGGCGGCGCGAGCGCGCTCCTGTACCGCGGGGCCAGCGAACGGATAGGAGCCAGCGAGCGCTGGCGCATGGGGGCCTCCGAGTGGGTGCGGCTCGGCGGCAGCGAGTGGATGGGAGCGAGCGAGCGGCTCGGCGGTAGCGAGTCGCTGGGAGGAAGCGAGCACCCGGGAGCGAGCCCCCTTGGCGGCGCGAGCGAGCAGTCGTTCCGCGACAACGAGCGATGGGGTGGCCGCCTTTGACGGCATCGAGGAGGTGAGATCGTGGCCCACGGATACCTGACGATCGTCCTTCACGCGCACCTGCCGTTCGTGCGCCACCCCGAGGGCGCCTCCTACATGGAGGAGGAGTGGTTCTTCGAAGCGATCACCGAGACGTACGTTCCACTCCTGCTCGCGTTCGAGAGGCTCGTTCGCGACGACGTCGACTTCCGTCTCACGATGTCGTTCAGCCCGTCGCTGCTGTCGATGATGACCGACGATCTCCTGAAGGAGCGGTACGCGAAGAAAATCGACAAGCTCATCGAGCTCGCCGAAAAGGAGGTCGATCGCACGTGGCGGGAAGACCGTACGTTCCACGAGCTCGCGAAGACCTATCGCCACCGATTTTACGAGATCCGCGACTGTTGGCGGCGGTACGACGGGGACCTCGTGCGCGCCTTTCGCGCGCTCCAAGACGCCGGCCGGCTGGAGCTCATCGTCTGCACCGCGACGCACCCGTTCTTTCCGCTACTCGACCGCAACTGGGCTGCTTTCCGCGCGCAAGTGCACACCGCCGCGAGCGTCTACGAGCGTCTCTTTGGGCGCCGCGCTCAGGGGATGTGGCTCGGGGAGTGCGGGTACGTTCCCGGCGTGGACGAGCTGATGCGCGAGGAGGGGATTCGGTTCTTCTTCGTCGACACGCACGGCATCCTGTTCGCCGATCCGCGCCCGCTCTACGGCGTGCATGCGCCGGTGTACTGCCGCTCGGGCGTCGCCGCGTTCGGTCGCGACATCGAGAGCTCGAAGCAGGTGTGGAGCGCGCAGGAAGGCTATCCCGGCGACCCTGCCTATCGCGATTTCTACCGCGACATCGGGTTCGACCTGCCGCACGACTACATCGCGCCGTACATCCACTCGGAGGGAATCCGTACGTTCACCGGTGTGAAGTACTACGCCGTGACGCACCGATCGATGGACGGCAAGCGGCCTTACGATCCGCACCAGGCGTACCTGCGCGCGGCGGAGCATGCGGGCAACTTCATGTTCAACCGCGAGCGCCAGATCGAGCACTTGCGCGCGAACATGGATCGACGGCCGATCGTCGTCGCACCCTACGACGCGGAGCTCTTCGGGCACTGGTGGTACGAGGGCCCGATGTTCTTGGAGCTACTCTTCCGGAAGATGCACTACGATCAAGGCGCGGTCGCGCCGATGACGCCGAGCGGGTACCTGCGCGAATATCCGACCAACCAAGTATCGACGCCGTCGCTGTCGTCGTGGGGTGAAAAAGGCTATGGCGACTACTGGTGCAACGGGAGCAATGCCTGGGTCTACCGGCACCTGCACAAGATGGCCGAGCGCATGGTGGAACTTGCGCGACGGTTTCCCGGGGCGCACGGCGCGCACCGCAGGGCACTCGATCAGGCGGCGCGAGAGGTGTGTCTCGCACAAGCCAGCGACTGGGCGTTCATCATGAAGACGGGAACGACCGTTCCCTACGCGAAGAAGCGGACAGTGGACCACGTGACTCGATTCACGCGGCTGTACGACGCGCTGATGAACGACTCGATCGACGAGAAGTGGCTCGCCGAAGTGGAGCGTCGGGACAACCTCTTTCCGGAGATCGACTATCGCGTCTACGCGACGTGACGGGCAGCGTCCGGCCCGAGTCGCTGCACGGGCCGCCTGCGTTGGTGAGAAATGCAGGCCAATCGCGTAACCTGTCGCGTATGCGCAATGACGGCGATCTCCGGTGTCCCTCGTGCGGCGCCAGCGTCTCCGAAGGCGCTCGCCGTTGTGCCCACTGCGACGCGCTGATTGCGACGGTCCGCTGCGCCAACTGCTTTCACATGACGGTGCCGGAGGCGGCTCACTGCTCCGGATGCGGGCGTGATCTCGGCCTCGAGCCGATCCCACGTGGCGATGCTCTCGAGTGTGCAGCGTGTCGGGCGCCGATGTCCGCGTTCGACTGCGGTCCTGGCGCGCTCCACGACTGCGGCCGGTGCGGCGCCCAGTTCGTCGAGCACGCGGCGCTGCGCTTCATGCTCGAGCGGCACGACGAGCTCGAGATTCCCGTCGCGCGCCCGCCTCCGGTCGCATGGCAGACGGGGATCTCCGTGCGCTACCTGCCGTGTCCGGTGTGCCACGCGATGATGAACCGGAAGAGTTTTGGCGCCGGCAGTGGGGTCATCGTAGACGTGTGTTCCAAGCACGGCACCTGGTTCGACGCCGGCGAGCTTCCGCGCGTTCTGGCGTTCGTCGAATCTGGCGGCCTGGCGCGCGTGCGGCGCCGAAACGCCGAAGAGGCCGAGCGACTTGCGCGCGAGCGAGCAGCCCTGGCGGCGGTCCACGCGCTGCACGGCGCCGACGCGCTCCCGTTTGCGCAAGACTCGACCATCCTCGACTTCTTGCACGACTTGTTCGGTAGCTAGGGCCAAGCACGCAGGCCGAAACGGCCGTGCGTCGCAACATCACGATGGGCCCAGGCACGGCGTGCGGGTGCACGTACGCGGCCGACGGGTGGCGCCAAGCAGCTCGGCCGCGGTCGAGGGGCGCACTCGGGCAGGCGACGAAGTCCAGCGCCAAGCCTGAACGGTCCCGTCGTACACCTGTCGCCGCCCATCTTGGTCAGACCAAAGACGTTCGTCGTGCCCGCACGGCCCAGTCGTACACTTGCCCGTAGCGCCTTGCGGCGACGTCCCACCCGAAGCGCTTGCGCATCGCGCGTTGCTGCATGGCCCGAAAGTCCGCAGGACTCTCTCGATAGGTCTGCACGGCCCACCGAACCGTCGCCACGAGCGAGTCCACGTTCAAGTCCCAAAGCTTGAACCCGGTCCCCTCTCCGGTTGCTGGCTCGTAGTTCTCCACCGTGTCGTCGAGCCCGCCGGTCGCGCGCACGATCGGCAGCGTCCCGTAGCGCTGGCTGTACATTTGATTCAGCCCGCACGGCTCGAAGCGCGACGGCATCAGGAAGAGGTCCGCGCCCGCTTCGATCCGGTGCGCGAGCCTCTCGCTGAAGCCGATCCAGGCACGGAAGCGGTCCCCGCCGTGGTGCGACCGAATCAGGAGGTACCCCTCGGCAGCGCGGTCGCCGGAGCCGAGGATGACCACCTGCGTGTCCATGTCGAGGATGCGCGTCAGTGCGGCTAGGGCCACGTCCGTCCCCTTTTGCTCGCTGAGGCGTGACACGATGCCGATGAGCGGCACGTCCGGGCGCTCGGCAAGCGACAGCTCGCGTTGAAGAGCGCTCTTGCACGACGCTTTCCCGGAGAGATCGTCGGCATCGAAGGGCGCAGCAATCTCGGGATCGGCGGCGGGGTTCCACACCTGCTCGTCGATGCCGTTGAGAATCCCGATGAGGTCACCGCCGCGGAAGCGAGCGACGCCGTCGAGGCCCGCTCCACCCTCGGGAGTGCGGATCTCGGCCGCATACCGAGGCGAGACCGTGGTCAGTTTCGTCGCCTGGTAGAGGCCACCCTTGAGCGGGTTGATCGCGCCGAAGTCCTCGAGTGCGTCGGGACGGAACTCGCTCCAAGGAATGTGCGTCGCCGGCAGGTCGGCCCCTGGAAACTTCGCTTGATGCGCGAGATTGTGGATCGTCAGAACGGTCGCTGCCGTTGCGAGCGGGCCGTTCGCCTCGATCGTGTTGAGGTAGATCGGCAAGAGCGCGGTCGGCCAATCGTGCACGTGGAAGACGTCGGGAATCCACTGGAGATGCCTGCAGAGCTGCAGCGCTCCTCTGCACAAGTAGGCGTATCGCACGAGATTGTCGGCGGCGAACGAGCCTGGCGGGTCGTACAGGTACCCTCGTCCGAACAGGCGTTCGTGGTCGAGCAGGTAGACGGGAACGTCGCTCCCCGGCAGCCGTGTCTCGAGCACGGCCGACCACGCGTTGCCGCCACCCAGCGGGACGGCGACTGGGTTGGGATGTCGCGTCAGCCCTTCGGAGGGGATCGCGTCGTAGCGCGGAATGACGATGCGCGCGTCGTGTCCGAGCTCGCGCAACGCTCGGGGAAGGGCGCCGACCACGTCGCCCAGGCCGCCGGCCTTCACGAAATGGGCGCACTCCGAAGCCACGAAGAGAACCGAGCGGGGGCTAGCCATCGTGCTCTCCGTTTACTCGGCAAGGCGTGTCCTAAGCACGGAGAATTGCTTAGCGCCCCGTACCCTCTTGCGACATGTTTCTGTCGACACTAGAAACGGCGCGCTCCCCAATGCCCCCAGTTGTCTCTGCTCAGGGCCGTCGTACTGTGCCCTGCGTGTCACGAAGTCCCCTCCTGAGCGCGGTGGCCTTCGGGCTGCTGGCGACCAGCGCCGCTTGCTCGCTGCTCGACGCGCTGAACCCGTCGGTCGACGACGCGTCCACTCCGACGAACGATGCCTCGCCGGTGAGCAACCCGACCGTCGACGCGTCCGGCTCCGTACCGAACGGGGGCGGCCCTTCCCCTTCCGGCGGGCCAGACGGATACGCGCCGTTCGGTCCAACGGTCGATGCGGCCACCCGCGGCGATGGCAGCAAGGCCCCCGACGTCTACCTCCCTCCGCCCGTCCATGTGACGACGCCGGCGATGTCTGGGGTCAAATTCCCGTTCCCGCAGGACCGCCAAAGCAAAAATTGCGTCTATCCGACCGCGTATCGAAACGAGGACGTCCAGGCCGCGTACGATCAGTGGAAAGCGGACCTGATCACCTCCTCGGGCGCCGGCGGCTTCCGTCGCGTGCAGCGCCTCGCCAGCGACCCCGGTCTTCAGGTGGGCTCGACGGTGTCCGAGGGGATCGGCTACGGCATGTTGATCGCCGTCTACATGAACGACCAGTCCCTGTTCGACGACCTGTGGAAATACGAGCAACTACACCTCGGCAAGTGCCCGTCGAACACCTGTCCCCCGATGGAGCTCATGGACTGGTACATATCGGGCGACGGCTCGACGGCTTTGGGAACCGGAGGGGCGACCGACGCCGACGAAGACATGGCCTTCGCCCTGGTGATGGCCGATCGGCAGTGGGGCGGAAAGGGCTCGCTCTCCAAGACGTACCTGCAGACTGCGATCGACCAGATCACCGCAATCTGGGTGCTCGAAGTATACCAGAGCAATCTCATCAGGCCCGGTACGTGGGGCGACAACAACAGCGTAAACGTTTCGTATTTTGCTCCCGCATACTACCGCGTCTTCAAGGCGGTCGGCGGCAGTCTGCCGATGGCGGGCGGCGGCAGCTGGAACCCCAACTGGGATACGACGATCGATACTTCGTACAACGTCATCAATGCCTCTCTCAACACCGCGAGCGGCAACCAGAACAACGGCCTCGTTCCCGCGTGGTGCAACAGCTCCGGAGCTCCCAACTCGGGCGCGCTCCAGAACGGAAACCCGACCAATTACCAGTACGACTCCTGCCGGACCCCCTTTCGAATCGGCCTTGATTGGTGCTGGAACGGAGAGGCGCGAGCGAAGGCTTACGTCGCCAAGACGAGCGGCTTTTTCAGCGGCGTCGGGGTGCGCAACATCGTCGATGGGTACGCGCTGAACGGGATGCCCGAAGCCCAAAATCCGGGCAAGCTCTCGGCGGCTTTCATCGGTCCGGCCGGGGTCGGCGCGATGAATGCGACGACGTACCAATCGTTCCTCGACGACGCCTACGCGGCCGTCGCGACGCGCACGCTCTTGGCGGGCGGTACATATTACGAAGAATCATGGACTGTCATGTCACTTCTGATGATGAGCGGCAATTTCCTTGATTACACGATGTTCTAGGCTGGCGCTCCGCTCAGACTTCGAACTCGGCCTTCTCGAGGATTTCGGTGACGCGCCATAGGAAGCCGTTCGCCGCAACTCCGTCGACGATCCGGTGATCGTACGAGAGCGCCATGTACATCACAGGGTGGATCGCGATGTGATCTTCGCCTTCCGGCGATTCGACGACGACGACACGTTTCTGGATCTCGCCCATTCGCAAGATACCGACGTTGGGCTGATTGATGATCGCGCCGCCGAAAAGGTTCCCCTTTAGGCCTGGATTGGAGACGCTGAAGGTCGCGCCGCTCAAGTCGTCGATCGTGATCTTGCCGCTCTTCGCGCGCTTGGCCAGGTCGTCGATCGCGCGGACGATGCCGCGAACCCCGAGCTCGTCCGCGCGCCGCACGACGGGTACGACGAGGCCGTCGGGCGAATCGACCGCGACCCCGATGTTGATGTCGTGGAAGACGACGTACGCGTCATCGAGCACGCGTGCGTTGATCGACGGATTCTCGCGCACCGCGCGCGCCGCCGCTACGACGACGAAGGCCAGCATCGTCAGGCTCATCCCCTCGGCCTTGTAGCGCTCCTTGTGGCGATCGCGCAGCCTGCTCGCCGTGTGCAAGTCCACCTCAGCGACAGTCACCACGTGCGGGGAGGCGAACTTCGAGTAAATCATGTGGTCGGCGGTGATGCGCCGGCGTCGCGTGAAGGGCACGACCTTGTCGTCGGGTGCCGGCCGATACGCGGGTACTTTGAATGCGCCGAACCCGACTCCGGGGATCGGCGGCACGAAGCCGCCACCGTTGTTGATCAGCTGAGCGAGCTGCAAAGCACGCGCGGGAGGAGGCGACGGAGCGCGCACTTCGGCGGGGGGGGGCGTCGTGTGCTCGTTCGTCCCCGCGGCGCGCATGACGTCGTCTTTGGTCACCCGCCCGCGCTCCCCCGTGCCCTGCACGCTCGACAGGTCCACATCGTGCTCAAGGGCGGCCTTTCGGACCGTAGGGGTCGCGAGCGCGCCCATCGTGCCGCGCGGGCTCGGCGCCGGTGCCTGCGCAGGAGCGGGAATCGAGACGGGCGCACCTGGGGTGACCGACAGAGATGCGCCCGCCCCTTCCTCGATCTGAGCGATGACGGCTTTGACCGGCACCACCTGTCCCTCAGCCGCAAGCAGCTTCGCAATGCGGCCCCCCGTCGGCGCGGGCAAGTCGCTGTCGGCCTTGTCGGTCGCGATGGATACGATTGGCTGGTCCTTCTTGACGACGTCTCCTTCGCGAACGAGCCACTTCGAAATGGTCCCTTCGGCGACGCTTTCGCCGAGCTGGGGAAGGATCACGTCTGTGAGCATGGATCACACGGTTCCGGCTGAGTTCACGCTACCCTATAGCTTCGCTGCTCGAGTCCGCAATCGCAGACCGGCTTGAACGTTCGCTGCCCGACGGACGCTGGACGGACCGCGGTGCGTCGCTCGGGAGGCCGCGCGCGGCCCCGCGCGACCGCCCAGCGCGACCGAGAGCGTGGCCGGTCCGGTCCCAGTCCGCGATGCGCGCCTTTGGCCCCGACCGCGAGCGACACGAGCAGACGGCCAACCGAGGAGCGGGGAAGAAAGGAGCGCCCGTGCGACGCTCCGAGATACTCTGGACATCCAGTCTGGGACCACGGTAAACTCGTTCGGTGGAGCTCTCACCGGTCCAGAGCGAGCGCGTGCGTGCAACCCTGCACTTCGCACGCTCCAGACTGGCTGCGGGCGCACGAGAGCGCGAGGCGGCGGGCACGTTCGACCGTCGGCTCTGGGACGAGGCAGCCGACTTCGGTCTTGCCGGTCTGCCCATTCCGGAGAAGTGGGGTGGCAGTGGGCTCGACGCCGTCGATACGATGCTTGTCATCGAGGCACTTGGCAAAGCCTGTGAAGACGGGGGTCTCGTCTTTTCCTTGTGCGCCCACATGTTCGCATCCGCGGTGCCGATATGGCGCTCAGGCTCGACCAATCATCACGAGCGTTACTTGCCGGACATCGCCTCGGGCAAGTTGATTTGCGCGAACGGGACGAGCGAGCCCGAGGCGGGCTCCGACGTCTACGCCATGAAGGCTACGGCGGATCGAGTCGGGAGCGAATACGTTCTCAACGGCACCAAATGCTTCATCACCAATGCCCCCGTCGCCGACCTCTTTCTCATTTATGCGACCACGAGCCCGGAGAGGAAGGTATTTGGCATTTCCGCGTTTCTGATACCGCGGGCTACCCCCGGGCTTCGCATCACTCCAGAGAAGGCCAAGACTGGGCTGCGAACGTCCCCGTGGGGCACGATCTACCTCGATAATTGCCGCGTCCCCGATAGTGCGCGCGTCGGCCCCGAAGGCTCGGGCGCGTCCCTGTTTGCGGAATCGATGATCTGGGAGCGCGGGTGCCTTTTCGCGTATTACGTCGGGGCGATGGAGCGATCGCTCGAGCGCTGCATCGAACACGTCCGTGCACGCAAGCAGTTCGGCAATCGCCTGGGAAGCTTCCAGTCGGTGTCGAACCGCATCGTGGACATGAAGCTGAGGCTCGAGGCGAGCCGACTCCTCCTCTATCGGGCGGGAGAGCTCCACCGCGCGGGCAAGCGCTGCGACGAAGCCGTCGCGCTCAGCAAGCTTTGGATCTCCGAAGCCGCACTCCAGTCTGGCTTGGACGCCGTACAAATCTTCGGTGGATCGGGGGTGGCCACGGATTCCGGGGTCGACGCGCTCATGCGGGATGCGGTTCCGGCGAGGATTTTCTCCGGGACGTCCGAGATGCAGCGAGCCATTATCGCGCGGATGCTGGGGCTCCATTGATGCGCCTCGATCGACTCGTCACTCCCTGGGCCGAGCGTGCGCCCGACCGCGTCGCGGTCGACGGTGCCGACGAAGCCATCACGTACGGGGAGCTGGATCGGCTGGCGAACCGCTTCGCCCGAGTCTTTCGAGCCAATGGCCTCAAGCCCGGTGAGCGGGTCGGCGTTCATCTTCCGCGCTCGGGGCGAGCCATAGCGGCCATGCTCGGCGCTCTGCGAGCGGGCGCAGTCTACGTGCCGCTCGATCCCGGCTCTCCACCCACGCGCATGGGGCTCATCGCGCAGGACTGCGGGCTGCACCACGTCGTCATCTCCCCGTCGCTGCTCGCCAGCTGGGCTGCGGCCGGCGTGTGCGGTTCCATCGAGCACTTCTTCCTCTCCGCCACCGGCGGCCCGATCGAAGTGCCCGCGTCCACGCGGACGCATGCCTGGTCCGAGGTCGAGACTGCGAACCCGGCTCCGACCGAGCCGGCTGGGAGTTCGCCCGACGACCTCGCATATCTTCTCTACACTTCCGGTTCGACCGGCGTGCCCAAGGGCGTGATGCTCTCGCACCGAAACGCGCTCGCGTTCGTCGATTGGGCCGCCGATCAGATCGGCCTGAGCGACGGCGACCGCGTGGCGAGCGTCGCCCCGTTCCACTTCGACCTGTCGGTGTTCGACATATGGTCGTCGCTTTCGCGTGGTGCCACGATCGTCATCGTGGACGAGGCGACCGTCGTTTCCGGCAGGCGGATGCTCGATCGGATCCACGCGAAAACGATCAACGTCTGGTACTCGGTACCCTCCGCGCTGGTGCTAATGCTCGAGAGCGGCGGTCTCGCCGAACGCGGTGCGCCCTCCCTGCGTGTCGTGTTCTTTGCGGGCGAGGTCTTTGCGCTCAAGCACCTGCGTTCGACGATGGCTGCGCTCCCGAAAGCCCGTTTCTTCAACCTCTTCGGGCCGACCGAGACCAACGTATGTTTGGCCTACGAGGTGACCGCGCCGCCTGCGCCGGATGCGCCGGCGATTCCCATTGGACGCGCCAGTTGCGGCGACGTCATCTCCATTCTCGACCCCGAAGGGCGCGTGCTGCCCGACGGCCAAGTGGGCGAGCTCTTCGTCGACGGTCCGACGGTCATGCTGGGGTACTGGGACGGCGGTCGTCGCACGGCCCCGAAGCGACCGTATGCCACGGGCGATTTGGTTTCGCGCCGTCCGGATGGTGAG
Source organism: uncultured Polyangiaceae bacterium (assembly GCA_964531095.1). Classification (GTDB taxonomy): domain Bacteria; phylum Myxococcota_A; class Polyangia; order Polyangiales; family Polyangiaceae; genus Palsa-1150. The sequence continues at coordinate 66,336 of CAZHED010000009.1, read as the reverse complement.
CTGATGTACCACGGTCGCCGCGATCACATGGTGAAGATCCATGGCTTCCGCGTCGAGCTCGGCGAAGTCGAGGCTGCGCTCCACGACCACGGCTGCATCCAAGAAGCCGTCGTATTTGCCGTGGAGCAGCAACTCGTCGCGGTGGCGGTGCCGTCCGATCCGACGGTCTCGGTGCTAGACATCAAGCGCCACTGCGCGGCTCGTCTCCCCCGGTACATGATCCCCTCCGATGTGAGGCTCGTCGAGCAGCTCCCGCGCACTTCCAACGGCAAGGCGGATCGTGTCCGCACGAAGACAGCCGTCATCGCGGGGGATGCTTCGCTGCTCAGACCCGTGCAACGGGCAGAAACGGGAAAGGAGTCGTAGTGGAAGCACGTGTGAAAGCCGACGTCCGGCAGTTCATTGTCAGCTCCTGGCTCAGCGGTGATGAGCGTGGCTTCGATGAACAGACCGACCTGCAGCAAACGGGCATCCTCGATTCGTTCTCGACTCTCTCTTTGATTGCCTTCCTGGAAGACAACTTCAAGGTTCAACTGGATCCTGCCGACATCAATTCGGAGACATTTCGGACCGTCAACGCGATCACTGGACTGGTGCTTGCCAAGCTGGCGAGGCAGGGCACGGCTGGTGCCGTCGAAAAGCCGTAAGCTCGCGCACGGCGCGCGTATACCCCGGGGAAGGCAACATGGAAGAGACTCTAAGGGAAATCATCGCGAGAATCGCAGAGACCAAGTCGGACTTTGCGGGAGACGCCGATCTTCGGGACGACCTCGACGTCGACTCCCACCGCGCCGTCGAGATCGTTTTCGAGATCGAGCGTGTTTTCAATGTCAAAATCCCAGACGACCGCTTCGGCGAAATGAAGACATTGAATGGGACGCTGAGCCTCGTGCGGTCTCTCAAGGGTGCGGCTGCGGTCGGCTGAGTCGAGCTCAACGTGCAAAGGCGCGTCGTCGTAACCGGTTGCGGCGTGGTGACCGCCGCGGGCACGGAATTGGACTCTTTCTGGAACGCCTTGATGAGCGGTACTTGCTTCATCAAGCCGTTGCGGAATTTCTCGGCTCCCGACCTCGAAGGACTGATGGGGGCCGAGGTCGATCTGCCGGAGGCCGACGATCTGCCGGAACCCGGCGACCATCGGCGCAGCCGTTGCGGTCAGCTCGCCTTGGCGGCGGCCCGCCGGGCCCTCGCCGATGCCGCGCTCCCTCACGGCAGCGAAGTAAGGGAGCGCGCAGGGGTAGTCCTCGGCACGACGTTGGGCTCGGAGAGGCAAGTCGGCGACCTCAGCGAGCGATGGGCTGTGCACGGCCCCGACAGCGTCGACGCGGGGTTTCTGGCTCGCTGCGACAACCACAGTCTCGCGGCTCTCGTGGCCGAGCGCCACGGCCTCGGCGGCCCCCTGATGCTGTGCGCCTCCGCATGCAGCTCTGGAAATGCGGCGATCGCGCTTGCCTATGATCTCGTGGCGTCGGGAGTCGCTGATGCGATGGTAGCCGGTGGCGCCGACACCCTGACGCGCTCGATCTACTGTGGATTCCAGCGGATGGGCGCGCTCTCGAAGAGCATTTGCCGGCCGTTCGACAAGCGGCGGGACGGTGTCTCGTTCGGGGAGGGAGCGGGGGTCCTGGTGCTCGAGAGCCTCGACGAGGCCCGGCGGCGCGGCGCACGGATTTATGCCGAGGTCGCCGGGTACGGCATGAGCAACGATGCGTACCACGTGACGGCGCCGGACCCGAACGGGGAAGGGTTCGTCCGCGCGATCAAGCAGGCGCTCTCGAGCACCGGCACGGCGCCGGAGCAGGTGGACTACGTGAGCGCCCACGGCACCGGCACGCAGTACAACGATCTCGGCGAGGCTCGCGCGATGAAGGCCGTGTTCGGCGAGCGTGCCGGTCGGGTCCCTATCAGCTCCATCAAGTCGATGATCGGGCATACCAACGGAGCGGCGAGCGCCATCGAAGCCGTGGCCTGTGCGCTCGCGATGATGCACGAGACCATACCCCCCACTGCGAATCTCACCGAGCCCGATCCGGAGTGTGATCTGGACTGCGTGCCCGGCAAGGGACGAAGAGCTCGGGTCGACCACTGCCTGAACCTCGCCGCAGGCTTCGGTGGCTTCAACGTGTGTTTGGTCCTCAGGAGGGCGACGTGACGACGGCGCGCGACGAGCTCCCGAGCTCTTCTCCCGTCGTTATCACCGGCGTCGGCGTATTGACTCCGCTAGGCGACAAGCTGGCGGCAGTGAGCGGGGCGCTCCGCGCCGGCCGTCACGCGATCGACACGGGGGCCGATCTCGGAGGCGCGGGCGAATCGCGGATCAACGACTTCGACGCGACCCGCTACGCCAACATCCGTGGGATGCGCATCTACAATCGCATGACACGGCTCGGAATCTGCGCGACCAAGCTGGCGCTGTTGGACTCGGGGCTAGAAGCGGCGGCCCTGCCAGGCGAAGAGCTCGGTCTCGTGACCGCGTCGACCTTCGGACACCTGGACACTCTCATCGAGTACGACCGCAGCCTGGTGACCGCTGGCCTTCAACGCACCAACCCCGCTTGGATGCCGCTCGCCATCCCGAGCGCGCCCGGCGCGGTGATCGCGCTGTCGTTTGGCGCCAAGGCCTTCTCGATCACGCTCAGCGACGGCGGCGTTTCGTCGCTCGACGCCGTCGGGCTCGGTGCGCGGCTTCTGGAAAGGGGCCGGGCGCGCGCGTGTATCGTGGTCGCTGGTTTCGCGATCTGCGATGAGCTTTCGCTGGCCGCGTCGCGCGCCGGCATGCTCGCCCCGGCCGAGGAGTTTCGCGTGTTCGACCAGCGATCTCGGGGAACCGCCTTCGGAGAGGCAGCGGCGGCCGTGGTGCTCGAGCGGTTGGAGGACGCCCGGGGTCGTGGCGCCGAGCCCAAGGCTTTCGTCCACGGATACGCGGCCACGTTCGCCACGAAATCGTCGAACATCGAAGGTTCGCTCCATCGCGCCTGTACGGGCGCGATGCGAGCTTCTCGCGTGTCTCCGGCCCAGGTCGCTCTCGTCAGCGCGAGCGCCAACGGACAGCTTGCGAGAGACCGCGCCGAGGCGCTAGCGCTTGTCGCAGCGCTCGGCGAGACGGCCGCGCGCACTCCCGTAATGGCGGTCAAAGCAAATCTCGGCGACACCATCGATGCGAGCGGCCTCCTCCAGTCCCTGGCGGCGGTTACCGCCCTGCGCTCGGGAATCGCCCCCCCGATCGCTCGGCTCGAACAGCCCCAAGTCCCGGGGCTGCGATACCTCCGGGAAGAGACACCGGTGGACGCGGGCTACGCCCTGATCACGTCGCTCTCTCTCTCGGGTGCCTGTTCGGCCCTCGTCCTTTCGGCCCGCCATGAAACCTGAAGCGCAGGGAGGCAGTCGGCCAGTCGCCGTGGTGACCGGCGGATCTCGAGGCATCGGCAAGGCCGTTGTTCACCGGCTGGCCGCCGCGGGCCTCGAAGTCCACTTCACGTTCCTTAACAACGAACAAGCGGCAGCGGAGATCGTCGAGCAGTTGCGCGACGCCGGACAGGTCGCCGAGGCGGTGCGCGTGGACGCGCGCGACGCGGCGGCCTCCAGCGAGATGGTCGAAAAGACGATTGTCGATCGCGGCCGGATCGACGTCCTCGTCAACAACGCGGGCATCACGACCGATCGGTTGTTGCCAATGATGAGTCACGCCGATTGGTCGGGGGTCCTCGAGACGAGCCTGAACGGCCTTTTCGGTTCCACGAAGCCCACGGCCAAGCAGATGATGCGCCAGCGCGCAGGGCGAATCATCAATCTGACTTCGGTATCCGGCATCGTCGGTATACCTGGACAGACCAACTATTGTGCGGCGAAAGCAGCCATCATCGGGTTCACTCGGTCCCTGGCCAAAGAGCTGGCCAGCTGGGGAATCCCGGTCAACGCCGTCGCGCCCGGCTTCGTCGACACGGACATGCTATCCGCGTTCACTCCTGCGCAGCGCACCGCGGCGATTGCCCGCGTGCCGATGCGTCGCTTCGCCACAGCAGACGAGGTCGGGTCGCTTGTCTCCTACCTCGCCCTCGAGGCGCCGCAGTACCTGACCGGCCAAGTCGTGGTGATCGACGGCGGCCTCACCGGGTAACGGCGAGGTGCCCGCCTGTCGCGCGGCCGGTGCGGCCGAGAGGCGGCCTGGAGAACTGGCCCCTCGTTTGCAAGGGGGCCGGAATTCTGATAGCGATATACGAATGGGAGTGGGAGCCACGTTCCGAGCATTGCAGCGCGACGCGGCCAGGTACAAGAAGCTCGGGGGCTGGTACAGGCACGAGGGGTTCTGGATCGGAGCAACCTACCGGGCGGGGGTGTTGGCACGGTCACTGCCATTTGCACTTCGGATCCCGTCCGTCGTGGCATACCGAATCTTCAACAAACTCTGCTGGCGCACACTCCTCAACGTCAACATCAACCCGAAGGCGCGCATCGGTCCCGGCTTCTACCTGATCCACCCCCGCAACATCTGGATCCCGTCCACCGAAATCGGAGACAACTTCACCGTATTTCACGACGTGACGATCGGGGCCAATGGGGATCCGCCTGAATACCCAACAATCGGCAATAACGTCGTCCTCTTCGTGGGCGCCCGTGTGCTCGGCCGGGTAAAGATCGGGAACGGCGCAAAAATCGGCGCCAACTGCGTCGTGACCACCAACGTCAACCCCGGAGCCGTCGTGGTCCCTCCGGCGAATCGCGTTTTGTCGCCGGCGATGGCCGCCGTCTTCGGCACGAAGGATCCCCTCTGGGACCAGACCTGACCGCTCCGTGGTGGTCGCGGTGCTGAATGCCGGCCATTGCGCCGCCGGGTTGATGACGCGGTCAAACAAGCGGCCGAGAAGCCAAATCAGTGGTGCGGCGTGGTATCCGCGATTTTGAGCAACTGCTTGCCTCGGTTCTCGCCTTTGAACAGTCGCGCGACCGCTGCGGGAGCGTTTTCGAGCCCGTGCTGCAGGTCAATCTGGTCTTTGAGCCTGCCTTCACGAACCCAGCCTGCAAGCGCCGTCATGGCCTCGGCCGCCCGAGGCATGTAGTCGATGACGACGAAGCCCTCCATACGACCGCGCCGAATCAGCAGGTTGAGGTAGTTCCTGGGCCCTGGGGGGAGCGCCGCTTCGTTGTACATCGACATCGCGCCGCAGATCACCACCCGACCGCGAAGGGCCAGGTGGATGAGGGCCGCGTCGAGGATGCGCCCGCCCACATTGTCGAAGTACACGTCGATCCCCTTAGGGCACGTCTCCCGCAATCGGGTCATGACGTTTTCGGACTTGTAATCAATGGCGGCGTCGAAGCCGAGATCGTTCGTCAGATATTGGCATTTCTCCGGGCCGCCCGCGATGCCGATCGCGCGGCAGCCCTTGATCTTGGCGATCTGCCCGACGGCCGATCCGGTCGCGCCAGCTGCGCCCGAAACGACGACCGTCTCCCCGGGATTGGGCCTGCCGACGTCGAGCAGACCGAAGTAGGCAGTCATACCCGTGTTGCCGAGAATGCTCATCGCGGCTTCGATGGGTACGTTCGGTGGAACGGCGAGAATCGGGTAGGGCCCGCCCTGGCGCGTGACGCAGTAGTCTTGCCACCCGAACAGCCCCTGCACCAACTGCCCGGCCTGGAAATGCGGGTCGCGCGAGATCAAGATCTCACCGACCGCGAACGATCGCATCACCTCTCCGATTCGCACCGCGGGCAAATAGGTGTCTCCCGCAATCCATCCGCGCTGCGTCGGATCGCACGATAGATAGAGATTGCGTACCAAGATCTCGCCTTCCGCGGGCTCTGGGGCCACTGATTCGGTCCACCGGAAGTCGTCGGCGCTCCAGGAGCCGCGCGGTCGGCGTGCGAGGAGCCACTGGCGGTTGGTCGGATGTCCCATCGTCTATCCTCTATGCGAGTCGACAGTACTGCATTATCGGAGGTCCGTCATCGTCGGGAGGGAGCCCGGCGCCGAAGCCGAGCGATGAAGTAACCGTCCGTCCCGTGCACCTGGGGCAGGAGGCGAAAGAACGGCGTTTCGCCGAAGACCGCACGAGCCTCCGGCGCTTCGAACGGCGCGAGCTCGAGCCCCGGAGAGGCTCGCAGGACCGCGTCCACGACGTCTTCTCCCTCCTCACGTAGAACGCTACAGACCACGTAGACGAGGGTTCCCCCCGGGCGGATGTGCGCGGCGGCGCGCGACGTGACGGCGATCTGACGTCGGGCCATCGACGCAATGTCGGGGGCCTGGCGGCGGAGCGCGATGTCCGGACGCCGGCGGAGGGTACCGATACCCGAGCACGGCGCATCGACGAGCACCCGATCGTACTCCCCGGTCACGTCGCCCGAGCCGACCGTCCAATCCACGGCGAACGTCGCGCGCGCGGTCAAGCCAAGGCGGGCCAGCTCCTCGCCGAGCCGCTCGAGCTTGGCCGCGTTCGCGTCGCACGCGTCTACCGCGCCGCGCGGGCCCACCGCTCGCGCGAGCAGCCCGGTCTTGTTGCCGCGTCCGGCGCACGCGTCGAGGACCTCGTCCCCATCGCGCGCGCCGACCGCGAGCGCGGCGAACTGCGACCCCTCTTCCTGAACGGTCCATGCCCCTTCGTCCCATCCAGGGAGACGCTGCGGCTTGCCCGCGCCCCGCTCGAGGATCGCAAGCGGCGAGAGGCGGCCGGGCTCGATTGAAGCTTCGGCGGCTGCCGCCCGCAGCCGCTCGACCCAAACGTCGCGCTGGTTCGCGTGCTCGACGCGTAGCGCGACCGCCGGCGGCTCCGTTCCGCACCGCAGCAATGCATGCGCCTCAGCGGGACAGAGGGAGCGCTCCAAGGCTTCGCGCAGCCAAGGGGGCGCGGAGGCGACCATCGCGTCTTGTCGCGCCGCCTCGTCCATCGACGCGGCCCGATGTGCCAACTTGCGCAGGACGGCGTTGACGAACGAGGCGACGCGCTCTCCGCGCCCGGCCCGGACCGCCTCCACGGCCTCACTGACGGCGGCAAACGCCGGCACGCGTGTGAAGTAAAGCTGGTAGGCGGCGACGAAAAGGTGCCCGCGCACCCGCGGATCCAGCGTGTCGATTCCGCGGGGCGCGAACCGCACGATCTCGCTGCGTAGCCAGGGCAGCGCGCGCAGGCTGCCGTATACGAGCTCCGTCGCGAACGCCCGGTCGCGCGCTTCGAGCTGCACCGCACGCCCGAGCTCCGCGTCCAGCGCGGCGGACGCGAACGCGCCGTCCTTTTCGACGCGCGCGAGCACGGTCGCGGCCACGTCGCGGGCGTCCGGCCTGCGCCGCGCCGGCGCGCGCTGGTTCACGACCAGAGCTCGCGAACCTGCGTGACGATGACGTCCCAGCGCCGCTCGACGTCGTTCTTGAACGCGACGAGCATCAGCAGGACCAGCATCACCATGCCCACCAGGCTCGCCACTTCGCGGATGCGAAGCGGAAGGGGCCGCTGGCGCGCCGCCTCGAACAGGAAGAAGAGGAGCTGACCTCCGTCGAGCACCGGAATCGGCAGAAGGTTGATGAGGCCGAGGTTGACCGAAATGAGCGCCATAGCCCAGACGAAGTACGCCGCTCCCCGCGCTCCGGCCTGACCCGCGATGTCATACATCGTGATAGGACCGCTGACGTTGGCGAGCGAGACGCGACCTTCGAGAAGGCGCAGCATCCCCACGCTGATGAACTTGATGACGCTCGCCGTCTCTTCCACGCCTCGCCTCAGCGCGTAGGCGAGCGGGTGCGGGTTGGGCACGAGACGATCCGGGGCCGTCGGCAGCCAGTCGTCGGTGCGAAACACGTATCGCTCGTAGTGTTGGCCGAACTGGTCGTCCCACTGTTCCTTCCGTAGCTGGAAGAAGCCGCGCATCGGAGCGCCATCGCGCGTCCACTGAAGCTCGTGCATCCGATCGGCGCCGGCCACGAGCTCGCCCTCCATCGCGCGCCAAAGCCTTTGCGACGCTCCATCTAGCGTGGTGATCCGGTCGCCCGGTCGCAGCCCCGCTCGCCACTCGCTCGAGGCCTGCGGGACGAACGCTACGTACATGTCTGCGCTCTCGATCCCCGTTCGCTCGAGCACGTCGGCCGCCCGGGCGTTCTCGTCGGCGGGAGGAATGCTGCCGGGGTCACGGGGCAACGGGGTCAGGGTGGCGGCGCCCGGCTCAAGCACCGCCAGCTCGCAGAGGCCCCCGAGCGCCCGCGGTATGTCGACCGGCCGGAGGTAGCTAATTACGACTTGGTCGCCTCGATTCCGTGCGAGGGCGTCGACCAGGTCGACGAACCGCTCGATGCGCCTTCCGTTGACCGCCGTGACGAGGTCGAACGTTCGGAGTCCCACCGCGGCCGGCGCATCACGCCGTGCCACGCCGATGACAGCCGCCGGAAAACGCGGGTCGATACCGATGCGTCCGGTGTGCTCCACGATGTCGAGCTCCCGGACCTCGGCTTCGTCGACCGGCGTCACCGTGACGTCGAGCACCTTGCCGTCCCGCTGCACGCCGAGCTTGACCGCCTGTCCGGCTCGACGCGCGATGACGTGCTGCACCTCGGGAAAGGTCGTTACGGTCGCGCCGTCGACGGACAAGATACGGTCGTCGGGCTGCAGCTTGCCGTCCGCCGGCTTACCGCCGTCGACGACGCCGACGGTGGGCGGAAGAAACTGGTCGTCTTCCAGAAAGACGGACGTGTAGAGCGCGATCGGAAACAGCAAGTTCATTGCAGGACCGGCGAGGACGATCACGACGCGCTTCCAGAGCGCTTGCGCCTCGAACGTTCTCCCGCGCTCCTCGGGCAGAATGGGTGCGGCGCGCTTGCTCTCCTCGAGCATTTTCACGAAGCCGCCGAACGGCAAGAGGCCGAGGCAATACTCCGTTTCCTTCCCGCGGATGCGGAGGACCCGCGGTCCGAAACCGATCGAGAACGTGAGGACCTTCACTCCGAAGATCTTTGCGAAGGCGAAATGCCCCGACTCGTGAATGAAGATGAGGGAGCTGACGAGCAGGACGAAATACAGAAGGTCCACGGCCGCCGCCTCTTGAGTAGCACAGGCTCAGCGCTTGCCGCTCCCTGCGGGCGGTTTACGGCGGCGGCTCCGCGTTGCCATCGCCGCGAACACGCCCGCCGCCGCCAGCGCGACCGTTCCTCCGCGGTCGCCCAGCGCCGAGCAGCCGTGCGCCTGAGTCGAGGCAGGGGTCTGCGGGGTGCCGCCGCCATCGGTCGCAGGCGTCCCTCCGCCGTCGTCGTCGGCGCATCCTGGGAGCTCGGCGCAGAGCGCTTGCCTCGGCGCGCCGGTGCACTGCGCCGCGCTCGACCCGGCCGCGCATGCGATGACGGGCTGCGCCAGAAGATGCGCCCTCGCTGCGAACGTTCGCCCGTCGTCGCTCGACACGCCGGCGATGAACCCGCTCGGCTCGTCCGAGCACGCCCAGAGGTCCGCGCCGTGCGTCGCGAGGCACTGCACGTGAATCGGCGACACCTGCTGGAAGGCGAGGCTGTCGCGCGCAGCCTCGAAGAGACCGTCTTCGACGCTTCCCGCGAACACTTTGGAGCCGTCCGGCGACAGCGCGAAGCCCAACATGGGCCCCGAGAGCGAGAGGGCGGCCTGGTACGTTTCCCCTGCGTCGCTCGTGACGAGGAGTCTGGACGGCCGGCCCAATGTACGGACGTAGACCCGATCCGCATTCATCGGGTCGACTGCGGCGACGTAGATCTCCGATTCGCTGTTGGGATCGATCGGGACCGATCGCTCGGTCCAGCTCGCGCCGACATCGGAAGAAACGAAGAGGGACGCGGTGCGCGCCCCGTTCGCGCCGCGGACGGCCGACACATAGACCCGCGCCGCGTCGGAAGCGGCGACCTCGATGCTGGTCGCCGGCGCACTCGGATCGATCGAGGCAGCGAGCGGCGACCAGCTCGCGCCGTCGTCCGCGCTCCCGTACACGTGCTGCGAATAGCCGGGTCCACCGTCGGCTCCCGCGTCCCGCGCGTAGGTCGACGTCAGGGCCAGAACGGTGTCGGGCGCACCGGGCTTCACGACGAGGTCCTTGACCAACTCGCTGCGCAGCGGATCGCCCGCCGTGTTCCAAGCGCACCCCGTGTCCGGCGACACGACGAGGCCGTTCGCAGGCGATGGAGCGGCGACGATGCTTCTGGCGCTGAGCGCGAGCACGGGGTCCGCGTTCGAGCTCGATATCACGCCGAGGACGTCTTCGCAGAGCCAGTTCCAGTTCGCACCGCCGTCGTGAGAAAGAACAATGCCGAAAGTCGTGCGAAGCACGACCAGGCCGGAGTCACTCGGGGAGAAAGCGATTTGGTTGGCTGCCGGAAAACGGCCGTTGCCCATGGCGCGCGGGGCGCCCGAGAAGACCAGAGCTCCAGCCGCCGCGGCGATCGTGACTCTGCGCACCGACGGAGTCTAGCCTGTGTTCTTCACCGCGCGGCGAAGAGGCCGTCGGCACGGTGAAGAGAGCTCGTACCGCTCACGTCCGCGTGGCGACGACCAACCACTCCACGTCGCCGAGCGGATCGATGCGTACCCTCCAGTGCCCCTCCAGTGCCTCGCGCCATTGCGTGTCGGATGCAAGTCGCGCCTCGACGGACGCGCCGACAACGTGGTCCTCGTAGACGCACGTTTGTGGCCCCGTCCTTCGCACGCTGCGCTCTCCCGCCGGGGCCAGCGCTTCGGCCCGCTCCAGCCATGCGGGGGCGGGGGTCTCCGCCAGCCATGCCCCCTCCGGACGCACAATGCGGGCCAGCTCACGCGCGAGCCGCGCCAGGCCAGTGTCGTCGGGCGGGTGCGCCAACGAGCCGTGCAGTGCCACCACGGCGTCGAACGAGCCGCGAGCGAATGGGAGGGGCTCCCAGAAGTCGGCGTGGACGAGGGCGATCGGCCGTGCGCGTCGCGCGCACCGTCTCAGCATCTCGGTCGAGACGTCGACGCCCGTGGGCGTGTATCCCGCGTCGAGCAGCGCCGTGAGCTCCCGCCCGGTTCCAACGCCGAGATCGAGCACCCGCCCGGGTGGCTGGGGAAGCTCCCCTATCACTCGGCGCATCCGTCGCCGCGACTCCTCGGAGGAGAGCGCGTACGATCGATCGTAGCGGCCGGCGATCGCGTCGAAGAATCGCGCTGCGCCTGCGCCGATCATCGGCGGACCAAATCGCAGTACGCGAGGTAGGTCGCCTCGTGCATGCCGGCGAGGGCGATGGCTTTGGCGAGGAAGCCTGCGCGCTCGGCGGTGCCCCACGGTTTCTTGGGCAGGCGCTTCGCCGCTCGGCGATGGGCGGCGCCGAGCAGTGCGCCGAGGTGGCGCGCGAGTGGCTCCAGGTCTTCGGGGAGCAGCGCCTGAAGATTGATCTTGTCTTCTTGAGGCGCAAGACGCCGCACGAACATCGAGGCGCCGCGCATTCGCGTCGTGCCGATCATGAGCGGAGGCTGCGCGACGCACGCCCGGATTGCCGTCGCTACGCGCTCTGCGGGCTCCAGGCGCGGAGGGCGCACGACGCTTGCCGCCGACGGCGTGCGCTCCTCCTTCATGTCGAAGATCCAGGCGCCCTCGCTTCCACCTTTGCCCCGGACGAGCACAGCGACTCGCACGCACCCGAGGCTGCCCGTGCCGGCCACTCGAAAGGCCGCGTCGAGCACTTCGAGTGCGCGTTCGGGTGGATGTTCGGCCGCGGAGAGCCGGCGGGCGTACTTCGCAAATGCGCCTTCGGCCTTCGCGCGCAGCTTCTGCGGCAGATCGCGGTAGCGGGCTCCCCGCACGAACCGGCGGTTTCCGCGCACCACGCTCGTGCGCGCGTCGAGCAACTGTTTGCGCGTGCGCGCGCGGACTTGGTCGATGAGCTGCGTCACCGGCCTTGGCGCGACCGGCGTTCTCTTCCGATGGAAAGCCGCGCCGACGTACGCGTCGATCAGCGCATCGCAGACGGCGAGTGCACGTGGCCCGTCGGCACCCATCTCGCGGCCTCCGAGGAGCAGGCTGACAGCGAGCCGGAGGACGTCCAAGCGCCAAGGACCCACCACCGCGTCGTCGAAGTCGTTCGGTCCAAAGACGATTCGCTCTGCGTCGCGCGTCTTCTTCGATTCGTTCGGCGAGAGAACGCCGGCGCGGTACGCTCCGAAGTTTTCGATGTGCGCGTCGCCGACGAGCCACCCTTCGCCTGGCGGGCCTTCCCAAAGAACGGGATGGCGATCGAGGAGCTCGTAGAAGAGCGGCGCCGACCCGCGCAGGAACGACAGCGGCGACGCGACCATCCGTTCGACCTTGTGGGCCAGGAGGTGCGAAAACGGGGCGGTGCGCTCGCGATCGAGCTCGAGCTGGCGGCGCGCGAGGCGGACGGGGTCGACGGAGAGCATCGGGCGGCCACGATAGTAGCGCGGCTACGTGCGCATTCGGGGCAATCGCGCCTCGCGCAACCTCCAGCGCTTGCGCGCCTTCTCCTGTTCTCCCTCGCGCGTCCGCACCGGCGCCCGGGTCTGCAGCGACGCGAGGAGGCGCTCGGTGACCGCGCTGACCTCATCGACCGCCCGCTCAAACGCGGCCGCGTCTAGGCTCGACGGCTTGTTGACCCCCGCGACTTTCCGCACGTATTGGAGCGCGGCTGCTCGGATCTCGTCTTTGGTCGTCGGGGGGTCGAAGTTGTAGAGAACGCGGATGTTGCGGCACATGTTTCCAAGAGTAGGCGCTTGGCTGGGCTAGGTCATTTCGTATACGAGCAGTCGGCACTCGATCGGGCCGTTGTAGAGTAGCCAGCCGCGCTCGGGGTCGCGGCCCATCGCGCGAGCGAGCGCCGGCGAGCCGCAAAGAAGTGCGACCGTGTGCCCGTGCATGCGGCCCAGCGACTGCGCCAGGTCGTCGTAGAGCCCGGGCTCGGCGTCGAGGCGCTCGCCATAGGGCGGATTGGCCACGATGAAGCCCGGCGGGTCGAGGCACGCGAGTCGACGAACGTCGCGCCGTTCGACCACGAGTGGGACTCCGGCCGCGTGCGCGTTGTCGCGCGTCAGCTGGACCGATCGCGGGTCTGCGTCGCACGCGAAGACGGGCGCAGCGTCGTCGAGGGCCGCCGCCCGCGCGTCTTCGCGCAGCGACCGGAGCCGCACGCGCATCGCGTCGTCGTGGCTCGCCCAGCGCTCGAACCCGAATTGTTCGCGAGCCAGACCGGGCGCCATCCGTCGCGACCACGCGGCAGCCTCGATGGCGATCGTTCCTGCGCCGCACATGGGGTCGACCAGCGGGCGCTGCCGGTCCCACCCCGACAGGCGCACGACGGCGGCGGCGAGCGTTTCGCGGAGGGGCGCCTCGCCAGCGCGCGCCCTCCAGCCCCGCTCGTGCAGCGAGCTGCCGCCGAAATCGAGGTAGACCGTCGCCCGGTCGCGGGCGACCCGCACCGCGACGAGCATGTCCGGCCTGTCCTTGTCGACCGACGGTCGTGCGCCGAAGCGGTCGCGCAATGCATCGACGATGGCGTCCTTCGTCTTCTGCGCGACGAACTGCGAATGCGTGAGCCGGCTCGACCGGCAGGTCGCCCGCACCGCGAGTGTGGTGCGGGGAGTCATCCACGCGCTCCAATCGACCGCGTGCGCACCGTCGTAAAGCGCCCCTGCGTCCGCCGCGTCGAAATCCGCTACTTCCAGCAGAACGCGTACCGCGACGCGCGACCAGAGGCACGCCCGCGCTGCGTCGACGATCTCGCCTTCGAAGTGCACCCCCCCCCGGTCGGCACGGACCCGGGCGAAGCGAAGCTCGCGGAGCTCGTCGCGGAGCGCGGGCTCGGTCCCTTTGGCGGCGGTGGCGAAGAAGCGCACGTCGGTTCAGGGCTCATCGCAGCGAAGCATGGAACTCGCGTATCCGCTCGACGATGCGCCCGAGCGAGAGGGCTACGGTCATGTGGCCGCCTGGGATCCACTCGATCGGCGGTTCGCCCCATGCTCGCCACTGGCGCTGGACGACGGACGCGTCGATAAACGCGTCGTCGCGCGCCATGATCCAGAGCTGGCGACCCGGCGGGAGCATCGGCCGCAGCCTCCCGAGGCCGAATTGGTCGAAGATCTCCCTGCGACGGGCGCGACCGATCCCGAAGCGCTCGAGGTTCCGCCTCATGCTCCAAAAGATCGGCGCCTCTTCGATCGCGTCGCCGAGCTGAAGGTGCGCGATGATCGGTACGATGTAGTCCGGCGCCGGGTCGAGGCACGCGAGGACCATCGCGATCGACCCGCCCATGCTGATTCCCGTCACGCCGATCTCGGTGTATCCCCGCGCGCGCAGCCAGGCCACCAGCGTGCGCGCGTCGATGCACGACTGACGCACGGCTTCGAACGATCGTACGAGATCCGCGGTCCAGAAGAGCTCACCGTGAAAGAGCGCCGCCGCGGGATTGCGGCTCCCGTGAAAGGGGAGCTGCAAGTGGAGCACGTCGACGCCGAGCGCATCGTAGATACGTGGCAGGAGCGTCGCCTCCTCGACCCAGGGGCCGGGCTCGAGCCACCCGTGCACGTAGACCAGCGCGGCGGACCGAGGCCCCGAGCGCGGATACATCCATCGCGCGCTGGCCCGGCCGTTGACGGCGTATTCCCCGAGGTGCCGCTCGCGGTAGCGCGGGCAGAGCGGCTGGTGTGCGCTCGGCCACTCGAGCACATCGAGGCTCCTACCGCGCGCGCGCAGCTTCCGCACCCGCCGCCGCACGACTTCGCGCGGAGGGCCGACGAGCGGGAAAAGCGCCTCCGGGGATGCCCCCAAGTACGGTGCGAGATCGTCGGCGGTGTTCACCCGCGCTCCCCGCACATGCAAGAATCGCGAGAGCGTGCCCGCGACGCGGTCGATCGATTGTGCGACGCTTGCCATCGCTACGCAGTCCCCGCGGGGGTCGGAGCGTTCGGCTGCCAGGCTTCCCAGGTCAAGAGAAGCAGACTCGCGATTCCAGCCAGAAGGGCTCCTGCGCCCAGCGCAATCCCAGGTCCGAACGAGTGCCAGAGGGCGCCCGCCAGCAGGCCCGCGGGAAGCGCCGTGATTCCGACGACGAAGTTGTAGGCCCCGTACGCGCGCCCGCGCTGCTCCGCGCGCACGAGGTCTTTGATCAACGCCTTTTCCACGGGTTCGGTCAGTCCGTAAAAAATGCCATAGAAGACGAACAGCGCCCATACTTGCCACGAGCTTTTTGCAACGCCGAGTCCCGCGTAGACCAGCGCGTACACGACCCAACCGCCCGCGATCAGACGCGCCCGCGGGAAGCGATCGGCGAGATCCCCGCCGAGATACGCCCAAAGCACTTTCGACAAATTCAATGTCGACCAGAGAATCGGGATCTGCGCGGTCGACAGACCGAGCGTACGAGCCCGAAGAAGAAGAAACGCGTCGGACGAATTGCCCAACGAGAAGACTGCGAGAATGCCGAGGTAGAGGAGCAGGCGCCGATCGGCGAGCGGTGAGGCGGCTCTCGCGCCGGCCGCCGCCGTCCGATCGGCTGGGGCCCCGTGCGGAGCGCTCTCGGGCACGAACAGAACCAGAGCCGTCGCGATCACGCCGGGGATGACAGCCACCCAGAAGACGCTCCGGATCGAGAAATGCTCGGCGATGAGCCCCATCGCGATTAGCGGTCCTACGACGGCGCCCACGTTATCCATCGCTTGGTGGAACCCGAACGCGCGCCCCGCCCGGTCCCCGGCGGCGTCGGCGATGAGCGCGTCGCGCGGCGAGCTCCGCACCCCCTTGCCCACGCGATCGGTGACGCGCACTGCCAGCACGTGCCAGGGCCGCGTGGCGAGCGCGACGAACGGGCGCGCCGCGCTGGCGAGCCCATAGCCGAAAAGGACTAGGGGCTTGCGCCGTGGCGACGCGTCGGCGATGACCCCCGACGCGAGCTTCAACAGGCTTGACACCGTATCGGCCGCGCCCTCGACCATCCCCAAGTACGCTGGCCCGGCCTTCAGCGTTTCGGTCAAGAACACGGGCAGGAGTGGAAAGATCATCTCCGTCCCGATGTCCGTGAACAGGCTCGTGAAGCCGAGCAGAACGACGGCGAGTGGCAGACCGGAGGTGCGGGAGGCGCGCCCGGCCGCCGGCGCCTTTTGGATCACGTCCACCCGTTGCGCTGCCTTCGGCGCTGGGCCAGTTGCTGCCAGCGCGCGTAATCGTCCATCCGGGCCCGTCCGGCCATGAACAAGCGGTACAGGACCGCCCCGCCCACGAAGCCGCCGACGTGCGCCATGAACGCGACCCCGCCTTGAGCCTTGTTCGCCAGCGCGTCCCACAAGTTCACGACGAAGAACTCCCCGATGACGAGCCACGCCGGGAAGGACCAGAATAGGCCCCAGAAGAGCCAGAGGAACGGGATGGGATTGATGACGGTGATGGGCGAGCTCGGGTACAGAAAGACGTACGCCGCGAGCACCGACGCGATTGCTCCGGAGGCGCCGACCATCGGCAAGGTCGACCCGGGATCCGCCAGGACCTGCGCCGTGGCCGCGCAGACGCCGCCGACGAGGTAAAAGAGAAGATAGCGCGCGTGACCCATGGCGTCTTCGACGTTGTCGCCGAAGATCCAGAGGTAGAGCATGTTGCCGGCGATGTGCCCCAGCGATCCGTGCATGAACATGCTCGTGAATACCGTGGGGATCGCGCCGACCGGGTCATCGAAAATGCGCGCTGGGATGAGGTACCATTCGCGCGCGAATGCCACCTCCGACACCCCCGACTGCAGGGTGCTGAGCTGGAACACGAAGACGGCCACGTTGGCCGCGATGAGGGCGTAGTTGACGAACGGGAACGCGCGGGTGGGCAGCTGGTCGCGGAGCGGTAGCACGCGCCCGACTCTGGCATGAATCGGTGACGCGCGCCCCGGGCGGGAGGGGCAGCCGCGGGCGATCTGCGCTCGGTAACCGCTTGGTGCGTGGTTCCAGCCCCACCCTCACAAAGACCAGCCGATCTGCAGGAGCAGCCTGGGGAAGAAGGCCGTCGCCCCGGCCATCCTCACGAACCCGAGGCCCGCCCCTGCGCCGATCGTGAAGCCGCCGGAGAACACTTCCTGGGTCCCGACATCGCACGCGACGCCCCAGTATCCCTGCGCGTGGGAAGGGTCGACGCTCGACTGGCTGGTGTCCCCCAGAAGAAGGGAAGGCCCGAGGAATAGACCCCGCAGGGATTCCTGCGCAGGCCACGCCGCCCACCAGTAGTGGTAGCCGAGCTCGATGCCGACGCTGCTGGAGGCGGTCGACGCGAAGCCGAACCCCTCCGAGACCAGGCTATCACGCCCGCCGCGGTCGACTTGGACCAACAGAAGATTGGGCGCCACGACGAGGGCGTGGTGCCGCGTCAGGGATATTTCGGCAGCGGCGCTCAGACGGCCGAACACGAGCGGCAGCGGGGCGATCGTCAGCGCGACCTGACGACGGCGCCAGCCTTCGACGACATACGTTTCGGCCCGGTGGTGCTTGGGGCCGGCGTGGTAAGGTCCGGGCGGAATCGATGGGGGAGCGGGCGAAGCCAGAGGGCGATGCGCAGGCGGGGTCGGCGCGCCGGGCGGACCAGACTGGGGAGGGCCCGTCGGGGGAGTCGGTTGGGGGGAAGCGCGGGGCGGCGGCGGGGAGGCCGAGGGCGGAGGACGGGGAGGGGCCGGCGGTGGCAGGTCGGCGGGTTCCCCCAGAGGCGGTGGGGGCGGAGGAGGCAAGTTCGGCTGCGCGAGCACCGCGGTGACGGCGAGCGCTTGCGCGACGGCCCATGGCGCGATCGTCGAGCGCGGACGCATCGGGCGCGAGCTTACCAGGTGCCGCGGGGGTGGCGGCTCCCCGACGCGGCCGCCCCCAAGGGTGCGCGGGATCATTGATCGGAGCGGGCGGAGCGCGTACTTGTTGCGGTCGGCTCGCGGCGACCGAAGAGCGAGCCCCTCCAAGCGATGATCCATCCGCAAAGCGGAGAGCTGAAGCGGCTTCTCGAGTTCCTCCGACGCAGCCGGCGTTTCGATTTCAGCGGGTACAAGCAGGCGAGCTTGATGCGCCGCATCGAAAAACGGATGCGCGCCGTAGGCGTATCGTCGTACGCCGATTTCATCGACCACCTTGAGCTTCATCCCGACGAGTTCCCCCGGCTATTCAACGCCGTCCTCGTCAACATTACGTCCTTCTTCCGCGACTCGGCGGCCTGGGAGCGGGTCGTGACCGATGTGGTGCCGCAGATCTTGGCCCGCAAAGGGCCCGACCAGCCCGTCCGTGTCTGGAGCGCCGGCGGCGCGTCGGGCGAGGAGGCGTACACCCTTGCGATCGTCCTCGCCGAGGCGCTGGGGCGCGAGCACTACCTAAAGCGCGTCAAGATCTACGCGACCGACATCGACGAAGACGCGCTCACCCAGGCGCGCAAGGCCTCGTACAGCGCGAGCCACGTCGCGGGCGTACCACCCGAGCTCCTCGCCAAGTACTTCAACCTCGATGGGGACGTCTACGTCTTCGACTCGGAGCTAAGGCGCGTGGTGGCGTTTGGAGCGCACGACCTAATCCGCGACGCACCCGTCTCGCGCATCGACCTCCTCGCGTGTCGAAACACACTGATGTACTTCGACGCGGACACGCAGACCGAGGTCCTGCGGCGTTTGCACTTTGCCCTGGCCGAAGGCGGCGTGCTCTTTCTCGGGAGGGCGGAGATGCTGCTTGGGCACGCCCACCGGTTCAATCCCATCGATGCCAAGTGGCGCCTCTTCCAGAAGACGCCGAAGGCGAGAGCGCGCGACGGGGTCGAGCTCTTCGCCCGCGACGCAGGCGCCTCGAGCCTCGCGGAGGGGTTGGCCGCGTCGAGTCCCGCGACGCTGCTCGAGAGCGCCTTCGAAGGGTGCCCCGCGGCGCTCATCGCACTCGACGCTCGTGGTCACGTTGCGCTCGCCAATGAGCGCGCTCGCGCCCTCTTCCACATTGGCCCGCGCGACGTCGGCCGGCCGCTGGTGGAGCTGGAGGTAGGCCGCCGTCCGGTGGCGCTGGGACCGCTCATCGAGCGCGCGTGTGCGGAGCGAAGGTCGACCACGCTCAAAGACGTGGCGCACGTCACGGCCTCCGGCCAGATGTATTTCGACGTGCGCGTGTTGCCTCTCTACGACGCCGCGTCGCTTCTGGGGGCCGAGGTCGGATTCTTCGACGTCACGCCGTACCGCCGCCTGCAGCTGGAGCTCGACGCGCTGAAGAGCGAGCTGGAGACTGCCTCTCCCCCGCCGCAGTCGGCGACACACGGAGTCGACGACTCGAGCGAGCTGCAGTCCAAAGTGACCGAGCTCGAGATTGTGAACGCGGAGCTCTTGTCCACGACCGAGCAGCTGCAGTCGGCGAACGAAGAGCTCAAGGCGATGATTGGCGAGCTCCGGGCGCGGGCTGATGATCTGGCCCGCGAGAGCGACTTCTTGCGCTCGATTCTCGGCGGTCTTCGCGCCGCGATCGTCGTCGTCGATCGCGAGTACGCGGTGCAACTCTGGAATCCACGCGCGCAGGCGCTGTGGGGCCTCCGAAGCGATGAGGCCGTCGGCAAGCACTTATTGAAACTGGGCCTCGGCGTGCCGGTCGAAACATTGAAAGGTGCGATTCGCTCTTGCCTTGGCGGCGAGAGTGAGTACGTAAGGATTGTGGCCCCATTGACCAACCGGCGGGGACGGGCGATCAAGCGTAGGGTTACATGTGTGCCAATCGTGCTGCCCGACGGGGGGATCGGGGCGATACTTCTGATTGAGAAGGAAGACTTCTAGAGGTCTCACGGGGAGGATGGGCGATGGCTTCTTTGCGCCACGACGACGTAGCAGTGTTCCTTCGCCGGGCAGAAGGCACGGCGAAGATCCTCGGGACGAAGGTCGAGCAGTTCTCGAATCGGGTGCGGCTCCTGCCGCGGCGCCCGTCCGGGGTCTACGCGACCCGTCCAACCGCGCCCCTCGCCGAGCCCGCGCCTTCGTTCGCCGCCGAGGAGCCGGTGGCGCGCGAACGCGAAGAGGAGCTCGCTTTGGCCGCGGAGGAGCTGCGCGTACAGCAGGATCAACTCGAGCTCGCGTGCGAGCTGCTGGAGCGCGAGCGCGCCAAGTACATGGACTTGTTCGAGCAATCCCCCGACGCGTACGTGGCCACCGACACGGCCGGCTCGATCACGAACGCCAACATCGCCGCCGGGGCGCTGTTCGGGGTCGAGCCGAGCATGCTCCTGGGCAAGCCGCTCATCAGCTTCGTCGCACGGCAAGACACCCGCATGTTCCGAGAGCAGCTCCGCGACCTGAGGGACGCCTCCGACGTCCGCTCCATGACCTTGCGGATGCGGCCGCGTGGCGGCGGGGTCTTCGTCGTCGCGCTCTGCGTACGCGTCGTCCGCGGGCTGCGTGCCAAAGCGATGGCATTCCGGTGCACGCTTCGCAAGAGCGACGCGCCCTCGGTCACCGCCTCATGGCTCGACCAGCTCGTCGCGCTCACCTCGCGTGAGGCGGCGTGCTCCGACGTGGTCGATCTCGCGGAGCACATCGAGCACGCATTGAATGCGGTACGCGGCGACGCCGCCGCGCGAAACGTGCGGGTCGTGCTCGATTCCGAGCGCAGGACATGGCGCGTCCGATCGCACGTCGCGGCGCTGCCGCGCCTGCTTGCGGTGGTTCTATCGGGAGCCGTCGCAGCTACCCCCAACGACAGGGAGCTCCGCGTGCGCGTCGTGGTCGAAGGAGAGCAGGCCCTGCTCGACGTGACACCCGGTGCCGACCACGAAGGCGCGCCGACGATTCGAATACGCTTGCCCCTGCTGGCCTAGTAGAGCCTGCGCCCATATCCGCTGGCCCGTCGAAGGCCTTCGTGGACGTGGACGGAAGGGGCAACAAGGCGCGCCCGTGGGCCGATTGGTTCTTGGAGAGCGTCTGAATTGCGATCCAGAGCGGATGGGTCGAGGTCGTGAGCCTGGCGACCGCGATCCAGAGCCAATGGATGGAGGTCATGAGCCTCTCGATCGGGATCCAGAGCGGACGGGTCGAGATCATGGGCCTCTCGGCCGCGATCCAGAGCGAATGGGTCGCGGTCATAAGCCTCTCCACCGCGATCCAAAGGGAGGGGAGAGATCGTTAGCTTCTCGTTGGTGAAGCGCTTCTAGGCCCTGCGCATGGGGCGGACCATCCCCGCAACGAGCTGCTCCTGAAATTGAAGGATCGCGCGCACGAGGCGGAGGGCGAGGTCCGCGTCGACGACCCCCCTCGCGGCGTGCTCGCGCTCGATGTGCTCGGCGAGCTCCACGATGCGTGTCCACGGGATGCGCGACATCATCGGCTGCGGTCCTTCAGCCCCATCGGGCAACGCCCACCGAGTCCGATTGCTTGCGCGACTGCAGAGCAGAGGTCGTCGGGTTCGACGGGCTTCGTGAGGTACGCGCAGACGCCGCGACCGAGGGCGTGTGCACGCGCCTGGGGGCGCACATCCGCGCTCGTTCCAACTACCGGGACGCGATCGCCACCGGGCGCGCACGCCTGATCGACGAGCTCGAACGCGCTCATCCCCGGCAAACGCAGATCGGTGAGGACCGCATCGGGAGGCCAGTTGCGCATCAGGTCGAGAGCCGCTTGGGCAGTCCCCGCGACGCGCACGTCGGCGCCCTGGTGGGCGAGTAGCATTCGATTCAGCTCGAGCGTGTCATCATGCCCCTCGACGATGAGCACGCGCGCACCCTCCAGGCCGGTTCGCTCGCTTCGATTCATGACGGGTCTCCCCCACGCATGCTCACGCGCCCGGGCGCGGACTACCGTTAGCGGTGAGCACTCACGCGCTGGCAACCCACGCCGCGCGGAATAACTGTGCTTTACGTCAAGGGGAGGGCAGGCGTCAAGGGAGAGCGGTAGATTGGGCTCTCGCCGTGGATGCCGACCGATCTTCCCAACACCTCGCCGAACAGGTCTTGCGCCAGCGGGTGAAGGCGGAGCTTCGCAAGCGAATGCGGGGCCTCCGGCATGCGCTCCCCCTCGGCGCTTGCGCGGAACGTTCAGCCAAGATCGTCACGCGCCTTTCGTCGCTCGACTCGATCAACCTCGCTCGCGCCGTTGCGCTCTTCTGGCCGATCGAGCAGCGCCATGAGGTGGACCTACGCGCGTTCGACGCGCGCCTTCGTGATCGCAACGTGCGCATCGCCTACCCCGCGATCGATCCACAAACCGGCGCGCTGACGTTTCGCTTCGTCGCCGCGCCGGAAACGATGATCGATCGAGTATCGCAGGGCCTCACGTTGCGCGAGCCGTCGTCGGACGCGCCCGAGGCGGCGCCCGGCGACCTCGACGTCATCGTCGTTCCCGCCCTCGCCGTCGACTCGAGCGGTCAGCGCATCGGATACGGCGCCGGCTACTACGACCGAGCGCTGCCACGGTTTGCTCCTCCGGCTGTGAGCGTTGCGGTGGCGTTCGACTTCCAGCTCATCGTCGAGGTCCCCGCGTCGGAGCGGGACGTGAGGGTGCACGAAGTGGTCACCGACACGCGGCGCATCCGAGCGGGGGACAACGAAGGATCTGACGTCGATTAGTACCGGAGGCCCGAAGCGCGCGGCGAACAATGCCGCGGCACCGGAAGCAGGATTGATTCGCGTCAGCCCCGGGCCGCGCAATGAGCGTGGTGCGCGTGTGCGACATGCGCGATGCCCGAGCCGTATCCCAACAGGGTGCCGACCAATAGAAGGACGATCTCGATTCTGCGTCGCATAGCGATGTCCTCCTCATGCCCAGACGTTGTCGTGGGGATCGCCCCAGCGCCGCCCGCCGCCGAACCAGCCCCGCCTTTCGAGGAGGTCGGCCAGCTGTTTGCGCTGCCGCTCGTCGAGTGCCTCGTTGACCTTCTTGATCGCCTCGACGAAGGACACGCGGACCTGCGCCAGGAGACGGTCGTGGCGCGCGAAGGTCTCTTCGAGGGTCGAGTCGTCGATGAGCCCGCTCGAAACTGCACGCGCGAGGTCAGCTCGCGTTTGCTCTGCCTCGGTCCGAACGACGTTGCGGTTCGAGCGCAATTCGTCGAGGGCGCTCATGATCGCCTTCTCTTGGCCGGGCGTCGTGCCCATTCGCTCGAACATGGAACGCAGCCACATACGCGGACCACCGAACCCGCGCTGGCCTCCGCCGTAGCCGGCGTAGTGGGCCCTACCGCACCCGCCATGACCGAACGGGCCGTAGCCGCCGCGGCGAAGCACTTTGACTAGACCAATGAGACAAGCCGTACCGATGATGAATCCGAGCATCGCTTCCTCCTGAGACGAAAAAGGTCGCCTCACACGAGAGAAGAGATGCGCACGAACCGCCAAAGCGCGCGCCCCAAGGTCGTGAAGAAACGTAAAACTGGGTTCCCTGCCGGGCGCACCTTCACCTTCCGCGCGATCGCACGAGCTGAACCAGGCCGAATGCCGCGAGCAGCCCGCCGACGACCACCAGCGCCGTCGCGCTGCCGGTGCCGAGGAGCGTAAACTGCCCGCTGGCGCCCGCAGCGACCGCGACCAGACCGAAGCCGAGGTTCCACACGCCGGGTCTCATGAGAGGCAACCCTAGCGCGCATTTGCGGCCGCGTAGAGGGGCCGAGTGGCAAGCTGCTCCGGAATCGGCCACAATCGCACCCGGAAGGGCAATACCGTGGGTCGGCAGGCGGAGCGTGCGCCGGCGGAGCTCGAGCATTTCCGAGCAATGCTGAATGCGTACATGACGAAGAAGGGCCTTCGCTCGACCGATCAGCGCAGGCTGATCGTCGAGACATTTTTCGGTTCCGACAACCATGTGAGCATCGAGGAGCTCCTCGCGCAGGTGCGCTCGAAAGATCGACGCGTGGGCTATGCGACCGTGTACCGGACGTTGAAGCTCTTGACGGAATGCGGCGTCGCGAACGAGCGCAGCTTCGGCGATGGGCTCACTCGCTACGAGCTCGCAGACGACGTCACCCACCACGATCACCTCATCTGCGTGGTGTGCGGCAATATCACCGAGTTCGAGGAGCCGCGCATCGAGGATCTACAAGAACGCGTCGCGCGCAAGCACGGCTTCGAGCTGAGGTCGCACAAGCACGAGCTCTACGGCGTCTGTTCAAAGTGTCTGTCGGAGGCGCGCAACTAGGGCTCCGATTCTGCCCGCGCCGGGGCCCTTGCCCGAGGAAGAGGAGGGCACTAGACAGAATGATTGGACCAGCCTCCCGCATGCGGCTCTGCGCCGTCTGCCTTCCAGCTGCCAGCCTAATCCGCGCTCGTTGCGCGATGGCTGGTCCAATCATTCTGTCTAGTCGGCCGTGCGGAGCGGAGGCCGCAGGGTCAGCTCCATGAGGTACGCGTCCGTTTCGCCGTCGTACGTCGCGGGCGGGTAGAAGCCGCCCAGTCGGGCGCGCACCTCGAAGCCTTCGGCACGGTAGAGGGCGATGGCTTCACGATTGGCCACCGACACATGGAGCGCCACGGCACGCATTCTCTCGCCGCGTGCGGCACCGACGGCTTCGCGCACGAGCGCGCGGCCGATGCCGAGGCGGCGAGCCGATCGAGCGACTGTCAGCCCTTCGATGTGGAGCGATGAGCGCCGCACCTGCGCCGCGGCGAATCCGACGACGCGGCCCGGTCCCGCCTGGTCGCCCACGCCCCGAGCAATCCACGCGCGCGCCGAAGCGGCACGAAGACCGAAGGTCGCGCTTGCGTAGGGGAACGCATCCGCGTCGAGCACGATGCACCCCGCAACCGCTACGAGGTCGCCTGGGGACAGCCGTTCGACAACCACCGCACACGAGCCGGGGACCGCAGGCACAACGGAGTGTAGCCCGCCCCTGGCCGGGCTAGCCCGGCGAGCTCCGCCGGAGGTCCAGCGTGAACGGGAAATTGGGATTGGTTTCCAAGGGGGGGGGCGGCTTCTGCCCGGGCGAGTGTCCGAACGCCTGGAAGCGCGCGGCGCGACGGCTCTCGGCGGCGAGGCTGTTGCTGGGGAAATCGGCGTGCGAAAGCCCCCCTGGATGCGTGACGTGGTAGCGGCACCCGGCAATCGCCCGATCGTTCCAGGTGTCGATCACGTCAAACACGAGCGGTGCGTGCACGCCGATCGTCGGATGAAGCGCAGAGGGCGGTTGCCAGGCGCGATAGCGGACGCCAGCGACCATCTCGCCGTTCGTTCCCGTCGGGTGAAGCGGAACTCGTCTTCCGTTGCACGCGACGACGTGCCGTCCGTCGACCATGCCGCGCACTTTCACTTCGACTCGCTCGACCGACGAGTCGACGTAACGCGACGTTCCGCCCGCCGTGACCTCTTCGCCCAGGACATGCCACGGCTCGATCGCCTGGCGAAGCTCGACGACGATCCCGCCGCGGGTGGTCATCGAGCCGTGGAGCGGGAAGCGAAACTCATGGTGCGGGGTGAACCAATTGCGATCGAAGTGAAACCCGGATCGCGACAGATCTTCGAGGACGTCGTCGAAGTCTTGGCGGACGAAATGCGGGAGCATGAAGCGGTCGTGGAGCTCGGTGCCCCAGTGAATCAGCGGGCGCCGGTACGGCATTCGCCAGAACGAGGCAACGAGCGCCTTCACGAGCAGCTGCTGCGTGAGGCTCATTCGCTCGTGGGGAGGCATCTCGAACGCGCGAAGCTCGAGGAGCCCCTGCCGGCCCGCCGACTGGTCGGGGCTGTAGAGCTTGTCGATGCAGAACTCCGTGCGATGCGTGTTACCGGTGACGTCGATCAGCAGGTTGCGAAAGAGTCGGTCCACCTGCCACGGGGGAACGGAGCCCGGTGCCCCCACGCTGGCTTCGAGCAAGCGAAACGCAATCTCGAGCTCGTACAAGCTGTCGTTTCGCGCCTCGTCCACGCGGGGCGCCTGGCTCGTCGGGCCCACGAACATTCCCGAGAAGAGATAGGACAGCGACGGGTGATTGAGCCAGTACCCGACGAGACTGCGAAGAAGGTCGGGCCGCCGCAAGATCGGGCTGTCGGCTGGCGTCGGACCGCCGAGCACGACGTGATTGCCGCCCCCCGTGCCCGTATGGCGTCCGTCGAGCATGAACTTGTCGGCGCGGAGGGAGGTCTTGCGCGCCTCGTCATAAAGAATCGCCGTGTTGTTGACCTGCTCTTCCCAAGTGCCCACCGGCTGAATGTTCACTTCGATGACACCCGGATCAGGGGTAATCTGAAAGCGCGTCAGCCGGGGATCGGACGGGGGATGATACCCCTCGATCCGAACCTGTTTGCTCAGCCGATCGGCCGTGGCCTCGATCCGCGCACAGAGCTCGAGGTAGTCATCGACGGTCTCGAGGGGCGGCATGAACACGTGGAGGACGCCGTCGCGTGGCTCGACGCAAAGGGCCGTGCGCACGGTTCCTGCGGCGGATTGAAGGCGCGCAGGCGGTCCGTTTGCATCTCCGGAAGCCGCTACGGCCGCCGGCCGGAAACGAGGCTCGGCCTGCGCCCGCTCCGGGGAGGTCCGAGGTAGCGGCTCGCGCGGCGCAAACGGGTCGGGCGGGTGAAGCTCGGGATCCTGGCCGGGCACGGTCCAGGGAAGCGAGTCGAGCGGCAACCGATACCCCATCGCCGAGTCGCCGGGGATCAGGTAGAGACGCTCGGACCGCAGAAACCATGGCCCCGTCTGCCACTTCGTATCCGCGCCGGCCGGCGCGTGGCGCAGAGGAAGCGCGTATCCCGCGACCGCGGCGAGGCCCTCTTCGAAGATGCGCGCGAGGCGCGCTCGCTCGATCTCGTCTTCGAGCTTCGACTCGTGCGGGTCGACGTTGACCGGCAGCCGGCGCTCGCGCCAGAGGTAATACCAGGCATCCTCGTATCCCGGTATGGCGAACCGCGCGTCCACCGCGAGCTCTTCGCAGAGCGCCGTGATGAACGCCTGCGCGTCTGCGCTCTTGTCCGAACCGGTCTCGGCTCGCGCGAAAAGCGCTCGGTTGTGCCAGATTGGAAGGCCGTCCTTTCGGAAGTAGCAGGAGAGGGCCCAGCGCGGCAGCGGCTCGCCCGGGTACCACTTGCCCTGGCCCTCGTGCAAGAGCCCGTACGGGGCGAATCGCTCGTGAAGGCGGCGCAGCAAATCCCGTGCGTATCGCAGCTTCGTCGGGCCGAGGGCATCGAAGTTCCACTCGGACCCGTCCGGGTCGTTGGTCGCGACGAACGTCGGTTCCCCGCCCATAGTCAGCCGCACGTCGCCCGCGACCAGCGCGCCGTCCACCGAGTTCCCCAGGGCCTTGATCGCCTCCCACGCCTCGTCGGTATAGGGCAGCGTGATCCGCGGAGTCTCCTCCACGCGTCGCACCGACATCGCGAACGCAAAGCCCTCTTTGACTTGGTCGTTTTCGTCGAGCTTGTGCCACGCGTAGCTGCCGGTGATCGCCGCCGCGGTGTCCGGATCGGGGGTGCACGCGAGCGGGATGTGCCCCTCCCCCGCCAGGAGCCCGCTGGTCGCGTCTAGCCCCACCCACCCGGCGCCGGGAAGAAACACTTCAGCCCACGCGTGCAAGTCGGCTGAATCGCGCTCGACGCCAGCGGGCCCGCTCAGGGGGCGCTCGTCGGCTTTGAGCTGAATCGAATATCCGGAGACGAACCGCGCAGCAAGGCCGAACTGCCGAAGCACCTGCACCAGGAGCCAAGCGAAGTCGCGGCACGACCCATGACCTCGCACCAGGCTTTCCTCGGGCGAGAAGACCCCCGGCTCCATCCGGATGTCGTAGCGGAGTGTCTTCTGCACGAACTGGTTCAGGTCGATGAGCACTTCGACCATGCGCCGCCCCGACCGGGCGAACTGCCCCTTGGCCCGTTCGGCGAAGTCACTGAAGCGGGGGCCGTACGATCCCGCCTGCAGGTAAGGTGCCAGGTCTTTCTTGAGCGAAGCGGAGTACGCGAACGGAAAGTGCTCGACCTCCTTCTCGAGGAAGAAGTCGAACGGATTGACCACCGTCATCTCGGCGACCAGATCGACCTCGAAGACCAGCTCCTCGGCCATCTTGGGAAAGACGAGTCGTGCCTGGTAGTTCCCGAACGGATCCTGTTGCCAGTTGAGAAAGTGGTTGGATGGCGCGACGCGTAGGCTGTACGCCAAGATCGGCGTGCGACAATGAGGCGCGGGGCGCAGCCGGACCACGTGCGGGGCCGGACTGACGGGTCGATCGTAGCGGTACCGGGTCTCGTGGTGGAGAGCGACGCGTATACTCAAGGCCACGTCATACTACGGTGGCCCCTGTTGCCGACGCGTTTCGTGGGCGAACGAGGGGAGGGCGAGGGCGAGCCCGAGGTGCAGCGCGGCCCGCCGCCGTGCTATCGAGACTGGCCGGAGCACATGGCGGCCATCGAGCGAAAACGCCCCTTTTACCTCGTGCTGTCGCTTCTCGCAGCCCTCGCCTTTGGGCTCAACGGCGCGCGCATCGGCTATGCGACCGTGATGCTCTATCACCAACCGATCGACCCCTCGATCGCGGGGCACGGGATCGTCGACGAGGCCGACCGCGCGGCCGTCGTGGCGCGTGTCGACGCCTACGTGCACGCGCTCGACGGCGCCAGGGCGCGAGGCTGGCCTCTCGCCATAGCGAAGCTTCTTCTGGGCAGCGCGACGCTCCTTTTTGCGATGCGCGCCATGTGGGGCAGCCGTGGCGCGCGTGCAGCCCTCGTGCAGCTCGTGATCGCGCAGGCAGCCGTGGCCGTGGCCAGTCACTGGCTCCTTCGCGACGTCGACGAGGCCGAGATCCAGTGGATCGAGGCCCAGCAAGCGGCCGGCCACGAGCGGGTCCCCGCGGAGATGCTGCGGTCGGCGGCGCTGGCGGCGCTCGCGCTGCAGCTGCTGGGCAGCGGGCTGATCGTCCTCGGGCTGACGCGCCGGCGCTCGCGCGATTTCTTCGAATCGACGCCCGCGGCGATTGGAGAACGGTAGCGCGCCGATGGGCCGGATCCGCCTCCTGCCCAGCGACCTCGCGAACCAAATCGCCGCGGGCGAGGTGGTCGAGCGGCCGGCGAGCATCGTGAAAGAGCTCCTGGAGAACGCGCTCGACGCCGAGGCCACGCGCGTGAAAGTCGAGCTCGAGCAAGGGGGCATCCTGCTCGCTCGGGTGAGCGACGACGGTACGGGGATGGATCGCGAGGACGCGGTCCTGTCGCTCGAGCGCCACGCGACGAGCAAGATCGCCGACAAGGGCGACCTCTTTCGGCTTCGCACGTTCGGCTTCCGCGGAGAGGCCCTGCCCAGCATCGCATCGGTGGCCAGATTGAAGCTGGTGACCCGCACCCGCGGGAGCGCTGAAGGGACCGAGGTCGTCGTCGAGGGAGGGGGTGCCCCG
This sequence comes from uncultured Polyangiaceae bacterium, assembly GCA_964531095.1. Taxonomy (GTDB): domain Bacteria; phylum Myxococcota_A; class Polyangia; order Polyangiales; family Polyangiaceae; genus Palsa-1150. Next base: position 37,119 of record CAZHED010000009.1, on the reverse strand, counting down.
AGGTCCCGGCCCACCGGGACCCCGGAAGGCACCAGCGTCGAAGTGCGGGAGCTCTTCTTCAACGTTCCGGCGCGGCGGAAGTTTCTCAAGGCGAGCGGCACCGAGGCTGCGCACGTGGGCGAAACGGTCCTCCTCGCCGCGCTGGCCCGACCCGACGTCAGCTTCTTTCTCGTGCGCGACGGTCGTACGACCCGCGAGTGGCTGCGTGTGTCGACCCGTCGCGAGCGCGCGGCGCAGGCAATCGACGGCGAGCGCCTCGAAATGTGTCTGGGCGAGCGGGGGCCGATGCGCATCGAAGCGCACCTCGGTGCGCCGGAGCGCGCACGCGCGGGTGCGGTCGCGCTGCACCTGCTGGTCAACGGGCGGCCCGTGCGCGATCGCCAGCTCGCGCGCGCCGTCGCCCAGGCATACGGCTCGGTGCTGGAGCCCGGCCGGTATCCCGTCGGAGTCGTTTATGTCGAGGTGCCGTCGGAGCAGGTCGATGTCAACGTCCACCCGCAAAAGGCCGAAGTACGCTTCGCCGACGCGCGCGCCCTGCACGACGCGGTGACGCGCGAGCTGCATCAATCGCTGGCGCGTGCTTTCTCGATCTCGGCCCTCGGCGAGAGGCCGGCCTGGTCGATCCCGCGTGCATCCATCTCTCCGCCTCCGATTCCCGAGCCGGCGGCCGCGCCCGCCGATCCTTGGCACCTCGCACCGGCGCAAGAGGCGGGGGCGCCTCCATCGTCACTGGCTGAACCGACGACGCTGCCCTCGCCCGCTCCGCTCCCCGATCTCCCCGTGGCCGTCGCGGAGCCGGGCCTTTTTCGGGGCGTCGGCTTCTACGCTTCGCTCGAGTTCTTGGCGCAGCTGCGCGCGACCTTCCTCGTGTGCGGCGGAGCGGACGGGTTGTACGTGCTCGACCAGCATGCCGCCGCCGAGCGCGTGACGTTCCACCGGCTGCGCCAAGCTTTCGCGTCGCGCTCGGTCGCCATGCAGCGCCTTCTCATTCCGGAGGTCGTCCAGCTTTCGCCGGCGGAGATCGCGATCCTCGACGAGCGTTCGGACGACGTAGGGACGCTGGGTGTCGAGCTGCGCTCCGTGGGGCCGAACGCAGTCGCGGTGCACGCGGTTCCGACGCTCCTGCTGCGAGCCGCCCCCGAGCGCATCGTGCGCGACGTCGTCGCCGAGTTGGGGCGTATCGCGAGGCGCCCGTTCGGCGACGCGGCCGATCTGGTCCTCGCGACGATGGCCTGCCACGGAAGCGTACGCGCCGGGGACGTCCTGTCGCGCGAGGAAGTGGGCGCCCTTCTGCAGGCGCTCGATGGCGTGGACTTCGGCGGCCATTGCCCGCACGGGCGTCCTGTGGTGACGCGCATCGGTTTCGACGAGCTGGAGCGGCGTGTCGGTCGTTGAACGGGCGCTGCGTCTCGCGCAAGAATCGCAGAATCTGCTCGCGATCGTCGGCCCGACCGCGAGTGGAAAGACCGCGCTCGCCGTCGCGCTCGCCGAAAAGCTAGGCGGCGAGGTCGTCAGCGCCGACAGTGTGCAGATCTACAAGGGGTTCGACGCGGGGTCCGGGAAGCCGACCGCCGAGGAAATCGCGCGGGCGCCCCATCACCTGGTGAGCGCGATCGATCCCTTCGACCCGATCGACGCTGCGGCATGGGCGGAGCTCGCGTCACGCCGCATCTCGGAGATCCGCGCCCGCGGCCGCGTTCCTATCGTCTGCGGGGGCACGTTCTTGTGGATCAAAGTGCTTCGTTTCGGCTTGGCGGAGGCCCCCGCCGCAAGCGGGCAGATTCGCGATCAGCACCGCGCGATCGCCGAGCGCGAAGGCCGCGCGGGCTTGCACGCGCGCTTGGGCGCCGTCGATGCCGAAACGGCGGCACGGCTTCATCCGAACGACCTCGTCCGAGTCAGCCGCGCGCTGGAGGTCTACGAGCTCTCGGGAAAGGTCCTGAGTGCGTGGCAGCGCGAGCACGCCTTCGCGAGCATCCGTCACCCCGCCCGCCTCATTGCGCTCGGCCATGACCCGGCGGTGCTGACCGAGCGCATCCGCGCACGCGTCACGTCGTGGCTTGCCCACGGCTGGATCGAAGAAGTGGAGGGGCTCCTCCGCCGCGGGTGCGGCTCGGCGCGCGCGATGGGCAGCGTCGGCTATGCCCAAGTCAGCGCCATGATTCAAGGGGGCCTCGCGCGCGAGGATCTCGCGGAGGCTATCGTTCGCGCGACCCGCGTCTTTGCGCGCCGGCAGCGGACGTGGCTGCGACACGCCGACGCGACTGTTCTAGAGACTTAGGCTCGCGTCGAGCAACGCCACGAACGTTTGGGGCGCGAAGCGTTGCGCTTCCGCGACCACCTCTCCGACCGCGTCGCTGGGCGCTCGCTCGGGGCGCACCGCTTCGGGCTCGATCCCCCGCGGCAGCGCCTCCACTCGGCGCGGCAAAAGGGGTGTCGCACTGCGCACGCTTGTGAAGTCCGGATCCTCGAACTGCGCCCCTGGCGCGGCCGGCAGCCGGCCCGACTCGGGCGGCGGCGTATGCAGCGGCTGAAGCGGTTCCTCGGCACCAAACGCAATTTGCGCGAGGCGCTCCTCCGGCTCGGGTGCCACCGGCCGACGCGACGACGCCGGCGCGCGCTCCTCCACTTCTTCTTCGGCTTCTTCGGCGGCGACCTCAACCTCGGCCGTTACCTCGAGCTCCGCTACGTCGATCGGCGGAACGGATTCCGGGCCCCGCGCGCTCGCTCCCGCCGGTGCGGTTTCGGTCGCCGCAGACTCTGCCGCGACCAGGCGCTCGCGGCTGTCGGGATCTTCGCCCGCGCCACGTTGCTCCGCTATCGGCACGACAGCCGCCAGCTCGGGTGCCACCACCGGCGGCTCGACCACCTCGGGCTCGGCCGGCGAGTGGCTGGGCCGTGGTCGCGGCCCCGCAGAGCGCGTGCGCACGCGCTCCAACAACGCTTCGAGCTTCTGAATCGTCTCCGCGCGGCTCATGCTGCACCTTCGTGAAGCTTGATCACCGCTTCGTTCCAGCCGACCCCGGATGCGATCCACGCGCGCACCCGGGCGGCTGCGCGTTCGCTGCTCACGAGGATCCGCGCGATCCGATCATCGCGCGACAGAAGCGTGCACGACGCCCGGCGCCCGGACGAGGCCTCGACCGCCGAAGCCAGCGTGTGAACGAGAAGCGTGCCAACGAGCGGCGAGTCTTCGATGACGATGACCAACGCTCGCCCCCAGCGCTCGATGCTCAATGCTCCCACCCCCGCGACCGCCGCTTCGCCGCCGAGCTGTGCGACGAACGTCTCCAACGAGGCGCTCTGCGGATCGCCCATCCGCGCCGCCGCGCGCCGGCCGATCGCGGCGCCCAGCGCTCGGCCCAAGACCTCGACCGCTTCGGGCGCCGCGGACCGGACCAGGTCGTCGAGCGCCGCCGCGGGCACGAGCAGAACGCGGTCGTCGTCTCCGCGGGTGCGGACGCTTCCCCTCGGTAGATCGAAGCGGACCGCGTGCGTCGGATCGAACGAGGATGCGACCATTGGGGCTACGTTTCTAGCTTATACGAGTGCGAGAAAGAGGGTGTCAAATGAGCGGCGCCGTAGCATCCCATCCAGCTTTCACAGCCGCGCTCTCGCTTTCGGCGTTGCTGCTTCACACGGGGCCCCTTCGCGCCGAGATCGCGCTTGCTCCGGTCGGTCCGGTCATCGACTTCGCCCGACCGCCGCCCATCGGCCCGTCGTGGTCGTCGGCGTGCTCGTTCCACCACGCGGTGTGCGTTCACGCCCCTCCCAGCGTGTCTCCGTCGCTGGCACTTGCGGCGCTGTCCTCCGCCGAGAACGCGTGGGACGTGCTCACCGGCGCGCTCGCGCTCCCGCTTCCGGACGTGGACCTGGAGGGTGCGTGGCACATCTACCTTGCCGACGGCGTCGCTGCCAGCGGGCGCGCGCTCTTGACCGGACGTGACCCCCGCGCCCGCTACGACCGAGGTACGTCGTTCGCCCTCGTCGATCGCGCCACCCCACCCGGGTGTGCCCTCGACGTTGCCTTGGCAAGGGCGCTGGCGCGTGCCGCCATCTGGCGCGCGGCGCCCGGAACCGACGAGGCGAGCGCGAATGCGCAAACCGAGGCGCTCGTACACCTCGCCGTGCCGTGCGCGGACCAGTCCCCCGACACGCTGGCGTTTCAGGCGCACCCCGAACGCACTCTCGCCGATCCGTGGTCCGACGCGTTCGACTTCGGCGCGTCGCTCTTCTTCGACTGGCTCGACGCGACATTTGCCCGCGAGGTGGGGGGGCTTCTTCGGGGCCTCTTGGCGCTCGCGCCCAGCCGGACACCGCCGGGTGCGTGGCGTTGGAGCGCGACTCCGAGCGGGTACGACGTGCTCCGCGCATCCCTCAAGGGCGCCTTGTCGACTGGCTCGACGATCGACGACATCTTCGTTCGTTTCGCGGTCGAGCGCGCGCGCGCGACGCCATCGGTCCGCGTCGCGTGGCACATTCCCTGGCCCGAGCATGCTCGGCGTCTCGCTTCCCCGGAGCCCGTGTATCCCACTGGAGCGAGCTACGTGCTGGTCGATCACGCGGGAGCGCCGGCCGGGGCCAAGCTGCGTCTCGAAGCGCAGTGGGAGGACTACGGGCGCATGCGCTGGGTCGTCGTGAAGCTCGATGCGCGCGGCCAGACGCTGGCGGAGATGCCGGTCCCGTCGCTCGATCGAGCCACGCACGCGTCGCTCACCGTCGAGTCGCTCGAGGGGGTGGATAGCTTGCTCCTCGTAGGGGTCAACGTCGGCAGCACGGAGCATCCGTTCGATCCCGACCAGGAGGAGTGGGAGCCACACGGTTGGCTGGTGACTCTGGAGGCCCAGTAGGCGACCAGGTAGCCCCCCCGCTTTGGCGTGACTTCGGTCGCTCGCAGCGTGAGACCCGAAGTGCCGCTCTCGATCGTCGATGCGCCGAATACGCCGCGTTGCCCGACCTTCTCCCACCCCTTGACCGCAATGCCCTCGCCCGCGGACGCTATCGGGGTGCAGCGGTCGACATGCCGCGGGGCCGCGGTCCCGGTAGCCCTCGCCCTATTGGCTTGGGCGCTGGTCGCGTCGGTCGCGCACGCGGATGCCCCCTCCGCCGCTGTCGAAGTCCGCCTGCACGATCGCGCCGTCTTCGCTCTCCGCGCGCAGCGCGCCGAGGAGAGTGCCCAGGAACGTGCCCGAGCGGCGGGCCACGCGCTCGAGAGTGTCCTCGACGATCCCGACCAGCCGACGGCGCGTGTGGAGGAGCCATCGGCGGCGAGCGCGGTGGTCTTCGTCGGAAAGACTCCGATCGTCGCGTTGAGCGACGACGACGCCCAGGCGGCCGGCGGCGACGTGACGCTGCACGTCTACGCCGCCACCGTCGCCGCCAAGGTGGATGGCGCCCTGCGCGCCGAGCGCAAGCGCAGCGCCATCGCCACCAGCGTCTTCTCGCTGTCGCTTCTCGTTTTCTCGGCGTTGCTGGCGTTCCTGCTCTTCCGACGCGTCGGCGATCTGTCGGGGCGCGTTCGGATGTGGGTCAAGGCCAATCCCGGCCGAATTCCGGCGCTCAAGCTCGGGCACATCGAAGTCGTGCGGCCGGCCGCCGTCCGCACGGCTGTGGCCGTCGCGCTCGCCCTCGCGCACCGCATTGCCCAGTTCGCGATTTGCTACTCGTGGCTCATCTTCGCGCTCTCGCGGTTCGAGGCCACGCGCCCTTACACCGACCGCCTCGCCGGCTTCGTCCTCGCTCCGCTCTCGGCCCTCATCGGGCGCATCGGCGCGGCGCTTCCGCTGTTCGTGGTCGCCGCGGTCGCTGCGGTCGCCCTTGGCGTCGCCGTGCGTTTCGTCGGGCTCTTCTTCGTCGGTATCGCGCGCCGGGAGACGCATGTCTCTTGGCTTCCGCACGATCTCGCCGGGCCGACCAGTGTGCTCGTGCGCGCGGGTATGGTGATCGTTTCGATCGTCCTTGCCGCCCCCCTCATCACGGGTACCGACGACGGCGCGCTGTCACGCGCCGGGGTCGTCGCGCTCGTGGCGCTCGGGCTCGCATGCACCCCCGTCCTCGCGTGCGCGGCGGCGGGCGTGCCGGCGGTGTTCAGCCGCAGGATCAAGCCCGGCGATTTCGTCGAAGCCGGGGGACGCGCCGGGGTCGTCCGCGACGTCACGCTGCTCGAGCTGGTGCTGGAGGACGCGGTAGGTTGCGAAGTGCGGGTCCCGCAGCTGCTCGGGTTGTGGCATCCCACGCGCGTCCTTGGCGGCGCGCCGATGGTCACGATTGAGATCACGGTCCACCCGCGGGAGCGCCCGGCGAAGGTGGAGGCCGCGCTCGTGATCGCGACGGGGGCGACGTGCGATCGCGCGAGGGTCGATCTCCTGTCGATCGACGCGGACGGCGCACGGTGGCGTGTGTCCGGCGTCGCGAGGCAGGGAAGCGCGGCGCTCGCCGACGCCGTGGCGCAGGCGATCGTCGACGGCGGTATCGCGCTGGGTCGGAGGGTGAGTAACCCTTGAACGCGGTCTGGCTCCTGATGGCGCTCCTGGTTCTTTCGTACCTCGGGAGCTTCCTCGTGGCCGGCCGGAGCGCGCGGGGCGTGGGGCTCCCCTCGGGAGTCGAGTACGCGGCGCTGGGGTTCGTCCTCGGTCCTCGGGCGCTCGACCTGGTGGGCAGCGAGACGCTTGCCGCTTTCGAGCCGGTCGTGCAAGTGGCGCTCGGATGGCTCGCGTTCGCCCTCGGGCTCGACTTCGGATTCGCCGGCGAGCGGCGCGTGCGGGGCGAAAGTCTGGCCCTCGGTACCCTCGGTGCGCTCGTGACGGGCGGTGCCGTGGCCGCCGCGACTTGGATCACCGCGCGACGCTTCCACTTCGGCGCGACGGGGACCGAGCGTGTTCTGCTCGCGGGGGGCATCGGGGCGGCCTGCGCGGAGACGACGCGCTACGCGGTGCGTTGGGTCGTCGAGCGGCACGGCGCGCGCGGTCCGCTCGCCGACCGGCTGAACGAGCTCGCGCACGCCGATGACCTCCTGCCCTTGTTCGCCGTCGCCGTCCTCTTTGCGCTCGAGCCGACCCGCAGCGTCGCCGTGCAGGCGCCGCTGCGCGATTGGCCGGCGCTGACCGTGGGCATGGGGGCGCTCCTGGGCGCCGGCGCGGCGCTGCTGATGCGGAGCGAGCTGCGCACGGAAGACGCATCGGGCCTCCTCTTCGGGGTGGCGCTGATCGGCATCGGCGCGAGCGCCCGCTTGGGCCTTTCGACGTTGACTGTGAGCTTCTTTGCAGGCCTCGCGGCGTCCGTCCTGTCGCGCCACGGTCGTGAGCTGCGCGCGATGGTCGCGCCCACCGAGCGGCCCGTGCTCCTGCCGGCGCTGCTTCTCGCCGGCGCGCGCCTCGACTTCCGTGCGAGCGACGCGCTGCCGTGGATCGCGGCGGCGGCGATCGTCGCGCGCATCGTGGCCAAAGTCGTCATCGGTTGGGCGGTCGCGGCGGCGGCACCTCCAGCGCGCAAGGGCGGCGTGCTGGTCGGGCTGTCGCTTCTGTCCTCGGGCGCTCTCTCGATGAGCATCGGCCTCGTATTCGCGCTGCGATTCCCGGGCGCTGTCGGAGACACGGTGCTCGTCGTGGCGGTGCTCTCGGCGACCGTGGGCGAGTTCGTTGGCCCGGTTCGGCTGCGACGCACGCTCCGGATGGCGGGCGAAATCGAAGCCGCGCCCGGGAGCGCCGCCTCCGGAGCGCGAACATGAGCGGGGCGGCCGCGGCGAGCAAGGGGCGTGCGACGCACGCGTCGCACGCCGCGCTGCTCGCCGTGTTCGGCACGCTTCTCTTCTTTCTTGCGCGCAAGGTCCCCGAGGCGCACGGGGCGATGGGGGTCATCGCCGGATTCGGCTTTCTGCTCGTCGCCGGGACGCTTGTGAGCGAGATGGTCGCGCCCCTCGGCCTTCCGCACTTGACGGGCTATCTCGTCGCGGGCATCGCGTCCGGCCCCCACGTCCTCGGCCTCGTCGACGAGCACACTGTCAAGAGCCTGTCGCCGGTCAACACACTCGCGCTGTGTCTGATCGCGCTCGCGGGCGGGGCCGAGCTGGACCTCGCATCGGTCCGCAGAGGGGCTCGTAGCCTCGCGTGGGCGCAGCTGGTGCAGACGACGGCGGTGTTCGGGGCCCTCGGCGGCACGTTCATCGCGTCGCGGTCGCTCATCCCCTTTGCGCGCACCCTCCCTGTCGGCGCGCTCATCGCCGTTGCGCTCCTCTGGGGCTCGCTCGCGGTCAGCCGCAGCCCGTCGGCGACGCTCGGAATCCTGTCGCAGACTCGCGCGACCGGGCCGGTCGCCTCGTTCACGCTGGCCTTCGTAATGGCGTCCGACGTGATCGTGGTCGTGCTGGTGGCGACGGTGCTCGGCTCGGTTCGGTCGCTGATCGACCCGGCAGCGAGCTTCTCGCTCGGCTCGTTCACGACGCTCGGCCACGAGCTTTTTGGCAGCGTGGCGATCGGTACGACGCTGGGCCTGGTCATCGCCGCCTACTTGCGCCTCGTGAATCGGCAGATGCTCGTCGTGCTTCTCGCCCTGGGATTCGGCGTCAGCACGGTGCTCGAGTATCTGCGGTTCGATTCCCTGCTCACCTTCATGGTAGCGGGCTTCATCGTTCGCAACATGTCCAATCAGGGCGGCAAGTTCGTCGAGTACATCGAGCAGACCGGAACCGTTGTGTACGTCGTCTTTTTCGCGATAGCCGGCGCCGACCTCGACGTGCCGCTTCTACGGAGTCTCTGGCCGGCGGCGCTGATCCTTTCCGCCGCGCGTGCGGCCGTGACGTGGGGCGCGTCGCGCGCGGCCGCTCGCCTGGCGGGCGATTCGCCAATGCTGCTTCGTTGGGGGTGGTCGGGGCTGGTGTCGCAGGCCGGGCTGACGCTCGGACTGTCTCTCTTGATCGCGCGCGAGTTTCCTTCCTTCGGAACAGCCTTCCGCGCCCTGGTGATAGCGACGGTGGCGATCAACGAGATGGTAGGGCCGGTGTTGTTCAAGTTCGGGCTGGACCGGACCGGGGAGACGAGAGCGGGCTCCCAGAGCTTCCCGTCGATGCGGCCGCCTTCTCCGTGAAGCCGCACGGCCAGAGCGGAGCCCCGAAGTGCGCGCATCACAGGCCACGCCGAAGGGGCGCGGCGGAGGCTGCACTACGAGTGGTGCGCGCCGCATCGACGGTCTACAGTGCCGTCCACTGCGATGGGCAACAGCATGGCGGCAGACGATCGCGCGACCCTACTCGAATTGCTGGTAACCCTGGCGTACGACCATTCGCCAGGAGCCTACGTGCTCGCGTCCGGGAAAAAGAGCGACGAGTACCTGGATTGCAAGATGGCACTCAGCCACGCCGAAGCCCTGCCTGCCCTCGGGCGGCTGGTCCTGTCGCAAATCGACCCGCGCGCGGTCGCCGTCGGAGGGCTCACCATGGGCGCCGATCCGATCGCCATAAGCACAGCGCAGGTCAGCGCCGGAGGCCGCAACCTACGGTGGTTCAGCGCTCGCAAAGAGCCCAAGAAGCATGGGCGCCGCAAGCTCATTGAGGGCGACGTCTCGAGCGGCCCGGTCGTCGTGGTGGATGACGTGGTGACCACCGGCGGTTCCACGATAGATGCGATCCGGAAGGCGCGATCCGACGGGCTGGACGTCGTGCAAGTGCTCGTCCTCGTCGACCGCGAGGAAGAGGGCGGACTCGATCGAATCCGCGCCGAAGCAGGGAAGGGTGTCGCCGTAACCGCCGTCTTCAACAAGAGCGAGATTCGTGCGGAATGGGAACGGACGCGGAGCCTTCGAGAGACCTCGCAACGCTGCTGCGGATAAAGCAACACCGGTTTCGATGTTGTCGTGGGCCATCGTCCTCAGCGTCGCACTTTACCTGCTGCCCGTCGCCGCGGTCCTCGCTGCCCGTTCGTCCCGGTCGACTCCTCTTTGGCGGCTCGCGCTGACGCTGCCCGAGATCGTGGCCTTCGACATGCTCGGGGTCATGACGCTCGCGCGCTTCGTCCCCCTGGAGACGGCGGTCCTCGTCTCTCGGCCCGCCTGGGCCGTCGGCATTGTTGCGACCCTCTGCGCGCGGCGGGCCCGCGAGCACCGCGCATGGCCGCGCGGCCTTCGCGTCGATCATGCCTTGGCGGCCGTGGCGGCGGCGATCGCCGCGTTCGAGCTCAGCGCCCACTTGTCGCGGCCCTATCACATGTGGGACCGACACTGGCACATACCGCTCGTTTCTTTGATGCGCGCCGAGAAAATACCGTTCGACAATACGTTCGAGCCCGGGCGGGTTCTCCACTATCACGTGACGGGCGACGTGCTCGGCGCGATGGTGCAGACGCTCTCGCTCGGCGTCATAAACTCGAGCCTCGCCCTGTCCGTCGCCCACGATGTGTTGTTCGGCCTCATCGGCGCGAGCGTCACCCTTCTTCTCTTTGCCTTCGGCTACAAGCGCTTCTGGCCGGCACCCCTCGGCGCGGTTGCGCTCCTGCTCCAGGGACCCGCGTCGATGCGCGGGAAAATCGGCTCCGACTTCTACGGTTACTCGTTCGATAACCTGCTTCTCGTCGCCTTTCGGCCGCACATCCCGCTCTCGGGGCTGCTTCTCGTGGGCGTCGTTGCGTGTGTCGTCGTCCGATCGCGCGTCGGCCCAGCCGCGCGATCCGCGCACACGCTGCCGGCGCTCCTCGCCTCCTACGCTCTCCTGGCGATTACGGACGAGGCCTCGGCGGGCGTCACCGCCGCCGCGTTGGCCGTCGCGTGGTGCGTCGCGCCACGCATCGTCGCACGCACGAGGCTCGGTGGCTTCGCAGCGCTCGCAGCGCTCGGGCTCGCGGCCGTGGCGACGCAGTTGCTCTTCAATGGATCGGCCGCGCCGGGAGGGCCGGTCCAGGCGGTCGAGTGGGTCGAGGCACGCAGTCCCGGCTCCCAAGCGTTCGGTCCGCTCTCGCTGGCCTCGCGAGACGGCCGAGCGGCGCTGTTCTTCGACCTCTTGCCGCTCGTTGCGTGTGCGACGGGCTTTGCACTCGCTGCCCTGCGACCGCGGGTGGCGACGGGCGAGATCGTGTTCGTCGGGGCCGTACTGGCGATTTCGCTCGTCCTATTCACGCAACTCGAAGTGAATCACGCCGCCCCCGAGGCGCAGCGCTTCATGGTAGCGCCCTGCTTCGTCGTCCTGCTCATGGCCCTCGTTCACGTCGCCCGCGTGCCCTTGGGGTCATTCGCTGGCGCCGCCGTCGTCTGCGGCCTGGCGCTCGCCGCATTCTCGACGATTTCGTGGCTTCGCCAACGTGTAAGCGACGCGGACGCGGAGCGTGCCGACAAGGAAACGCCCAACGTGCACGCCATGGACTGCCGAGAAAGCACAGAGGCGCGTCTCGGGGAGAGCCCGACGTTGGTCTATGTCGAATGGGCGATCTTTTACGCGTATGCCGGGTGTCATCCTTCGTACGTGGTCGGCAACGTCGAGCCGCGTTGGGGGATCCGGATGTATCCGAACCTCGCGCCACTCGCGCAGCTCACGCAGCTCGACGGCGAAGTGGTCGCGAAGGACACGGACCTGGTGGCGATCTGCGCCAACCGCCCGACCGAAGACGGCGTGTGCGAGGAGGCCAGAAAGGACGGCTCGTGCGCCCTCGAAGGAAGGGACGTCCGCCGATGCATCCTGACGCCCTCGGACCGTCACGCGATGCTCGAGCGTTTGGTCGCCGACGGAGCGCCGCGCTAGCGGCCTGCCGCGTGACCGCTTGCGACGGCTGTTCGAACGAGCTGGGCGTTGTGCGAGCGCGGACGCGCCCCTATGTTTCGCCCGTGCGCAGGAACCGGCAGCGGCTCGGATACACCCGGATCGTGCAGCTCCTGGTGTTCCTGGTGATCGTGCCGACGACGCTCATCCTCTTCGTCGGCATCGTCTTGATGTTCATCGGGAACATCTTCAACGTCCTCTTCGGCCTACTGACGGTCAGCTTCGTCCTCGTCGTGGTCACCGGGGTCGTGCTGGTCCTGGTCTTTCTTCGGCGCGAAGCCAACCTCAGCGAGCTTCAGGCCGACTTCATATCGAAGGTGAGCCACGAGCTACGCACTCCGTTGACCAGCATACGGCTCTTTGTTGAGACAATCGGGCGCTCGCGCGGCGATCGGGCGACAGAAGACCAGTGCCTGAGCGCGCTTGCACGCGAAACGGATCGGCTCACCCAGCTCATCGAGCGGCTGCTCGATTGGGGTCGCATGGAGGCGGGTCGCAGGCAGTTCGAGATGACCGACGACAACGTACAAGCCGTCGTCGACGCTGCCGTGGACGCATTCACTCCAGTGCGGGCGCACAACGCGCAAATCGAGTTTTCCGCGGAGGTCGAGCCCGGGCTGCCGAAGGTGCACGTCGACCGCGGGGCGATGGTCGACGCGATCGGCAACCTTCTGTCGAATGCTTTCAAGTACGGCGGCTCGCCGCCCGTGGTGCGGTTGCGCGCGGTGCGTGTGCAGGGCGGGGTGGCCATCGAAGTGACGGACAACGGCGATGGCATTCCGAGAGTGGAGCACCACAGGATCTTCGACAAGTTCTACCGCATCGACGACCGTCTCTCGCGCGAGCGCGAGGGCAGCGGCCTCGGGCTCGCGATCGTCAAGCACATCGTCCGGGCGCACCACGGCCGCGTGCAGCTGGAGAGCGTGAAGGGGAGTGGTTCGACCTTTCGCATCATCCTCGAGCCGGCGTCCGGCGCCGCCGCAGCCGCAGCGAACGCGGCAGAGGCGAAGAGCCAATGAGCCTGTCGAAGCCGACGCCCAACGAATCGGTCAAGCGTCGTGTCCTCGTGGTCGAAGACGACGCGAGCATAACGCTCGGTTTGCGGATCAATCTGGAGGCCGAGGGATACGTCGTTCTGGAGGCGGAAGACGGCGAGCGGGGCCTCGAAATGGTGCGCGGCGACCTGCCCGATCTCGTAATTCTCGACGTGATGCTCCCCAAGATGAACGGATTCCAGGTGCTCCAGGCCATCCGCCGCGAGGGCCTGATGATGCCGATCATCATCTTGAGCGCGCGCACCGCCGAGATGGACAAAGTGACGGGCTTGGAGCTCGGGGCGGAGGACTACGTCGCCAAGCCGTTCAGCCTCGCCGAGCTTCTGGCGCGGGTCAGGGCGGCTCTCCGCCGCGGTCCACGACCCGCGCAATCGCCGTCGTCGGCTCTCTTGTTCGGGGACGTACGGATCGACACCGCCGCGCGAACGGTGACGCGCGCCGGCGGCCCTGTCGAGATGACCGCGACCGAGCTCGACCTTCTTTTGTGCCTCATCGAAGCACGGGGGGCCGCGTTGAGCCGCGATGCGATCTTCACCCGCGTCTGGGGACCGAACCATCACGGAACGCCCCGCACGATCGACAACTTCATCCAGCAGCTGCGCGCAAAGCTCGAGCCGGAGCCGCAGCGGCCGCGCCACCTCATCACGGTGCGGGGAATCGGTTATCGCTTCGACGGGTAACCCTCCGCGGCCGCGGCCGAGGCCCCTCGCATCCCGCTATTTCTAGGCAGGGCTCGCGCGCGCGAGTACGTTGCCGCTTGTCGTGGCGACCGAGACGGTCATCGAAGGTGTCGTCGAGCGCATCACTTTCGAGAGCGCGCAGTCGAGCTTCCGGGTGATCAAACTTGCCGTTCCTGGGCGCGCCGACCGCATCGCGGTCGTTGGGACACTCCCCTCGATGCCGCTCGGCGCCCGGGTGCGCGTTCGAGGCCGAATCGAGATCGATCGTAAGCACGGCGAGCAGCTCAGGGTCGAGTCGTTCATCGAGCTTGCGCCCGACACGCTTGTCGGCCTCGAAAAGTACCTCGCATCGGGAGTGATCAAAGGCGTGGGGCCGAAGCTCGCCGCGCGAATCGTCGCCTCGTTTGGCATGGACTCGTTGCGTGTTCTCGAACGGCAACCGGAGCGGCTCAGGGAAGTGGAGGGGTTGGGCGACAAGCGGCGCGCGGCGCTGGAGCAGGCTTGGCGCGAGCAGCGCGCGACTCGCGACGTCATGGTCTTTCTTCAGTCCCACGGGGCGAGCCTCGCCCTCGCGATGCGCATCGTGCGCCGGTTCGGCCCGCGAGCGATGAGCATCGTCTCTCAGGATCCATACCGCCTTGCCATCGAGGTCCGCGGTGTCGGGTTCAAGACGGCGGATCGGATCGCGTCGTCGATGGGCGTCGCGCCGAGCTCGCCCGAGCGCATGCAGGCGGGTGTTCTCCAAGTGCTCCACGATCGGACCGACGTGGGCCACGTATGGACAGCGCTCGACGACCTGACCGCACGCGCGGCCAAGTTGCTCGCACTCGACGCCCACGAAGTCGACGCCGGAAATCGGCTCGAAGGCGCCGTCGAAGCCCTCGCGCGAGCGGGCGGCGCGGTACTCGAGCCCATCGGCGGCGAGCGCGCGGTCTTTGCCGCCGAAATGCACGCCGCGGAGGTGCGCCTCGCGCAGAGGCTCGCCCAGATCGCCCGCGCGCACGGCCGATCTCTGGACGGGGCCGCGGCGGCGGTGCTCGCGTTCGAGGCCCGCGCGGGGGTGAAGCTCGCTCCCGAGCAGAGCCGCGCGGTGGAAGAGGCAGCGCGCCACCAGGTGCTGGTGGTGACCGGCGGGCCCGGCGTCGGCAAGACGACGATCGTCCGCGCCATCCTCGCCGTGCTCGCGCACGCCGGCATCAACGTGCGGCTGGCCGCCCCGACCGGGCGCGCCGCGAAGCGCATGGGCGAAGCCACCGGTGCGCAGGCGACGACGCTTCACCGCCTGCTCGACTTCGACCCCAAAACGCGGGCATTCAAAAGAGACCGCGCGCGCCCCATCGAAGCGGGCGCCGTGATCGTCGACGAAGCGTCGATGCTCGATCTGCCGACGGCCGACGCGCTGGCGCAGGCGATAGCTCCGGGGACGCGCCTGCTCTTGGTGGGCGACGTTGACCAGTTGCCGAGCGTCGGCCCCGGCGCCGTGCTGCGTGACGTCATCGGATCGGGGCGCGTCCCGTGCGTGCGCCTTCGCCAGATCTTTCGCCAGGCGGCGCGCAGTCTCATCGTCACCAATGCCCACCGCATCAACGACGGCGAACCGCCGATCCCCGCGCCGCCGGGGTCCAACGCGGACTTCTTCGTCGTCGAGCGCCGCGATCCGGAGCGGGCGCGTGCCACGGTCATTGAGCTGGTCACCTCGCGCATCCCCGACCGATTCGGCCTCGATCCGGTGCGCGACATCCAAGTGCTGACTCCCATGCGCCGGGGTCCGGCCGGCGCCGTCGCCCTCAACGAGGCGCTCCAGGCGGCGCTGAATCCCCCCCGGGCCGGCGACGCCCAGGCTCGCGCGGTCTCGGGCGACGCGGTCGCGCGGGGGTCACGCGCTTATCGCGTGGGCGACAAAGTCATGCAGCTCCGCAACGACTACGACAAGAATGTCTTCAACGGCGACGTCGGGCTCGTCTCGAGCATCGATCCGGAAGAGAATGCCCTTACCGTTCGTTTCGATGACCGCGAGGTCGCGTTCGACTCGTCCGAACTTGACGACTTGGTTCTTTCCTATGCCTGCACCGTACACAAGTCGCAAGGGAGCGAGTACCCGGCCGTGGTCGTGCCGCTTCTCACCACCCACTTCGTGATGCTCTCCAAGAATCTGCTCTACACGGCGGTCACGCGCGGCAAGCGCCTTGTCGTGCTCGTGTGCGACCCGCGGGCGGTCGAGCTGGCCCTTTCGGTGCAACGAGAGGAAGAGCGCCGCACGCACCTAGCCGCGAGGCTCGTCGAGCGGTTCGCATGAGGCGGTCGTCGTTGACGTACGCGCGCCGGATGGTCAGGCTCTGAGGGACGATGCTCCGCCGCCTCCTCATCGGATTGGTGCTCGGCTTGGTCGTTGGGGGGCTCGTGGCGGCTGGCCTCGTAGCCGGTCTGGGAGTCGCGACCTTCTCGAGCGCTGGAGGCGCCTATCTTGCTTACGCCGTGGCAGCGCTCACCGGCGTATTGACCGGGCTGGTCGCCGGCAAGCCGATCTGGTCGTCGGGGGCCAAGGTCGAAGCCGGCCTCAAAGCCATCTTCGGCGCGCTCGTCGGCGCGGGGCTGATGTTTGCGCTGCGCAAGTGGGCAGGCTCATGGACGATCAGTTTCCCCGCCATCGGCGCAAACGGTCCGACAGCCGTGCCCGACCTTCCGGCGACGTCACTTCCTTTGCTCGCCGCCGCGCTGGGCAGCTTCTTCGAGATCGACAACACGGGCGGCGGCGAAGGCGACGGGAAAGGGGGGTCCGCGAAGGCGCGCAAGCGGGTGGCCACGGTGGAGGGTCAGCCGGCCAAAGCTCGGTCCCAAGTGGACCAAGGGGATGGGAAAGCGGACTCGGACAGCGAGGCGGATCTCATTCCCACGCGCGCCAAGCGTTGATGCCCCCGGCGCGCTTTGCCGTGCAGGCCGCGTCCGTCGGTGTGGCGCTCATGACCCTGAGAGCCCTGCTCGTGCACCCGCCGCCGTTCGGGTGGGCCGTCGCCGTGCTCGTCGGGTACGTGGCGCTGGTGCTCGGCGGCGTGCTGTTCTTGCGCTGGCAAGTCTTCGTCGACGCGATCGTCCGGGGACCCGCGGGTGCCCGCGGCGTGGTCATGACGTTCGACGACGGCCCTCACCCGCGCTGGACTCCGCGGATTCTCGAGATCCTGGGCGAGCATGGCGCGACGGCGACCTTCTTCGTCGTGGGTCGGAAGGCCGAGCAGCACCCAGACGTGGTGCGGGCCATCCTGGACCGGGGTCACACGGTGGGTTTGCACTCCTACGCGCACGACCGCCTGTTCGCGCTTCGCAGCGAGCGATGCGTTCGCGAAGACATCGAGCGAGGCATGGCGGTCCTCGAAGGACTGATCGGGCGCCGACCGGTGCTCTTCCGGCCGCCGATCGGGCACACCAACCCGATCGTCGCCCGCGTCGCGGACGCGCTGGACTTGACGGTCGTCGGCTGGACCATCGGCGCACGCGACGGGGTCGCGTCTGCACGTCCGAGCGCCGTCACGGCGCGCGTCCGCCGGGCGTTGCGCGACGGCGCGATCGTTCTCCTCCACGATTCGCCCGAACGGGGCGATCGCGAGCCCGCGGCGGTGCGTGCGTTGCCGTTCGTCTTGGCAGACATCGCAGCCCGCGGCCTATCCGTCGTGCCGCTCGCGCGTTGGGCCGACCCCACTCAGGCCAGCGACGCGGGGAGCACCACGTAGAAGAGTGCGCCGGTCAGGCGCGTCGTGTCGACACCGACCTCGCCGCCAGCCGATTCGACGAGCCCGCGGCAGACCGCCAGGCCGAGGCCCGTACCGTCCCCGACTTCCTTGGTCGTGACGAACGGCTCGAAGAGCCGGTCGCGCACTTCAGGCGCGATTCCCGGACCGTCGTCCTCCACTTCGATGCGCACCAGTCCCTCCGCGACGCGTGCACGGATCGCCACGCGCCCCCTGCCGCGTTCGCTCGCGGCGATCGCCGCGCCCGCGTTCAGGACCAGGTTGAGCAACACCTGCGTCAGTCGCGGTGCGGGCAGCGAGACTCGAAGCGACGGGTCCACCGCCGTCTCGATTTGCACGTCTCGGAACGGTCTGTGCGGGCGCACCAGGCCGACGACATCCTCGACTACCTCGAGAACTCGAGCCGACCCGTGCACGCCCACGTCAGGAGTGGGGCCCCCCTCCGGCCGGGCGAAGTCGAGCAGACCACGCACGACCGTGTGGATGCGCTCCGTCTCGCGACGCATGCGCTGAAGGAAGTCTCTCTCCGTCTCGGGGGGAAGTTGCCCGTCGAGAATCAGATCCTGCATTCCCATGAGTGCCGCGATCGGGTTGCCGATTTCGTGCGCGATTCCGGCCGCGAGCCGCCCGACGCTGGCCATCCGTTCGCTCCGAACGAGGTGCCCTTGCGCTTGGGTCAGGCGCGTCGTCGTCTGCGTCAGCTCGTCGACCTTAACGATGAGCGCAGCTTCTTCCCGGATCAGTCTCTCTGCCATGGCTTGCACGCTTGCGCCAAGGTCGATGAGCTCGCGGGCTCCGCTCCTCGGCACGCGCAATGTACGCGCGCCGTTCGCGACCCGGTCCGCGGCTTCGACGAGGTGCTCCACGGGGCGAACGATGAGGCGCGTGAGGACGAAGTAAGCGAAGACGAGGAGGGCGAGACCGAACGTGGCCATGTAAAGCGCGACCAGGCGAACGAGCGGCGTTCCGTGGTCCGCCGCCCCTTCGAACCGAAGGCGCGTGACTACGGAGAGGTCCGCGGCATGGGTCGCGATCTCGAGCGTGCGCCCGCCCGCGTCGCGGACGACCCGCGCCACTTCGTGCGGCGACACAGGGGGCCGCAGCTCGCCCGCAACGACCGGAGACCCCGCGCATGCGATTCGCGAGCCATCCACGAAGGCGCACGCCGCATCGACGTCGCCCGCCTTCGTGCTGAGCTCGAGCTCGCGCTCGATCCCGGGAGCGCCGCTCTCTTTCGCCGCAGCCACGTGAGCGGCGATGGCGCGGCCGAGGGCGAGCGCCGCTTGCTCGCGCGCTCCGAGCACCGTCGCGCGCGTCAGGCTCGCCACCGCAAAAAACAGCGGAACGAAGGCGAGTAGCATCAACCCCGCGAGCGCCAGGACGATTTGCAGCCGAAGGCCCATCTGGACGCCGGGCGCCACGCGGCGGGGCGAGGGGAACTCCGAGACGCTCACGCCCCGTGACGCTACCGGAGGACGCGAGTCAGCGCACTTGCCACGCGGTCGGTCCCGGCGGAGCCGCGAGGTAGTCCGTCATTGCGCGCCACTGGTCTCGCGTCAGGTGTACGCGCTTCTCGTGACGCGCGAAGGCCCCTTCGAGCTTTTCCCGGCTGCGCGTACCTGGCTCGGGGGGTTCGTGACACTTTCCGCACTTGCGATCGTGAAGTTCTGCGATCGCCGCGTCGCGCGAAGGCGGTGCCCCGGCGCTTGGCGCCATCGGACCGCAAGCGACCGCAGTCAGGAGGAAGGTCCAGACCGCAACGCGGCCGATCGACCGTGCGGGGCGCAGCCTCATAGGTTCAACCCGAGGACGGAGCGCACCCAGCATGGGCCGTAAATCTCGCCGGGCAGGGGCTTGTTCGTGTTGTTCAAGTCCGCGTAAAGTCCGGCGGTCCACCACAGCTTACCGAAGTTCAAGTGCACGGTCGGGCCGACGAAATGGTGGATGCGGTTGTTCACGACATCGATCTGGTTGTCGCCGACGGTCCCGAATTCACCACGGGCCCAGTACTCGAGGCCTGGTTGGAACTCGGGGCTCACCTGGAAGGTAAGGCCGGTCGTCGGATTGACGACGAAGTGAAATGACCGGGCGGCGTCGAACGGGCGCTCTTCGCTCTGCTCCACCCAGAGATTGGCCATCCAGTGCCAAGGTCCGAAGCGCTTCGCCAAGAGCAATTTCTCTTCGAGAGAGGTCTCGTCGTGAAGCGTCTCGAGCTCGAGGTAGAGGCCGACGTCGACCGGCCACTGTCCCGCCTCGGCCAGCCGCCCCCGCACCTCCCACTTGAATCCGTCGAACGACATCGTGTTCGAACCACCGTCCGTCGCGTTCGGTTGGGCCTCGAATACCTGATAAAAGCCGAGCTCGATCCGATCGCTCAGGCCGTATTCGAACTCATTCTGGAGCTGGTAGGCGGGCTCCCAAATACGCCCGTTCGGAGCGTCGACGCGAAGGGGGGTCATGTCCCCGTAGAGCTCGAGCTCGAGCTCTCCCTGGTCGAGGGTCTCGTACGGGTACGTGAACGGAAGCGGACGCGGAGTCGCCAACGCCGGACGGCAGAGGCCGAGCACAAGGAGGCTCACAATGTATTTGATAATCGTTTTCAACGACACAGTTCATCCACGAAAGCCGGCGCGTTGTCAAGCGCCTCGGCGGCGCCCCAGCCGTCCTACGCCCGAGGGGTAGAGCGGCAGGCCGCGTCAGGCCCTGATCCCGAACGCCTGCTCGAGAGCGAACGCCACGCCTCCGCCACTCTCGACGGTCTCCGAGAGCACGTCCGTCGCCTTGGCCTTTACTTCGTCGGGCGCCTGACCCATCGCGAACGAACGCCCCGCGAGCTCGAACATCGACACGTCGTTGATCCAATCGCCGACGCACACGGTGTCCTCGATGCGGACCTGCTCGTGTCCGGCAATCCAGTGCAGCGCCGTGCCCTTTGTGCCCCCGGAGGCGCGGACGATGATGGCCCACAGTCCCGCGTGCGCTGCCCGACGGATTGGGAACATCGCGACGACTGCCGCAGACGACAGGTCGCGCGCAATCGCGGCGACTGCGCTTTCAATTCGCTCGAGCGGCCCCACGGCGATGGCTGCAGTGACGCCCTGCTCGCTGCTCCAGAGCGCGTGCTCGAAGACGTCTGCTGCGGGCCGCAGATCCTTCGACCAGGTCGTCACATACTCGATGAAAGGGGCGCCGGCCGAGTCGTGGCCGATGGCGTCCTCCGCGAAGACGAACGTCGTAAGCTCCGCCTGCGCCAGCGCGCGCCGCAGGAGCGCCGCCTCGACCCCGCGAACACCGAGGTGAAGCAGCGTCGCGTGCGCTCCTGCGTCGACCAGGTGGCTTCCGTCCGCACAGCCTACAGCGCCCCGCAGCCCGATCCGCGCAGCGACGGCGCGGGTGCCGGAGTACAGCCGGCCCGTGATGATGCTCACCAGCACGCCCTCGGAGAGCGCGACCTGGAGCGCCCGAAGATCGCGCGCGTGCGGCTCTCCGCGCACGTCGAGCAGCGTGCCGTCCAGATCGACCGCGATGAGCCGCCGACGACTCAAGCCGAAGCGGGATACACGGACACCTTGCGCTGCGTGCGCGAGCGCCACTCGTATTTCACAGTGCCGTCGACGAGAGCGAACAGCGTGAAGTCTTTGCCGAGGCCGACGTTGCGCCCTGCGTGGATCGACGAGCCTACCTGCCGGACGAGGACGCTTCCCGCCGTAACGAGCTCGCCGCCGTACACCTTGACTCCTCGCTTCTGCGAATTGGAGTCGCGACCGTTGCGCGTGCTGCCTGCACCTTTTTTGTGAGCCATCGCTGCTCTCCCGTGATGTCGCCGTCAGGCGACGATGTTCGTGATCTCGAGGGCGGTGAACGGCTGACGATGGCCGCGCTTACGACGGTAGTTCTTTCGGCGCCGGAACTTGAAGATGATGATCTTGGGCCCAAGGTCCTGGCTCACGATCTTCGCCTCGACCTTGGCGCCGCTGACCTTCGGCTTGCCGAGCTTCAGCACCTCGCCGCTCACGAGCAGCACTTCATCGAACGTCACCGCTTCGCCGACGCCGCCGGGGAGCTTCTCGACACGAAGCTTGTCGCCCTTCTCGACCCGGTACTGCTTGCTGCCTGTCTTGAACACCGCGTACATGTGTCCCTCTTGCGTGCCGCGTCCGACTCGAACGGCGGCGGGGTTAATCGGGGGCGGAGTTATAGAGGCGGACGAACGATTTGTAAAGGCAAACGCCTCGTCACGGCTGTCACGCTTATCCGCCTCGCCTCGCCGCGCCGCGCCAGGCCCCGCCGGCTTTGCTCGCGCTGCTCGCCCTCCCGCAACAGCGGCAACACCGGGCGGACCTTCTGCCGAGCGGCCTTCTCGCCCGTCTTCGTGCTACTGCCCGCCTTTGCCCTCCCCGTCGGAGTTCCCCGCCTCCCCCTCTCCCCCCGTGCGCATGGCGAACTATCTGGCCCTCGTTCTTCACGCGCATCTCCCTTTCGTGCGCCATCCCGAGCACGCAAGGCACCTCGAGGAGCGGTGGTTTTACGAAGCGCTCGTCGAATGCTACCTCCCGATTCTCGACTCGTTCGACCGGATGGCGGCCGAGGGGGTCCCGTTCGGGCTCACGATGAGCGTGACGCCGCCGCTCGCCGCAATGATGCGCGACGACCTTCTCCGGCAGCGGTTCCACGAGCACCTGGCGCGCATCGAGTCGCTGGCCGAAAGGGAAATGAAGCGCCTCTGGGGCGACGAGCGGTTCGCTCCCATCGCCACCTTCTATCGCGATCACTTCGCCCGCATGCGCGCGGTCTGGGACCGGCACCGCGGCGACGTACTCGGCGGCCTCGTGCGCCACTGGGACGCCGGCCACCTCGAGCTTCTCACGTGCTCGGCCACGCACTGTTACCTCCCGGGAATGCTCCCCGCCCGCGAAGGCATTCGCGCGCAGCTCACACTCGGGGTCACGGGATTCGAGCGAATCGTCGGGCGGACACCGAGCGGCGCGTGGCTGGCGGAATGCGCCTACCACCCGAGCTTCGACGACGAGATCGCGCGCGCGGGCATTCGTTTCACCATCGTCGACACGCACGGAGTGCTCAACGCCCGCCCGCGGCCCCCGTTCGGCGTCCACGCTCCCATCGCCAGCCCGAGCGGCGTCGCGTTCTTTGGTCGCGACGTCGAGTCGAGCCGGCAGGTGTGGTCGCGCGACGAGGGCTATCCCGGCGACGTCTATTATCGCGAGTTCTACCGCGACATCGGCTTCGACTTGCCCGAAGCAGAGCTGATGGGCGAGATCGCGTCGGACGGCTCGCGTCTGATGACCGGACTCAAGTACTTCCGCATCACCGGGAAGGGCGCAGAGAAGCAACCCTACCAACCGGGCGTCGCCGTCGAGAAGGCGCGAGAGCACGCCGCGGACTTCGTGTCGGAGCGCGTCAAACAAGCGAAGGCCCGCGCCGGATCCATGCCCGTTCCGGCGGTCATCGTCGCACCCTACGACGCGGAGCTCTACGGGCACTGGTGGTTTGAAGGTCCGATGTTTCTCGAGGCCGTGTTTCGCAGATTGCCCGAGACGGCTGGGGAGCTCGAGGCCATTACGCTCCGGCAGTATCTCGAACGACATCCCGTGACGGTGCAGGCTACGCCGAGCGCCAGCTCGTGGGGCGCGGGAGGGTACGGCGAGGTTTGGGTCGGTCCCGAAGCGGCGTGGACTTGGCGCCACGTCCACCATGCGACACGCTACGCCGCCTGGCTCGTGCAGAAATACAGGACCGTCGGAGGCCGGCGGGGGGACGCGCTCGATCAGCTCGTGCGAGAGCTTCTGCTTCTGCAGTCGAGCGACTGGGCGTTCATTCTGAAAATGGGAACGGTCGCACGCTATGCCGAGGCTCGCATACGTGCGCACGTGCATCGCCTGCGGCATCTCGGGCATCTGGTCGAGACCGGAGTCATCGACGAGGCAGACTCGCGCTGGCTCGACGACGTCCGCGGCAGGGACAACTTCCTCGCTCAGGTCACCGGCGACGAGCTGCGGTCCGCTTTCGTTGCGTGAGCCCAACGATGCTAATGTCGGTCCCGTGCTCCGCATCCAAGGGACGTACACAGCACTGGTCACACCATTCCGCGACGAACCCGCGCGCCCCATCGACTGGGAGGCCTTCGACTCGCTGCTCGAAGCCCAGGTTGCCGGGGGGGTGGCCGGCATCGTTCCCTGTGGCACCACGGGGGAAAGCCCGACGCTCAGCCACGAGGAGCACGCCCAAGTCGTCGAGCGAACGGTCAGGCGCGTCAAGGGGCGCGTGCAAGTCATCGCCGGGACCGGGTCGAACTCCACGCGGGAAGCGATCGCATTGTCGCAGCACGCGGCCGGCGCGGGCGCCGATGCCGTGATGGTCGTGGTCCCCTACTACAACCGGCCGACGCAGGAGGGCCTTTACCGCCACTTCGTCGAGGTCGCGTCGAACGTTCGCGTGCCCGTGGTCATCTACAACATTCCTGCGCGCACGGGGATCGACCTCGCTCCGGAAACGTTCGCACGGATCGCGGCGAGTGCGCCCAACGTCGTCGCAATCAAGGAGGCGACAGGGAACGTGCTTCGAGCGCAGAAAATCGTGCAGACCATGGGCGCGAGCGTAACCGTGCTCAGCGGCGACGACGCCCTCACGCTGCCGATGATCGCGGTGGGCGCCCAGGGCGTCATCAGCGTGACGTCGAACGTTCTCCCAGCGGACACGTCACGCGCCACGCGCCTCGCCCTCGACGGACGCGCGGATGAAGCGCGCCGCGCTCACCTCGATCTCATGCCGGTCCATGAAGCGATGTTCCTCGAGGCGAGCCCCGCCCCCGTCAAAGCGGCGCTGGCGATGCGGCGATTCACGAGCGATGTCGTTCGTTCTCCGCTGGTATCCTGTACCGAGGCGACACGCCTGGCGATCGCATCCGCGTTGGAGGGCTACGCGAGAGGGCGGAGCTGATGCGGTTGGCGATCGTGGGCGCCAGCGGGCGCATGGGGCGCGCCATCGTGGCGCTCGCGGCGGCGGACGACGTCGAGATCGTATGCGCCGTGGGTACGACCGACGTTGGGCGGGACGTCGGCGAGCTCGCCGGAATCGGGCCGATCGGCGTCTGCGTCGTGGATAGTCTCGCAGCTGTGGAGCGCTCTGCAGCCGACGTGGTCGTCGACTTCTCCGCGCCGAGCGCCACCCTCGCGCTCGCGCCAGTCGCCGCCGCGGCGGGCAGCGCTGTCGTCAGCGGAACGACCGGCCTCGGGGACGAGGCCCTGGCTGCCCTGGGTCGCGCGTCGAAGCGGGTCGCGGTTCTTTGGGAACCGAACATGAGCCTCGGCGTCCACATGCTCGGACGGCTCCTGGCGCAAGCCGTGGCGGGCCTTTCGGAGTGGGACGTCGAAATCGTCGAGACCCACCACCGCGCCAAAGTCGATGCACCGAGCGGCACCGCGCTGCGCCTCGCCGAGATCGTGCGCGCCGCGCGGCCCACCACCGCGCGTATGGTTCACGGCCGGCAGGGCAGGCCGGGCCCGCGGGCCGCCGACGAAATCGGGATGCACGCCTTGCGCGGCGGCGACGTCGTGGGCGATCACGTCGTCCATTTGATGGGCGGCGCCGAGCGCGTCGAGCTCGCCCACCGAGCGACCAGTCGAAACGTGTTCGCACACGGCGCCCTTCGCGCAGCGCACTGGATCGCCCGCCGTTCGCCCGGGCTTTACACGTTGGACGACGTGCTCCAAGTCAAAACGTGATCCGCACGTCGAGCGTGCCGGCCCGCGGTCCGATCGATGGCCAGAGCGCGACTCGCGGTTTGCTCGCGTCGCCTGCGACTTCGCCGTTCGCCGTTCGCGTCGGCGCGTGATCGGCGGCGATCAGCCACGCTCCCGTTCCCGCGAGCGCCGCGCCGACCCCCGCGAAGACCCATGCGAGCGTCGAGGCGCTGACGGCGTCCTTGCTCTTGCTGCACGCGTCCACAGCCAGCGGACGCGTCATTTCGGCGCACACGTCGGTGACGCTCCGGGGTATGGACTGGCGGTCGTTGGTGCTGTCGTTGCTGTCGCCGACCCACCTCGCCGCCTCGATCCCGCTCACGACCAGGGCGCCCGCGCCCAACGCGAGCGCCGTGTAGCCGATCGCCATCTGCGCGGGGAATCCACGCCCTGTCGCCGACGCGGACGATACGGAGGACGCGACTGCCGGCGGTTCCGGTGCAGGCAGCGGCGCGACGGCTGGCTCCGCGCGCGGGGGGATGGGCGTCGCGACGCTCGCCGCATCGGCGCCGGTGAGCTGGCCGAAGAGCTCCGTCGCAATGGCGCGAAGCGATGCGTCGCTCGGATCTTTCAGTCCGTCCGAGAAGGCCGCATGCGCCGTCACCGAGGGCTTGCCCCGCGTCCACAGGTGCAGCTCGGCCCTCACCCCCCCGGGGGTCGCCTTGTTCTTTTCCATGATACCCCACACGTAGTGGTCGGCTCGGAGCTGGTCGCCGATGCGCTGCAAGCAAGCGCCGTCGGGGCTGGGCGGGCACTTGAGCGCGATGGCCAGCGTCTCGAACGACTGGGCCGCCTCGATCAGTGACCAGCCTGGCGCTTGGAGGACCCGCAATCGGAGCGCTTTCGTGAGGGCATCCGCCTGGTCGTCAGCGTCTTCGGTCCAGATGGTCAGAACATAGACGGCAACGGTCTTCGCCGTCGGCGGGTCCGCGCGCGCGACCCGCGACTCGAAAAACGGCACGAACACCAAGAGCAGCCCGAGCGCAAATGGGATCCACCTCGCCATAGGCGAAAAGCCTAGCTCGGATCGAATCACGAGCCTGTCCGAAATGGCCGATCGATCGGACAACCCAGCCCGCAGTCGGGGATAATGCGCATAGCCAATGCGCATCACGGGCGGAATTTATCGGTCGCGGGAGCTTCGGGCGCCGCCTGGTCTGGCGACCCGGCCGACGTCCGACCGGGTGCGCGAAGCACTCTTCGGGTCGCTCAGCGCGAAAGGGGTCATCGAGGGGGCGTGCGTGCTCGATCTCTACGCCGGCACCGGGGCCCTCGCCCTCGAGGCGTTGTCACGCGGTGCGGCCAGCGCGACGCTCGTCGAGTCGTCCACGCACGCGCTGGCGGTCCTTCGTGCGAACGTCCGCGCGCTTGATCTGGAGCGCCAAACGCTCGTCGTGGGGACGGACGTCGGGCGCGCGGCCGGACGGATCACGGCCCGCGCCCCCTTCGGCCTCGTCTTCGCCGACCCGCCATGGGCGCTCGTCGACTCCGGGGATGCGCCTCGCGCGGTCGCTCATCTCCTCGGTGGCGCAGGGGTGCTCGCCGCGGGCGCGGTGGTCGTGCTGGAGCACTCGGCGCGCACCAACCCGCCGGCGATCCTCGGTCTCGTCCTCGGCGAGAAGCGGCGCTACGGCGACACGGCCCTCGCAATCTACAAACCCGCTATACTCGGCCCGCCTCGCTCATAAGCCGACGGGACCACTTCGAATGAGCCCCCCCACCAGCCGTCCCCCTGCCGGCGTACCCGCCCCGGGCGGCAGTGCGAAGTACGCCGCGATTGCCGCTCTGCTCATCCTCGGCATTGGCGGCCTGTTCGCCTGGCGCAACTTTTCCGCCAAAAGCGCCGCCGGTCCGGCCCCGGCGGCTCCGTCGATCGCTGTGCCGACGGCACCAACCAACCCGAAGATCGAAGACATCCCTCCTCCGCCGCCGATCGAGGAGAAGCCCGAAGGGGGGGCGGGGGGGCCCCGCATCGTGTACGTGCAAGCGGGGGGATGCGATGGCAAGTGTGTGGGGACGGCGCCGCCCGAGCTCAGTCAAGCGTTGCAAGTGCGCGGGATGCAGGCGCGCCGCTGCTACAACCAGGCTCTCTCTCAGGACCCGTCGCTCCGCGGCCACGTGGAAATAGCCGTCCGCATCGGCACCGCGGGCAACGTCTGTGCGGTCAATGTGACCTCGAACGATATGCGAACGCCGAGCGTGGCGAACTGCGCCGCCCACATTCTCATGAGCGGCGGCTACCCGGCACCGCACGGCGGCTGCGTGGAGCGGATTGTGCCGATGTCCTTCGTGCCGCAGGGGCAGTGACGTGCGGGCGGCGGCGGGGCGCTTGGTCGGCCTCCTCACGTGCGCCGGACTCGTGACGGTCGCGTGTTCGATGTTCGCCGCCTGTTCCGACGGGACGACTCCCGACTGCTCCGGCAATCCGAGCCCGTGCGGCTACGACCAGGCGTTCACCGGGCACGACGATGCTTTGGGCGAGGTCGACGGGGGCGGTGGATAGGCGCGGTGGTAGGGTAGCGCGCATGAGCCCTGCGACCGTTCGCGGCGAGCGCCCGTGGACAATTGCTCTCGTGGTGTTCTTTCCGCTCTTCTGGGGCGCGTCAATCGGCGCCGGCTGCGTCGAAACGCGTCGGTCGCTCGGCGAAGATTGCCTCAAGGACGACGATTGCCTCTCGGGGGTCTGCTCGCAGCTCCGCTGCGCTGCGATTCCTCCCACCATCGACGCATCCGTTCTCGCCGACGTCACGGCGGCGAACCCGGTCGCCGACGCCCCGGCCGAGGCTCCCGACGATGCTCAAGCTCCAGAGGCCGCGCAGGCGCCGGACGCCGATGCGGGCGCCGAGGCGAGCGAAGACACGGGCGACGAACCCACGAGCTCGTCTGCGGGGGAGGCTTCGATCGACGGCGACAACCGTGGCGACTGAATCCTCACCCCAGTCCCACGGCGTGCTCTTGCAGGTCTCGTACGACGGTTCGGCTTTCCACGGTTGGGCGCGCCAGCGCGGAGCACGCACCGTCGAAGAGACACTGGCCGGCGCCGTTCTGGCCGTCGACCCCCGAGCGGGCGAGATACGAGGAACGAGCCGCACAGATGCAGGAGTCCATGCCGACGGGCAGCTCGCGGCGTTCGATTCCGACCTCGAGATCCCCGCGCACGGCTGGGCGCTCGGGCTCAACCAGCACCTGCCGGATGACGTCGCCGTGCGGTCGGCCCGTTCGGTCCCGGCCGGGTTCGCTCCGCGCTTCGCCGCGCGTGGCAAGCGCTATCGTTACCGGGTGCTCGTCGACCGTGTTCGCGATCCGCGGTGGCGCTCCCGCGCGTGGCGCGTGCCCGAGCTGGACGTGGCCGGCATGGCCCGCGAGGCAGAGGCGGCGCGAGGAAGACACGATTTCGCAAGCTTCCGCGCCGCGGGTGACGAACGCCCTACGACGGTCCGCACGCTGACGCGAGTCGACGTCGAGCGCGAGGACGACCCCCGTGTCGTATCGATCGTCGTCGAGGGAGACGCGTTCCTGTACCGGATGGTTCGCATCCTGGCGGGCACGATGGTCGATGTCGGGCGAGGACGACTGCCGGCAGGAGCCGTGAGTCGCGCCATCCACGCGCGCGACCGCAGGGCCGCGGGGACGACGGCGCCGCCGCACGGCCTCGTGCTCGAGCACGTGCACATCGACATGCCCGCGGGCGCAGGCGAGCCATGGCCGCCCTGACGCAAACCGCACGCCTGCGGGTGCGTGCAGCGGCGGTGGGCGAAGGCGCCGCGATTGCCTCGCTCTGGCGGGACCTTTGGGAGGCCCACGAGGCGTGGGGAGGTTACCCCGGATCGCGCGATCCGCGTGTCTATGCGCAGCTTGCGCGGCGGCTGGACGACGACGCGCGCGTTCGGGCAGGCAACCCGATCTTGGGACGACACGTCCACTTGGTGTGTGAATTCGGTGGCGTGGTCTGCGGCCAGGTGGAGGGCTGGTTCGAGCAGCACGGGGTCGACCCGTCCACGCCGTCGACCTGCGAGGTCCGGTCGCTGGTGGTCGCGGAACGACTTCGCAGGCTGGGTGCGGGTCGAGCGCTCCTCGACGCACTCGCGAGCGCCGCAGGCAAGCTCTCGGGAGGAACCCGCAGCGTGCTCGCCGCAGAGGTCCTCGAACGAAACCCGGCCCATTCTTTCTACGCGCGCGTCGGCTACAAATCCGTGGCGTGGAGCGCCCGCATCGAGGCGGCCGTGGGAGCGCGCAAGGCGCTTCCGGATAGGACCTTCACCGCACGGCTGGCCACTGCCCGTGATGCCCTCGCGATCGCACGCCTCGAGTCGATGCTGGCGGCACGGCGCCAGGACTGCGGCGATCTCCGCTTCGATCGCCCGCGGACGCTCGACGCGACG
The DNA here is from genome assembly GCA_964531095.1 of uncultured Polyangiaceae bacterium. Lineage (GTDB taxonomy): Bacteria > Myxococcota_A > Polyangia > Polyangiales > Polyangiaceae > Palsa-1150. The sequence goes on along the minus strand of CAZHED010000009.1, from coordinate 7,762 downwards.
TCCGTCGCCGCCATCGGAGCGCAGCTCGCGCTCGAAAGCCCCGCCTCCTTGCGAGAGCCTGCGACGCTGGTGGCTGTGGACGGCTCGGGGAACGCGCGGGGTGCCGCGAGCTTCACCGTGCACTCCCTGGAGCCGCCGTTCGTGCCCATGCGTCGCGCGCTCGTGGGCCGCTTTGCGCTCGATGTGGCCTGTCCGCCAGCGCCGCTCGTCGGTCCGCTGATCGCGTGCGCGTGCCAGCTCGGGCTTTCGCAAGGGGCGCTGCAGGTCGAGCTCACCGACCTTTCGCCTCCCGGCACCCCGCTTCTTGACGCCGCGCTAAGGGCGGGCGCTCAGGCATGGTCTCGGGTGGTGACCAAGATCGCATGACGCGAGATTGCTTGCCCGCCCCAAGCATGCGATTACCCTTGTCGATCATGAGGTACCCGGTCCGCCTCGCTGCCTTGTCGCTCGCTCTCGCCACCGGCGCGGTCGCGCTGCACTCCAGCGCTCAGCCGGCGGCCCAGCCGAGCTCGCCGGCCGTTCCGACGCCTGCGCAAGTGCAGGCATCGACCGCCGAGGCCAGGCGGCTCTCCGAAGGGTTCGTCGCGGTGGCCGAGCGTGCGAGCCCGAGCGTCGTCCAGATCGACGTCACGGTGCGCGACGAACGGGCCGACGTGATGTCTCGCTTTTTCGGGCGCTCGAACGGCGACGAGCCGGTCGCCCGCGGAATGGGCTCGGGAGTCGTCTTCACCGCCGATGGAGCAATTCTCACCAACAACCATGTGGTCGAGGAAGCGCTCACGATCAACGTTCGGCTCCGCGACGGCCGCTACCTTCCAGGGCACCTCGTTGGGCGCGACCCGGCGACCGACCTTGCCGTCGTGAAGATCGACGCGACCGGCTTCAGCCCGGCCAAATTTGCCGACTCAGACGCCGCGCGCGTGGGCGAATGGGTCGTCGCGATCGGCTCGCCGTTCGGCCTGGGCTACACGGTCACGGCCGGGGTGCTCTCGGCCAAAGGCCGCGGCGGCCTCGGAATGAACGACATCGAAGATTACTTGCAGACGGACGCCAGCATCAACCCGGGCAACTCGGGGGGACCCCTCTGCAACCTGCAAGGCGATGTCCTCGGAATCAACACCATGATCGTCGGCCGTGGCCAGGGCATCGGCTTCGCCGTTCCGAGCAACATGGCGCAGCGCGTGGCGACGCAAATCCTCAAGACGGGTCACGTGTCGCGCTCATGGCTCGGCCTCAGCGTGCAGGACATCACGCCCGAGCTCGCGCAGGCGATGCACCTGCCTCCGGGGACCGGCGCCCTGGTCAACAACGTCACATCCGACGGGCCGGCCTATCGAGCGAACATCCGCCCCGGCGACGTCATCTCGTCGTTGGGCGGGCATCCTGTGCGCGACGGCACGGACCTCGTGCGGGAGGCGATTTCGCATGACGTGGGCCAACCCGTGCAACTCGAAATCGTGCGTGGTGGGCAGCACTACGGAGCGAGCGTCATGCTCTCGGAGCGGCCCGAGGCGCCGATCAAGCCCGTGCCTGCCCAGCAACAGGCGCTCCCGCACCAGGGGCTCGGGCTCGTCGTGCGGGACCTGGCGCCCCAGCAGGCCGCTCAAATGGGGCTCGCCGCGAAGGCGCTGCCCGTCGTCACCCAGGTGACCGCCGGATCGGCGGCCGATCGAGAGGGACTGCGCATCGGCGACGTCATCGTCGAGGCGAACGGCACCGCCGAGCCGACGTCAGCCCAAGTGGCGGACTTGGCTCGGGCTGGCACGCTCCTCCTGCGCGTGAAGCGCGGCGAGTCGTATCGGTACGCGGCGCTGAAAAAATAGGGCGGGTCGCGAGCAGATCGACTAACGGTCTCGCTCATGGTCGAGGTCCGGCAGATGCCCATGGGCGGTCCCGTGGACGACTTCTTGAACGTCGTGGACCTGATTTATCGGGGCGACGCGGCATACGTACGCCCGCTCGACATGATGCTGAAAGACCAGCTCAACCCGCGCAAAAACCCGTTCTTCGAGCACGGCGAGGGCGCAATGTTTTGCGCGTATCGCGGAGGCGAGTGCGTGGGCCGCGCGACGTCGCAGATCGACCGAGAGCACCTCGATCGCTACAAAGACGCGACCGGCTTCTTCGGATTCGTCGACACGATCGACGACGAAGAAGTCGCGAGCGCGCTGTTGGCGCGCGCGGAGCGATGGCTGACGAGCAAGGGAATGAAGAACGCGCGGGGCCCGTTCTCGCTCAGCATCAACGAAGAGACCGGATGCCTCATCGAAGGGTTCGACACGCCGCCTTACCTCATGATGCCACACCACAAGAGCTACCAGGGGGGTCTCATCGAGAAGGCGGGCTACGCGAAGGTCAAAGACTTCTTCGCCTGGAAGTACACAGTGGGCGAGCCGAACGCGCGCGTGAAGAGAGCGCAAGAGCAGATCAAGGCGATGCCCGAGATCTCCTACCGCCATGCATCGATGAAAAGGCTCGACAAGGACGTCGAGCTCCTCGTCGACATCTACAACGACGCATGGAGCGACAACTGGGGTTTCGTTCCGTTCACGCGAAACGAAATTCGCAAGATGGCGGCTGATTTCAGGCTCTTTCTCATGCCCGAGATCACGTGCATCGTCTCGATCGACGGCGAGCCCGCGGCGGTCGCCCTCGCAGTCCCGAACCTGAACGAGCTCGTGCGAGACATGCACGGCAAGCTCTTTCCGCTGGGGCTGCCAAAGCTCCTGTGGCGGCTCAGGGTCAGCGGTCCGAAGAGCGCGCGCCTCATCCTGCTCGGAATCCGCAAGAAATGGCGGAACGTGCGCAAGTACGCGGCGCTGAGCGCGTTCATGTACGCCGAGATGAACGACGGCGGAAAGAAGCTCGGCATTCGCGAAGGGGAGCTCGGCTGGACGCTCGAGGACAACGGCGCCGTCAGCGCGGGCATCCAATTGATGGGCGCCAAGCTCTACAAGAGATATCGCGTCTACGAAAAAGCTCTTCACGGCCCGGCAGGAGACTGATCCGATGAAAGTCCTCGTCACCGGCGCGAGCGGGTTTCTCGGCGGGCATGTCGCCGAGCTCCTTTCCAGGCGCGGGGATCACGTGCGCGCGCTCGTGCGGACGACCTCCAACCGCAGACACCTGGAGGGCCTCGCGAACGTCGAGCTGTTCGACGGGAGCGTCGAGCAGGTGGACCGGGTGCGCGATGCTGTCGACGGGGTCGACGCGATCGTGCACGCGGCGGGGCTGATCAAGGCGCGCAACACGGACGAGTTCTTCGCGATCAACGTCGGCGGAACGGCGAACCTCGTGGAGGCGGCGCGCGGCAGGCCGCTCAAGCGGTTCGTCTTCGTATCGAGCCTCGAGGCATGTGGGCCATCCGCAGATGGCGATCCGGTGCCCGCGGATCAGGAGAATCCGGTCACGGCATACGGCCGCAGCAAGCTCGCGGCAGAGAAGGTGGTTCTCTCCGCCAAAGACGACGTGCCGGTCGTCATTCTCCGTCCGGGAGCGATTTACGGCCCGCGCGACGGCGAGATTTTCGAAGCGTTCAAAGCGATCAAGCGTGGTCTCCTTCCTCTCGTCGCAGGCGGCGAGGCGAAGGGGGTATGGATCTACGCGACCGACTGCGCACAGGCATGCATCTGTGCCATCGACGCGAACGTGCCGAGCGGGCGAACGTACTTCGTCGACGACGGCTGCGGACCCATCGCACAGCGGGAGATGCTCGCCGATGCCGAGCGCGCGCTGGGAACGCATGCCGTGTTGCGCAAGAGCTTGCCCGTGCCGCTCCTCATGGCGGTCGCGCGAGGGCTCGAAGCGTTCGGGCGTGTGGCCAACCGCCCGGTCATGCTGACCCGCGAGAAGGCCAACATGCTGCTCCAGCACTGGGTCTGCTCCTCTGAAGTCACTCGCCGCGAGCTCGGGTGGGAGCCGACGGTCCCTTGGTCGGAGGGCGTGGGCCGCGCCGTGAAGTGGTACCGCGAAAACGGCTGGCTCTAGGCCGGCTGAACACATGTCCAACACGGTGTCATGCCCGTTCTGCGGTGAGGCCGAAGAGGTGTACGTGGACCCGGGAGGAGGGGATGCGCAAGTGTATACGGAGGACTGCGCCGTGTGCTGCCGCCCTCGCGTCGTGCACGTCGAGCCCGGCGACGAGCCTGGGGAAGTTCGTGTTTGGCTCGAACGAGGGGAGTGAGCCCGCTCTGCGAGCGAGCATCCGCACCCACCTTCGACCATCGAATTGACCGGCGCCCTCGGTCTTTGATCCAGTCGCGGCGGGTCCAGCCGTTCTGAGAGGCATGGACTCGACGCGACCGGAGCCGGCAGACGCAGGGCGAAGCGGCGCTCCCCGATCGGGCGCGGCCGGGAAGTCCACCCTTTTCGTGTCGGCCGCGATGGCGGTCGGGTGCGCGATGTCGCCGTCCAGTGCACTCGCCGCGAGCATCGACCCGGCGCCGGTGGTCGAGAAGGACCATTCGCCGAGCGGACCCTCACCCCATCGAACGTTCGGCATGTTCATGGACGTCGGCGTCCCGGACGGTGCCGCGGTGGGTCTTGTGGTGCGCCCGAAATTCGATTGGCTGCGCATCGGCGGCGGGGTGACGCACAACGGGATGGCGCCGGGGATGAGGGTCGGCGTGACCCTTGATCCAGTCTCGTTTCCCATCGGCCCCACACTCACCGTGGAAGGCGGACACTACTGGGGTGGAAAGCTGCCGATGGTCAGCGACTCGCCATCGATTGCATACAACTACGCGAACTTTCACCTCGGCCTCGAGGTCGGCAGTCGCGCGACGTTCCGCTTTTTTCTGCGTGGCGGGGTGAGCTGGCTCGACGTCAGCACGGCGCAGTTTCAAAGCGCGACCGGCGGCGGATCCGGCATCGGCAACCCCTCGTACAGTGGCTGGTTGGCGCCTTCGGGGAAGCTTGGCTTCTCGGCGTATTTTTGAGGAGCACGACGATGAAACCGTATATCGCTCTCTGCGCAATCGCACTCGTTGCCTGCGCGACCGGGCAAGGCGAAGTGGACGTCTCGACGAGCAACTCGGCGACGTTTCCGGGTGTGCCCCTATCCGCCGGCGGCGCGCAGCTTCGCGCAGACCCAGTGACGACGGAGGGCTCCGTGACGTTGGACGTCCAGAGCGACCTCGCCTCGCTGAGCAACCTCGGCGCGCTGACCGCCGCCATCTCGAAGAACTCGATTTCCGGCCCCGACCTCTCGGTCGTTCAGCACATCAGGGCGACCGTCGAGACCGCGGACGGCAAGATGCCCGCACAACTGGCATCGGACGTGGACGTGCCCAGCAGTAGCTCCGAAGTCGAGCTCGCCCTCTCGATGAGCGACGCGCAGTTGCTCGCCTACCTCCAGGAGGGGAAAGTAGTCGTTCACTTCTACGTCACGGGCACCATCCCCGACCGGCCCATCACGCTCACCCACACGATGGTGGCGCACATCGGGATCGCGGTGAAGGGGTCCGTGCTGAAGTTCTGAGGCGACGCCTCGTCATTTCATCGGAGTTTGCCCCGTGTCCAAGATTGTGCTGCGCCGCAAATAGGGCCGCCGCGGCACGAGTGGACACGCCGAATCTCGTTTCCTGATCGCCGATGGTAAGGGTGAAGGCGTACGCGCTCCCGTTCGCCTTCCGATTGCGCAGAGCATTCGAGCTTTGCGGTACCGACCCCCTCTTAGGACCTGCGTCGAGCGAGCAGGCGCATACGGCAGGGACGAAGACGGAAGGAGACAGGACGGGGAGGACTGGCGCTCCCGGCCAGGGCGCACTAATTTGCCTCGACTCTGCGCGGCGGAAAGGTTCGCGAATCTCCATGCTCGCTTGGGCGCTCAAGAAAGTCTTTGGTACCTCCCACGACCGCGAGGTCCGGCGGATACGACCGCACGTCGAGGCGATCAACCTGCTCGAGCCGAACATCGCGAAGCTGTCCGACGCCGAGCTCCGGGCGAAGACGGCCGAGTTCAAAGAGAAGCTCGACCGCGGCGCGACGCTCGACGACATCCTGCATGAGGCGTTTGCCGTGTGCCGCGAGGCCGGCAAGCGCGCCCTGCGGATGCGCCACTACGACGTGCAGCTCATCGGCGGCATGGTCTTGCACAGAGGGTCGATCGCCGAGATGCGAACGGGCGAGGGCAAGACGCTGGTCGCGACCTTGCCCTGCTACCTGAACGCCCTCGAAGGCAAAGGCGTGCACGTCGTCACGGTCAACGACTACCTCGCGCGGCGCGACGCCGAGTGGATGGGCAAGCTCTACGGATTCCTCGGCTTGTCGGTGGGCACGGTCGTCCACTCCCAGGGCGAGCACGAGAAAAAGGTCGCTTACCGGTCGGACATCACCTACGGCCAAAATAACGAGTTTGGCTTCGATTACCTGCGCGACAACATGAAGTTCAGCGCGCTCGACTACGCGCAGCGCCCCCTGAACTACGCCATCGTCGACGAAGTGGACTCGATCCTCGTCGACGAGGCGCGGACGCCGCTCATCATCAGCGGACAGGGCGAGCCGTCGAGCCACAAGTACCGGCAGATCAATGAGTGCATTCCGCGCCTTCGCAAAGACGAGCATTACGTCGTCGACGAAAAGGCGCACTCGGTGACGCTCACCGACGACGGCGTGGAGCTCGCGCAGAAGCTCATGGGGATCGGCAACCTGTACGACCCCATCAACCTCGAGAGCTTGCACATCCTCAACCAGTGCTTGCGCGCGCATTCGCTGTACAAGCGCGACGTGAGCTACCTCGTCACCGACGACGGGAAGGTCCTCATCATCGACGAGTTCACGGGCCGTGTGCTCCCCGGGCGCCGCTGGTCGGACGGCCTGCACCAGGCCGTCGAGGCGAAGGAGAACGTGCGCATCCAAGAAGAGACGCGCACCATGGCCACCATCACGTTTCAGAACCTCTTTCGCCTCTACAGCAAGCTGGCCGGGATGACCGGAACGGCGGACACCGAGGCGACCGAGTTCCACGAAACGTACAAGCTCGCCGTCATACAGATCCCGACCAACAAGCCGATGGTCCGCGAAGATCACGAAGACGTCGTCTACAAGACCGAGCGCGAGAAGTTCACCGCCGTCATCGCCGAGATCCTCGAGTGCCACGAGAAGGGCCAGCCCGCCCTCGTCGGCACGACCAGCGTCGAGAAGAGCAACGCGATCGCGACGCTGCTCAAGAAGAAGAAGATTCCGCACGCGGTCCTTAACGCCAAGCACCACGAACGCGAGGCATACGTCATCGCTCAAGCCGGTCGCAAAGGCGCGATCACGGTGAGCACGAACATGGCCGGCCGTGGGACCGACATCGTTCTCGGCGGCAATCCGGAGATGATCGCGAAGCTCGAGTTTCGGGAGTCCGGGCGCGACCCCGACAAGGAGCCCGAGGCGTTTCTCGAGGTCGTCGAAAAACACGACAAGGCGTGCAAGGCCGAAGGCGAGGAGGTCAAGAAGCTCGGCGGCCTTCATATCCTCGGCACCGAACGGCACGAGTCGCGCCGCATCGACAACCAGCTCCGCGGCCGCGCGGGACGTCAGGGCGACCCGGGCTCGAGCCGCTTTTATCTGTCTCTCGAAGACGACTTGATGCGGATCTTCGCCGGCGATCGGGTCAAGTCGCTGATGGACCGCATGGGCATGCCCGACAACGAGCCGATCGTGCACCCGTGGGTGACGAAGAGCATTCAGGACGCGCAGCGCAAGGTCGAAGAGCGAAATTTCGACATTCGCAAGCACCTGCTCGAATACGACGACGTGATGAACGAGCAGCGCA